>NC_023137.1:557500-870000 GCF_000511385.1 Phaeobacter gallaeciensis DSM 26640
CTTACCAGCTTCTGTGGCGTGACAGTTCACTGTCTTTTTCTGGACCAGATCAAGCGCGAGAAGGGCGTTTGGTGGATGCCTTGGCAGTAAGAGGCGATGAAGGACGTGATACTCTGCGATAAGTCATGGGGAGCTGAGAATAGGCTTTGATCCATGAATTTCCGAATGGGGGAACCCACCTGACAGTTCGTTATTGTTAGCTCTGCTATCAATAATGAGCTTAATCAGGTACTTAAGACCTGAATACATAGGGTTTTAAGAGCAAACCCGGGGAACTGAAACATCTAAGTACCCGGAGGAAAGGACATCAATATGATACTCCCCTAGTAGCGGCGAGCGAACGGGGACCAGCCGAGCCTTGAGTGTGAATAGAATGTGTTGGGAAGCACAGCCATAGTGGGTGATAGCCCCGTATATGAAGCATGATAGGACGTATTAAGTAGGGCGGGACACGTGAAATCCTGTCTGAAGATCGGAGGACCACCTTCGAAGGCTAAGTACTCCTTACTGACCGATAGCGAACCAGTACCGTGAGGGAAAGGTGAAAAGCACCCCGACGAGGGGAGTGAAACAGTACCTGAAACCGAACGCCTACAATCAGTTGGAGGCCCCTTGAGGGCTGACAGCGTACCTTTTGTATAATGGGTCATCGACTTGGTCTCACGAGCAAGCTTAAGCCGTTAGGTGTAGGCGCAGCGAAAGCGAGTCTTAATAGGGCGCATGAGTTCGTGGGATCAGACCCGAAACCGAGTGATCTAGGCATGGCCAGGTTGAAGGTGCAGTAACATGCACTGGAGGACCGAACCCACATCTGTTGAAAAAGATCGGGATGAGCTGTGCCTAGGGGTGAAAGGCCAATCAAACTCGGAGATAGCTGGTTCTCTGCGAAATCTATTTAGGTAGAGCGTCATCCGAATACCCCGGGGGGTAGAGCACTGGATGGGTAATGGGGCCCCACAGGCTTACTGATCCTAACCAAACTCCGAATACCCGGGAGTACTAGATGGCAGACACACTGCGGATGCTAACGTCCGTAGTGGAGAGGGAAACAACCCTGACCTACAGCTAAGGCCCCTAATTCATGGCTAAGTGGGAAAGCAGGTGGGATGTCCAAAACAACCAGGAGGTTGGCTTAGAAGCAGCCATCCTTTAAAGATAGCGTAACAGCTCACTGGTCTAATTAAGACGTCCTGCGGCGAAGATGTAACGGGGCTCAAGCCATGAGCCGAAGCTTAGGATGCACATAGTGCATGGTAGCAGAGCGTAGTGTGACATAGTCTCATGTCTCCTTAGTGTCTTCGGACACATTGGAGACAAGAGGCTTTCGATGAAGCGGGCGCGTGAGCGATCCCGTGGAGAGATCACTAGCGAGAATGATGACATGAGTAGCGACAAAGAGTGTGAGAGACACTCTCGCCGAAAGTCCAAGGGTTCCTGCTTAAAGCTAATCTGAGCAGGGTAAGCCGGCCCCTAAGGCGAGGCCGAAAGGCGTAGCCGATGGGAACTAGGTTAATATTCCTAGGCCAGGAGGATGTGACGGATTGTGAAGGTAGTTCATCCTTATCGGATTGAATGGGCTGCTGATCAGTCCCTGGAAATAGCCCTCCATGAGACCGTACCCTAAACCGACACAGGTGGACTGGTAGAGAATACCAAGGCGCTTGAGAGAACGATGTTGAAGGAACTCGGCAAAATACCTCCGTAAGTTCGCGAGAAGGAGGCCCGGTTCCAAGGCAACTTGGAGCTGGGGGCACAAACCAGGGGGTGGCGACTGTTTATTAAAAACACAGGGCTCTGCGAAGTCGCAAGACGACGTATAGGGTCTGACGCCTGCCCGGTGCCTGAAGGTTAAAAGGAGGGGTGAGAGCTCCGAATTGAAGCCCAGGTAAACGGCGGCCGTAACTATAACGGTCCTAAGGTAGCGAAATTCCTTGTCGGGTAAGTTCCGACCTGCACGAATGGCGTAACGACTTCCCCGCTGTCTCCAACATCGACTCAGCGAAATTGAATTGCCTGTCAAGATGCAGGCTTCCCGCGGTTAGACGGAAAGACCCCGTGCACCTTTACTACAGCTTCGCACTGGCATCAGGATTGTGATGTGCAGGATAGGTGGTAGGCATCGAAACCGGAACGCTAGTTCCGGTGGAGCCTCCCTTGAGATACCACCCTTCGCACTCTTGATGTCTAACCGCGGTCCGTTATCCGGATCCGGGACCCTGCGTGGCGGGTAGTTTGACTGGGGCGGTCGCCTCCTAAAGCGTAACGGAGGCGCGCGAAGGTTGGCTCAGAGCGGTCGGAAATCGCTCGTTGAGTGCAATGGCAGAAGCCAGCCTGACTGCGAGACTGACAAGTCGAGCAGAGACGAAAGTCGGCCATAGTGATCCGGTGGTCCCAAGTGGGAGGGCCATCGCTCAACGGATAAAAGGTACGCCGGGGATAACAGGCTGATACTGCCCAAGAGTCCATATCGACGGCAGTGTTTGGCACCTCGATGTCGGCTCATCTCATCCTGGGGCTGGAGCAGGTCCCAAGGGTACGGCTGTTCGCCGTTTAAAGAGGTACGTGAGCTGGGTTTAGAACGTCGTGAGACAGTTCGGTCCCTATCTGCCGTGGGTGTAGGATACTTGAGAGGAGTTGCCCCTAGTACGAGAGGACCGGGGTGAACGATCCACTGGTGGACCTGTTGTTGCGCCAGCAGCAGTGCAGGGTAGCTATGATCGGACAGGATAACCGCTGAAGGCATCTAAGCGGGAAGCCCCCCTCAAAACAAGGTATCCCTGAGGGCCGAGGTAGACCACCTCGTCAATAGGCCGGAGATGTAAGTGCAGCAATGCATTCAGTTGACCGGTACTAATCGCCCGATAGGCTTGATCTGTTCCAGTAACAGGCAGTGACACAATGAACCAAAAGCAAAACTAAAACATGGACTTCATGTCGATTGTATCTCCGCGACGTCTCAAAATAAAAACGTCGCGAATATGGATTTTCCTCGGTTTGGTGGTCATAGCGCAAGTGAAACACCCGGTCCCATCCCGAACCCGGAAGTTAAGCACTGTTGCGCCGATGGTACTGCGTCTTAAGGCGTGGGAGAGTAGGTCACCGCCAAACCTAGTAAAATCCATAAATCTAAACGATCAAAAATACCTTCAGATATCCCAGCTGAAGGGACACCTTCCTAATCACAAAAAACGTGATCTGGAAATATACCGCGGGATGGAGCAGCCCGGTAGCTCGTCAGGCTCATAACCTGAAGGTCGTAGGTTCAAATCCTACTCCCGCAACCAACTTAAGCAAGCAATAACAAATACTTACAGTCGTCTCCGGGCGGCTTTCCGTGTTTGGAACAACGGCGCTGGAAGCAACGGAAACCCCGCGGAAGAAAACGAGGCACTTTGGAGCCGCGGCGTCAGCGACTTCCTTGCTCAGAGTTGCCATGAGCTCCCCAATAGTCCTGCAATAGAATGACGGCACATCGTCGGGCAAGCCTGACCGATCAATGTAGCTTCTCTGTCCAAAATTCAGCCCATCTGGGGGCCTATTGGGTCAATGACAAAGAAGCCCTGACGCCAACCAAGTGCAGGATGTTCAGCCGTCGTGAGGTGACCTTTCCGCAGCTCAGCGATCTCACGTTGAAGATTGGATTGGTGGAGGGGCCAGGGGGACGCAGATCTCGCTGTATCCATGGGTACAGCCTCGAGATGCTGACGCTGAAAGCGGCGCAGTTATCTGTTTATGCGGAAACCTGCGTGTTAACACTGATAAAACAGCTTTCGAACGAAGCACTTCGGCGGGTCGTGGTGCCATCTGTGTTTTTCTTTTCAACGCAACAGATGGTTAATGCAGCGGCACGACTTCGCGACAGATCCAATGAGTGACGACCCTTTGGACAAACTGGGTGCAATTTAAAAGGCCTTTTACCCTTTATTATAATTGATTCAGTAGATCTGATGCCAAGCCAAGCTGCCGACAAGTCTACAAAGTTGGCATCTGTTGGATTCATTTGTCAAGGAACGCCAATGTCTATGTGCTGCTCTCTCTGCCAAGAGGAAAACCTAGTTAAATTTATAGACTTGGGTCGTCAGCCTTTGGCGAATAAATACCCCCGGCCAACTGATTTCGAAGAAGAGAAATTTTTCTCCCTTGAGGTGTTCTTTTGCGTGACTTGCAAGAATGTTCAGCTGGGGGAAATGGTTCCACGGGCCCTCATGTTTGAGGATTACTACTATTTGAGTTCGGTCAATGGAGGCCTTGTGCGCCACTTCGAGGCATTGGCTGAAGATCTACAAGGCGCTGAATTCATAGTTGATATCGGTTCCAATGATGGCGTGCTGCTACGACCGTTGAAACAACTTGGTGTATGCGCCCTCGGAATAGAGCCCTCAGTGAATGTCTCTAAAATCGCCAATGACGAGGGACTGGAAACAATCTGTGCGTTCTTTGACGAGGCCTCGGCAAGACAGATTGTCAACAGTCATGGTGAAGCCGATGTGATTGTGGCAAGTAGCGTATTCACCCATCTTGATGCCCCAGATGAGTTTATCCGGGCTGCGGATATCTTGCTGGCTGAAACGGGCAAGCTGGTGATTGAGGTCGAATATATCCTCAATATGATCAATCAATTGCAGTATGAACGTTTCTACCTGGATAGGATCTTCTATTATTCGATCTCTTCGATGAAAACTCTGTTCGGCAAGCACGGTATGGTGATCACGCAGGTGGAACCGGTCGCCCAACATGGGGGGTCTCTTCGGTTCACGTTAATGCGCGAGGCGGCCGGCAGCCAAGCATCAGAGCTTGATGAGTTGATTGCCACCGAATTGGAGGTCTTGAACTCCGAAGCACTAATGGATTTTGGACAGCGCTGCCGGTCGTTGACCGATAATCTGGTGGCTGGACTGAAGAGCTGGCGGGACGCTGGTGTAAAAGTGGCCGGTTATGGTGCGCCAGCTCGGCTTTCAACAATCACGAATTTCGGCGGTATTGATAGTGAGTTGCTTCCCTTTACCGTCGACGACAGCCCGCTGAAGCAGGGGCGTACCTCTCCCGGGGCACATATCCCGGTGGTCGCGGCCTCTGAACTCGAGACCTATCAACCTGAAGTGCTTGTGGTCTTTGCTTACGAATATATCGATGACATTCGGGAAAAAACCGGCAACGCCTATGATTATTACATGCCTATTCCGCTTGTTGAACTCAAAGCTTCCTGAAATTTAGAATGGGGGACAATATGTCTCAAGAAATTCAACGCATTGTCGAACGCCTCGGAACGAATGCTCAACGGTTTTCAGGAAAAACTATCCTGCTTGCTGGTGGGGCTGGCTTTTTGGGGAAGCATTTCCTCAAGGTTTTCCAAAAGCTGAACCAAGAGGTGCTACACAAGCCTTGCAAGGTCATTTCTGTCGACAACTACATTACCGGCACCCAAAATCTCGACGACAGTATCGCGAATGATCCCCAGATAATGCAGGTTTGGGCCGATGTGACACATCCACTGCCTGTACGTGAGGATATCGACTTTATTATCCATGGGGCAGGCATTGCTTCGCCGGTATACTATATGCGTTACCCATTGGAGACCATTGAAAGTGCCGTGCATGGCACACGCAACCTTCTAAATCTGGCGGCGAGCAACAAGGAACTTGAGGGCTTTTTGTTCTTCAGCTCTTCTGAGATCTATGGCGACCCAGACCCGCGTGCGGTTCCGATCAAAGAAGATTACTATGGCAATGTATCAACTGTTGGTCCGCGGGCCTGCTATGATGAGTCAAAACGCCTAGGTGAAACGCTCTGCACTATTTATCAGGAACACCACGGTGTCCCGACAAAGATCGTACGTCCTTTCAACGTGTTCGGCCCCGGCATGGGGCACAATGACCGCCGTGTTATTCCCATGTTCACCTATCAGTCGCTGAATGGACGCACTATTCCAGTGCATGGTACCGGTCTGCAAACTCGAACCTTTTGCTATATCACCGACGCCATCTACGGTTTTCTGATGACGCTCCTGCAAGGTGAGCTTGGTGAAGCTTACAATATTGGCAATCCTGACAACGAAATCTCGATGAACGAGTTGGCAGCAATGTACCCAAGACTGGTGCCAGGCGCGACATTTTCCACCATCGACTACCCAGACACTTATCCGGCGGGTGAGCCAAATCGACGATGCCCTGACATCACTAAAGCACGGGAGACCTTTGGGTATACCGCTGAAGTGAATGTTGAAGATGGTTTGCACAGGTTTATCGACTGGGCGCGGCATGAACGCAGCTACATCGATTTTGAACCCGATGCGAACGTGAAACTGGCAGGCTAACGCCACATGGTGGTGTTGGGCTTGGTCGGGCGGGGGGCTTGGGCGCGCAACATCAGCGCGACCCTGGACACCCTGCCAGATGTCGACTGGGTGCCTGTGACCCACCCAGAACCCATGATCGATGGTGTCATCATCGCGAACAAGAGCCAAGATCATGTTTCTTCAGTGCTTCCATTCGTGGAAGCTGGCGTGCCCTGTTTTGTTGAAAAACCATTGGCGACTCGGATCGAGGATTTCCTTCGGCTGGAAGTCGCCGCAGAGGCCGCCGGGGGCGCCGTTTTTGCCGGTCACCTGCACCGGTTTAATCCGGCAGCCGAAGCCTTCTGCGCGGCACTCCCGCAGATCGGGTCGATCCAGTCGGTAAGGGCGTATTGCGCCAACAACAACCCGCGCGATGATACGTCAGTGATATGGGATTGGTTGCCGCACCCGTTGTCTATGGCTCGGCAGATCTTCGGCTCGCCTGCGGATCAAGCCAGGGCCTATAGCCTTCGGGGTAGGGACCGTCCGCTGCATGTTGTTGCGCAGCTTTTGTATCAAGGACGACGATTTGATCTGGAAGCCAGCTGGCTGGCATCGTCTGCTGCGTTTCGACTCATTGCAGAGGGACGTGATGGGAGGCTTATCTTTGATGACAAGGCGGCACATAAGGTTCTGCTTTTTCAAGAAGGCGTTTGCCAGCCCTTAACCTATGAGAATGAGCTCCCGCTTTCGCGGGAGCTGCGCGCGTTTGTCGATATGATCCGCGGAGTGTCCAGGAATGCGTCCCCTCTGAGTGCGGCCAAAGATGTCATGCACAGTCTTGATGCAATTTCACGCTCGGCGCGCAGAATGGGAGAGCCCGTCGCGATCAATTGGCAAGGCTGAGGTGCCCGTAGATCTGCGCCAGGATCTCTTGGACACGGATATCCACATGGCTGGTTTCCATAGCCAGTTCATGACGGGCGATCACACCAGCCTCTCCTTGCTTGCAGAAGTGAGCATTGGCTGCCTCAGTAACCGCTTTCGGATTTTCTAGATCACTTTCCTCAAAGTAGAATAGATGCTCCTGCAGTGCCGACAAGGCTGGCAGCTCTTTCAGGCTAGCGGGTAGGATTGGCACACCACCGGTAATCAGCGCGTCAAATGCACGTATAGGTAGATCATTGCGAGTCGGAATGATCCAATGGCTCATATGGGCGGCCCATTCATCTAGTCGATCCAGTTCCGTCCTCCCATGGTAGGTCTGCGGAGCTGCTCCGACATGCTTGAAATGCTCGCTCAGCCTCTCAAGCATCGAATTACGTTCAGGAAATTGTGGGTGGAGGATGTGGCGCCCAAGCGGCTCGGTATCTCTGGTGATGGTCAGGAAGTGATCACGGTGCTCCTCTAGGTAGGCCCGGGACCACTGGATGACCGCTGCGCTGACCGGTGAGCCCATGGCTGTTGTCATCTGCGCATAAGTTTCATTGTTATGCGGATGACAAGGTATATAAAAATCAGAAAAAAGCGCAAAATTCACTGACTCAGAAATCTGGTGATGATTGTCAAAATCCCAGATGCATACATGCGCACGCGGCTGGTTGGCAAACATACGTGCATATTTCTGCATACCAATTTTAGCGATGTCATTGTTGTTTAAAATATAGATCGTGTCGGCGTCAAAGTGCTCGATCGACTTCAGATTGATGTGATCTATTTGGTTTTTTTTCTCAGTTTGGCTGAAAATACCCTCGCTTAAGTATACCGGCGTGTGTTGTCTTAGTTTCATACCTGCAGAAAACACCTGGCGTCGCAGCTCTTTTTTTTGGTTCCACTGGGCGATCTGTGAACTCTCGGATGTCTTGTGGTGCTGGGCGGGCGGTGATTTTTCCTGGGCGATGGGCATATATATTTAATCCCTTATATTTTCTCATCTGGAAGTTATCTTCCGATCACAAATCATTCAAAACTGGGGCAGTACCTAGGAGCGGATCCTCCTGTAAGCATCAGTAGAATAGGTAAAAAGGCGTGAAAATTTCTCTAACTTGAATAATACTCTTATTTTGCGGGGCGTGACTGTAGGGTTTTGCGCAGCCGCAATTGCGATCCTCGCTGAGAACTACTCCAGCCATGCCGTTTGATCAGCGGCCTTCTCCATGCCTGCAACCTGCAAGACCGACAGCGGTGCTCTTATACAGCGGTGGCTAAGTGGATGGTCCTATCGTTGCAAAGCCGCAGCGAGGGCCGCTGCCAGATCCCTTGGGTGGACGGGTTTTTGCAGTAGCGGGGCCGTGACTGGGCCCATCTCATTCGGGGTGTATCCGGTGAAACCGGAGGTGTAGATCACTGGTATTGTCGGGTGGACCTGGCGGATGCGGTTGGCTAGTTCGAAGCCGCCCATGGCGCCTGGCATCACGACATCCGTCAGAAGAAGATCGAACTGGCTGCCGTCCTGCATCAGCTCCAGCGCCTGTTGCGCGGACCCGACCGGCAGCACGCAGTACCCGAGCGTTACGAGCATATCGCGTGTCATCAGGCGAAGATCTGGTTCATCCTCCGCGAGCAGAATGATCTCACCGGTGCCTTTCTCCAGAGGCGCGGCGATCAGGTCGGCTTTGGAAAGGCTTAGATCGAAGCTGCGCGGCAGCGTCAATTGTACTGTGGTGCCGCTGCCCTGCTGAGAATAGACCCGCAAGTCTCCGTTTGAATGGCGGGCAAAGCCATACACCATTGAGAGCCCCAGCCCGGTGCCAGAATTGCCGTCTTTGGTGGTAAAGAAAGGGTCGGTGCAGCGGGTCAGCGTGGCGTCGTTCATGCCGGGACCATCATCCGTGACGGAGAGTTCAACATAGCGATACTCTGCGGCGGAATCAGACGTGTCCAGCTCTCTATCGTGTCCATCCGGTTTGGTATCAGGGCGACCCTGCGGGGCGGGCACTGAGCGGGCTCTGAGGGTGATGCAGGAACCATCACCGCTGCTCATGATGGCATCACGGCTGTTGAGAACCAGATTCATCAGGGCAGTCTCCAACTGTGCGGGATCGCAATAGACCAGCAGGTCGGGATCGGCCTCCAGCACCTCTATCTCAATCCGCGACTCAAGCATCGGGCGGATCAACTCGTGGAACTCTGCCAGAGTCTCCTGAACCGGTTTGGCCATGGCAAAACCGGGCTGGCGTTTGGCAAAGGCCAGCAGCCGCGTGGTCAATCGGCGCCCCCGGGTGATCGTGGTTGTCGCAGTGCCAAGGAACCGTGCCCGCTGATCGGCGGTGGTTGCGGCTCCCGCCAGATCCACGGCATAGAGCAGCGAGGCCAGAAGGTTGTTGATATCATGGGCAATACCACCCGTCAGCTCACCCAGCGCATCCAGCCTGTTCCTGCGGTCGTTAACCTGCCGGTTGCGCTCCTCGCTGGTGACATCGTCCAGCACCAAGACCAAGGCCACACCATGCTGTTCATTTTTCGGTACTGCGCTGCGGACCCGGACATATCGATGGTCGTCGCGGTTGGCGCTACGCCGCAGCAGATGGGTTTCTCCTGACAGAACATGGCCTGATCGGGCGCGTTGCAGCGGATCGGCGCTGGCATCCAGTGGGGTGAGGGTACCGGTGTCAAGAAAACTGATCGCCTTGGGCCAGACAAATGGCGTCTCAGCCGAGGTATCTCCGAGCATATGGCGGGCGGGGTGGTTGATCCGAATGATCTGGCCTGTCCGGTCAAAGGCTATAATTCCGCTGGTGGCTGCGTTCAGCACCACTTCCAGTTCATCCCGGACCTCGGCGATCTCTGTAGCGCGCCGGGCGTCGTCTCCCGCAGCGCGTCGACGCGTGCGCAGTTGGTGCATACCGAGGACACCTAGCAACGTCAGCAGCCCTCCACCTAAGGCATAGCCGAGCAGGCTCAGCCGCTGCGAAGTCCAGAAGACTGGTGGCTCGAAGTACTTGCGGCGCAGGTCTGTGTAATCGGTTGAAACCAGATATTGAGATAACGCCAGATCCAGCTTGTCACGGACCTCACCAAGGCCGAACCGCAAGGCTGGCGCGCGGTCATAGCGCAGCAGAGCGGGCTGGGTTTCGCTCAACGTATCAAGATCGCTATGGCTTGACGCCGCCAGCGCCAGAATGGCTGGCTGGTCTACGATTGCATCAACCTGTCCGGCCCATAGAGCCGCCATCAGGTCGGAGGCGCGGGGCACGGTCACAAGTTGCCAACCCTCGGCCGCGCCCGCCGCCAGTGCTGCGGCGTTGTCAGCGCGCACAGCAACGCGACGCCCGCTCAGGTCCTGGGGCCGGCGAAATTGCTCCGCATCATCTGGTCGGGTATAGACGGATTGATCCACTGCCAGAACAGGATGGGAGTAATCCATTTGGGCCTGCCGCTCAGGGGTGATCCGATCTGCAGGCAGGAGATCGTAGGTGTCGGATTGCGGACCGCGCTGCCACTCGTCCTCACTGATTTGCTGGAATGTTAGCTCGAGGCCGGTTTGCCGGGCCAGCTGTCGCAGCACCTCCACCCCAAAGCCGGAGAACTCACCACTCGGGCCTACGAACTGATAGGGCGGCGAATGGCGCACCCCAACGCGCAGGACCTCCGGAGCGGGCAGGGGAATATCCAGAAAGTACTTTTTGAGCAGCACGTCAAGACGGCGGTCCGCCTTCATCTTCTGAAGCGCGGTTTCGATATCGGGCATCAATTCCGCCCGGCTTTCATGTAGCGCAACAAAGCGGTTGAACTCACGCAGGGGAGGGTTGAGAAACCGGACCCTACCATCCACTCTGGCGGATTTCGCGATACTGAAGGCAACCGGCTCAGGGATCAGTACGGCATCAATGCGCTCCAATAAAAGCGCCATAATAGCCGCTTCGGCGGTGGTGAAATTCACCGTGGTATTGCGAGCGAGAAATGCCTCCTGTTCAGAGCCGACCGCTGGTGGCACGATCCCCACCCGGACACCGCTGAGCGTCGCGGTGGAGTGACCCTGTACCATGTCTGTCCGTACCATGGGGCGAAGGGTTTCGCTGGAAATCGGTGTTGAGAACAAATTGCTGTTCTGTAGTGCGGGCAGTCGGGCGACACCGGCAATCAGATCAGTACGACCGTCAGCCTGCCCTTGCACGAAATCGTGGCTCGACGTCATCGGCACCAGCGTGATGCTGGTCCCCAGCTCCGTCGCGAGATCCTGCGCGAATGCCACCAGAAATCCGGTTTCTTCGCCCTGGTCGTCGCGCTGCGCAAAGGGGGGAACTGGTAGAAACCCGATGCGCAGCGGATCAGGGGCGTCCTGTGACCAGCAAGGCAGGGCCAGAATCGTCAGCACAAAAAAGGACAAAAGGAACCGGACTGGTCTCGCCATTTAGAAGGCTCCGTAACGCGCTGGCTCAGATTGGGATCGCGGATTGTTGCCATGTTATAAGCGACCAGTCGGGAATGTCAGGCAAAACTGACCTCAGTCCCGGTTCAGCAACCATTATAAGGCTCAACAATTGATCAAACCCCGGACGCTAGGTAAAAGGTTTATGAGAACAACCGCAGCGCGTTGATGTCTGATTCAGGGCAGTATCGCCCAACTGCGGAGGAGCGATGGATATGGCCAATATACTGGTTCTTGAGGATGATGAGATCTTTGCCAGCCTGTTGCAGGACTCCCTGGAACAGGCTGGCCACTTCCCCATCACCTGCGAGGATGCGACTGAGACGATTGCCCAGTACCACGAATACAGCTTTGACCTGGTCATCACCGATCTGATCGTGAAGAAAGACAATCGCGCCGTGCCGGATGGGGGCGTGATGGTTATTTCCTTCCTTCAAGGGCTGGCGCGTGATGGGTATAAGATTCCACCGATTATTGCGATGTCCGGGGCTACGCAACGCCGGGGGTTGGAGCAGTTGTTGGTCACATCCAAAGATCTTGGCGCGACGGCGACACTGACGAAACCGTTTGAGCCGACAGAGCTGCTGACCCTTATTGATCAGTTGTTGGAACGTTCGGTTTGAACATCGTTCGATACAGGTATTGAGGCAATCCAGACGCCGGAGGATATGAAAAGGCGCAGCCCGGATGCGGGTGCGCCTGATTTTTTGGTTGGCAGATGATCTGGTCTCAGCGCCGTTGCATGTCGCGTGGCATCTCAGACAGGATCTCGGCGCCGGTGTCGCGCAGGATCACAATTTCTTCCAGCCGCACGCCAAAGCGGTCCTTGAGATAGATCCCCGGTTCGATCGAGAACACATTGCCTGCGCGCAGTTCCACGTCGGAGGTGGCGGTGATATAGGGCGGCTCATGCACGTCGATACCCAGCCCGTGGCCGGTACGGTGCAGGAACTGCGGACCATATCCGGCGGCAGCAATTGTCTCACGCGCGGCGCGGTCAACCTCGCTGGCGCACACGCCGGGTTTCGCCGCTTGGACTGCGGCCTGTACCGCAGCCTCAACCACCTCAAAGACCTGCTCATATTCGGCCTCCGGCGTGCCGAACCACCCGCAGCGGGTCATGTCCGAAGGGTAGCCGTTCAACCGGCACCCGGTGTCGATCAACACCGCCATGTCGCGGGTCAGTCTGGTGTCGCCGGTGTGGTGATGCGGGAAGGCGCCATTGGCACCGAAGCCGACGATGGTGAATTCCGCGCTGGCGCCGTGGGCCTTGTAATGGGCATGCAGGATCGCCTGCACATCCAGCTCGCTCATGCCCTCTTCAAGACGGGAAAACGCCTCGGTCACGGCGGCATCATTCAACAGATGCGCAGCCTTCAGCGCGTCATATTCGGCGTCGTCCTTCATCGCGCGCAACAGGCCCACGGTATCATCGGTAAAGCGCCGCTTGGGTGCGTCCATTGCATCCAGAACCCGCAGCGCAAAATCGGCGCGCATGGTTTCATCCAGCACCACCGACAGGCCAGCAGCCGTGGCACCGCAGTCACTGAGCAGCTTGGCAAGCGCTGCATCCGGGCCCTCATCATCCGACCAGCAGCAAAATGGCAGATCGGTTGATGTGCGCGCCGCATCGGCGTTTAGCCCCGGCATCAGAAAACCCGCGTGGCTCTGGCTGACCATCAGCAGCACGGGCCGCTCATCACCATGGGGGTTCACGCCGGACAGCCACATCATATGGCTGGAGGGGCCAAGCACCACCAGATCGGTGGCGGTCTCTGTCATGCGGTGGCGCAGCCGGGTCAGCCGGTCTGCATAGGGGGGCGTGGTCATGGGGTTGGTTCCTGTAACGCGGGCGACCTCATCCGTTGCACAGATCAAGGTCGGAAGATGAAAAGAAGGGCCGGCTCATGTCAGCGCCGGCCCCAGATGCCCGCCCCCGGATAAGGGGAGCAGGCGAAAGCGCCAAGTGGCGCCGGGGGATCAGTTCTTTTCCACCAGACGGTAGAAGACAAAGTCGGAGGTCGCGCCATTCACATAGCCGGAGACATCCGCATCCATTGCCACCTGATAAGCGGCCTGGAACATGATCACGATGGGGGAGGTTTTCTGCACCTCTGCCTGCAATTCTCGGTACATCTCCAGACGCTTTTCAGGATCCGCCTCGGTCAGGGCAGCCTTGGTCTTGGCGTTCATATGCTCCGGCACGGCCCAGGCATTGCGCCATGTGGTGGTGGCCGCATAATTGTCGTCCGAGTTGTCGGAGTTATAGGCAAAGGCCTTGGCGTTGGAATGCGGGTCCATGAAGTCTGGGCCCCAATACAAGAGCATCGCCTCATGGCTGCGCTCGCGGTATTTGGTGATCACCTGGCTGCCGGTGCCGGGCAGGATTTCAAAGTTGATCCCCGCATCGGCAAAGCTCGCCTGCAAGGACTGCGCCATATCGGTAAAGGGGGCCGCATTGATCACATCCAGCGAGACGGTGATCGGGGTCTCAATCCCGGCCTCACTGAGGATGGATTTTGCCCGCTCCGGGTCATAGCCAAACGGGGTCTCATCGTAGGAACCGGGGAAACCTTTGGGCCAGAATGCCTGATGGATCTCCATCTGGCCGTTGATGATGGTGTCGGTCATGCCCTTGTAATCGACCAGATAGCGCGCGGCCTCCCAGACGGCAGGGTCGGTCAGGCTGTCGGTTTTCTGGTTGAAGGACAGGAAATGCACCGCCGCTTGCGGGTAAGTCTCCACCTTGATGGTGTCGCTGTCAAAGCCGCGGATCTGGTCGGGTGTCAGATTGCGGGCCATGTCGATATCGCCGGATTCCAGCAGCAGCTCCTGCGTAGCGGCTTCGGCCACATGGCGGATGATGACGCTCTCCATCTTGGGGGCGCCCTTGAAGTAATCCGCATTGGCCGCCAGCCGTACCATCTGCGCGGGGCGGTAGCCCTGCAATTTGAACGGGCCGGAGCCAGCGGCGTTTTCATTCAGCCAGCCATTGCCCATATCGCCGTCCACGGCATTGGCCATCACCACCTCTTTGTCCACCACCGAGGCGGGGCGAGCGGCCAATACGTTCATCACAAAGGCGGGGGAAAAATCCCCTTCGTATTTGATGGTGACGCTGTTGCCGTCGGTGGTGATCATCTGATCGACATTTTCGGCGGTCCAGCCCAGTTGTGCCAGGATGAAGGCCGGCGTCAGGTTCAGTTTGATCACCCGCGCCAGTGAAAACACCACATCCTCACCGCGCACCGGGTTGCCGGAGTGGAACACCGCATCGTCGCGCAGGGTGAAGCGGATGGTCTTGGCCGCGGCGTCGATTTCCCAGGCGCTGGCAAGGCCGGGCGCCAGAACGGTGGGATCTTCGGCGTCATATTGCACAAGGCGATCATAGAGGTTGGTCACCAGCTCACCAGAGGTGAACTCATAGGCCTGAGCGGGATCGATGGCGACGATATCGTCGATGTTTTGCGCCACGATCAGCGCATTGGCGGGCGTGTCAGCGATAGCGCCGCTCGCCAGAGGCAGCGCCATCACGCTGGCCAGCAAGGCGGATTTCACGAGGTTCATGTCAGTGTCTCCCTGTTTTGTTCATTCTATATGCCTGACGGATCGGTCAGGGCAGGTCCGGTGTGTTGGTGCTGTGCAAAACGCTGAGGGTGCCGGTCCACAACAGCCGGGCAGGCAGGTCGGTCGGATTGCTCCAGGAATGGGAGGTCAGACCGCTGTAGTGCAGGCTGTCCCCAACCTGTAGACGGAACACCTGCCCATCCAGTGACTGGTCGATCTCTCCCTCCAGCACATAGAGCATCTCCTCACCCTCATGGCTGACTTCCTCTGAGACATAGCCGGGCGGCACATGGAGGATATAGCTGGACAATTCGGCACCCGGAAACTGCGCGCCGAGCGCCTCATAGGTGATAGAAGAGCCCGCCAGTGAAAACTGCGTGCGCGTTGTCGCCCGCGTCAGCGCATCCGAGGGTTTCGGCGTGGCAATGAAATACTCCAGCCCAACCTCCAAAGCTGAGGCAATCTGTGCCAGCGTGCCCAGCGTTGGGGTGGCATTGTCGCGCTCCACCTGGCTCAGATAGCCGACGGATACGCCGGCGGTATCGCCTAGAGCCTGAAGCGTCAGCCCCATCTGCTTGCGTCGCTTACGGATCAGCGCCCCCAGCATCGGGCCTGCGCTGTTGCGGGTCTTGACGGGTTTGGAGGCGGCACTGGTCTGGGGCATTGGCGGCTTTCGTCTGATCCTGTTTTATCCAGCTTAGAAAAAAAATTATTGTGAAGCAAAAATTTTTTGCTTTTGCGAAAAATAATATTTATGTCGGAGGTGAATTTGGTGGCACTCTGTCGGTAGAGCGCCGTGCGCCACGGCCATGTGGAGGGCAGGATAACTTGACCAGCACAGCAAGATCGGGACGCGCAATTTTGCGCTGGGGGCAAGGGCTTGCAGGCTTTGCGATCGTGTCAACGCTGACCTTCCTCGGCCTTCTGGCAATCACCTTTTTCATTGGGCGTGTGGTGCCGATCGACCCGGTTCTCTCCGTGGTCGGGGATCGCGCCACGCAGGACCAATATGACGCGGCACGGGTTGCCATGGGTCTGGACCGGCCGCTGGTGGTGCAGTTTTTCTCCTATGTGGCGGACGTCTTTCAGGGCGATCTGGGGCGCTCTGTTTCCACCAACCGGCCTGTTGTGTCCGATCTGGCGCGGGTGTTTCCCGCCACGCTGGAGATGGCCACGCTCGGCATCATCATTGGTGTTGTGATGGGCGTGCCCATGGGCGTCTGGGCTGCGGCGCGGCAGGGCACCTGGGTCGATCAGGTCATCCGCGTCTTTGCCCTATTAGGCTATTCGGTGCCTGCCTTCTGGCTGGGGCTGGTTGGCCTGGCGGTGTTCTACGCGGGTCTGGGCTGGGTCGCCGGGCCGGGGCGGGTTGATATCTTCTATGACGGGTTGATTGAGCCGGTCACTGGCTTGTTGCTGGTCGACAGCCTGTTGGTCGGCGACACAGAGGTGTTCCGGAATGCGCTCTCGCATCTGGTGCTGCCTGCGGCCATCCTCGGGTTTTTCAGCCTCGCTTATATCGCTCGCATGACCCGCAGTTTCATGCTGGACCAGCTCAGTCAGGAATTCATCACCACCGCCCGCGTCAAAGGCGTGCCGGAGTGGAAGGTGATCTGGGTGCATGGGTTCAAACCGATCCGGGTGCCACTGATCACGGTGATTGGCCTTTCTTATGCGGCGCTGCTGGAAGGTTCGGTGATGATTGAGACGGTGTTCAGCTGGCCCGGCATCGGCAATTACCTCACCGTGGCGCTGCTCAATGCGGATATGAATGCCGTCCTTGGCTCAACACTGGTGATCGGCGCGGTGTTTATCTTCATCAACAAGATCTCGGATGTGCTGTACCGGGTTCTCGACCCAAGGAGCCTGTGATGCTGAGCCGCGACTGGTTGCTGGACAACTCGCCCGCCACACGGACCCAGGCCACCGCAGGGCGCGCCTATCGCATGATCCTTGCGCTGATGCGCAACCCGCTGGCGGTGTTGGGGGCTGTGATCATCACCGTCCTTATCCTTGCGGCGGCTTTTGCGCCCTGGATCGCGCCGCAAAGCCCGGTGGGGCAGGACCTGTCCTCTCGTCTGTTGCCGCCCTCCTGGACCAATTGGATGGGCACGGATGAGCTTGGGCGCGATATCTTTTCCCGCGTGGTGTACGGCGCGCGTATCACGCTGATGATTGTCGCTCTGGTGGCGGTGATCTCGGCGCCGCTGGGGCTGATCATCGGGGCCATCTCGGGCTACTTCGGGGGCTGGACCGACCGGATCCTGATGGGGGTCACCGATGTATTCCTGTCGATGCCCAAGCTGATCTTGGCGCTGGCCTTTGTCGCTGCCTTAGGGCCGGGGATCGAAAACGCGATCATTGCCATCGCCATCACCGCATGGCCAGCCTATGCGCGTATCGCACGGGCCGAGACGCTGACCTTCCGCAACGCCGAGTTTATTGCCGCCACCCGCCTGCTTGGGGCCTCGCACAGCCGTGTCATCCTGCAACATGTGCTGCCGCTGTGTACGTCATCGATGATCGTGCGGGTGACGCTGGATATGGCGGGGATCATTCTGACAGCGGCAGGGCTTGGCTTTCTGGGCCTCGGCGCGCAGCCGCCGCTGCCGGAATGGGGCGCGATGATTTCGCGCGGGCGGGTGTTCATTCTGGACCAATGGTGGGTCGCGACCATGCCCGGTATCGCGATCATCGTGGTCAGCCTCGGCTTTTGCTTCCTTGGCGACGGCTTGCGCGATGTGCTGGACCCGAAACAGGGGGGCAAATCATGAGCGACGCGTGCGCGCCACTTCTGGAGCTTGAAAACCTCCGCGTCAGTTTTCCGACCCCCAAGGGCCGGGTTGAGGTGGTCAAGGGGCTAAGCCTGACCCTGGGCCGCGAGCGGCTTGGCATTGTGGGCGAGAGTGGCTCCGGCAAATCCATGACCGGTCGCGCCATCCTGCGGCTGATCCGCAATCCGGGCCGGATGACGGCGGGTCGGCTGGCGCTGGAGGGGCAGGATCTGCAAACCCTCAGTGAGCGCCAGATGCGCGCCATTCGCGGCGCCCGGATTTCGATGATCATGCAGGATCCGAAATTTTCGCTCAATCCGGTGATGACCATCGGCGCACAGATCGCTGAGGCGCTGGATGTTCACGAGCGGCTGAATCGCCGCGACACCCGCGCCCGCGTGTTGGAGATGCTGGAGGCAGTGCGGATCAATGACCCGGAGGCCGTTGCCCAGATGTACCCGCATCAGGTCTCGGGCGGCATGGGGCAGCGAGTGATGATCGCAATGATGCTGATCCCGCGCCCGGATCTTCTGATTGCGGATGAGCCGACTTCGGCGCTGGATGTGTCGGTGCAGGCGCAGGTGCTGGATCTGATCGACGAATTGGTGCGCGACAAGGGCATGGGCCTGATCCTGATCAGCCATGACCTCAATCTGGTGGCGCGATACTGTGACCGGATCATGGTGATGAATGCGGGCCGCGTGGTGGAGAGCTGCGCCGCTGCGGACCTGCATAAGGCAAGCCACCCCTATACCCAAGGTCTGCTGGCGGCGGTGCCCCGGATGAAAGAGACCCGCGACACGCTGCCGGTGCTCGACCGACAAGGCTGGAGTGGCACATGACCGCGATCTCTCTGCACAATCTCGATATTTCCTACGGCGACACCAAGGTGGTGCGGGATGTCAGTTTCGACGTCGCCGAAGGGGAAAGCTTTGCCCTGGTGGGGGAAAGCGGTTCCGGAAAATCCACCGTGCTGAAGGCCATCGCGGGGCTGGCCCCGAATTGGACCGGTGAGATCTCGGTGCTGGGCCAGCCACGCAGCCATGGGATTGACCGCGCGTTTTCGCGAACCTGTCAGATGGTGTTTCAGGATCCCTACGGTTCATTGCACCCGCGCAAACCGGTCGACTGGGTGCTACGGGAGCCCCTGCGGGTGCATGGGATCGGCGCGCGCGACGCCCGCGTCGCCGATATGCTGGCGGCAGTTGGCCTCGACCAGCGGTTCCGGTTCCGCTATCCGCATCAGCTCTCCGGTGGGCAACGCCAGCGGGTCGCCATTGCGCGGGCCCTGATGCTGGAGCCGAAGGTGATGCTGCTGGATGAGCCGACCTCGGCGCTGGATGTCTCGGTGCAGGCGGAAATCCTGAACCTGTTGAAGACGCTGCGCCGCGATCAGAGGCTGACCTATCTGATGGTCACGCATAACCTGCCGGTTGTCAGCTTTATGTGTGATCGAATGGCAGTGATGAACAAGGGACGCATCGTAGAGATCGCCCCGGCAGAAGCTCTGCATGACGGGGCCTTTAGCGATGCTTATACGCAGCAGCTGTATGCCGCCAGCGGTGGCGCGGAGCCGACCGCGTGACACTAACCCGAGAGAATGGATCGACCCGAATGCCCGAAGATAGACTGCCGGAAGATACCTCAGAAGCGCTGAGCCAGTTCACCGAAACGCTCGCTATTGCCACCAGCGCCGAGGCGGCCTATGACGCCCTCTGCGCGCTGACCAAGGCGACCGTCGGGGCAAAGCTGTTCACGGTGATGACCGTGGATATGGCAGCCATGCTGGCCTGCCGCACCTATACCGATGATCGCGAGAACTACCCGACCTCCGGCACCAAGCCGATTGAAATGAATGACTGGTTCGAGATCGTCCATGGCCAGCACCGCAGTTTTGTTGCCAATACTCTGGAAGAGATTGATCAGGTATTTCCCGATGCGGAGCTGATCGGGGCGCTGGGCTGCGGGTCGGTGATCAACCTGCCGGTGCTGATCGGGGGCGAACTTGCCGCGACCATCAATATTCTGCATGAGCCGGGTTATTACACAGAGGCACGGGTGGAAGCGGCAAAGACCCTGTTGACCCTGCCTGCGATGGCGACGCTGGCCTTGGCCCGGCAGCTGTAATCTCTCCCCCGCGCAACAAACGAAAACAGAGGCCGCGCGTCGGCGGCCTCTCCGTGATCTGCGATCCCATGCGCGCGGCGCCGAGCGGCCATCGCCAGCAGGGATGCAGAAAGCGGGTTCCCGGTCGGTGGGTCAATCTTCCAGACTGTCTTCGCGTTTCTCGTCGATCAATCCGCGTTCCTCATCCTTGCGCTGTTCGAACCGGCTACCGTAGCCCTCAAGGTCCTCGTCAGAAATCACCTCTTTGGCACGGGTGAAGACCTCGTTTTCTTCCTCATCCATGTGATGTTCGTACTCATGCTTCAGCTGTTCGAATTTGGTCATCCAGAGGTCGGAGGACATCTTCATCACATTCAGCTCCTCCATCAGATCATCAAGCTGCTGATGTTCATGTACGGAGTGCCGCGCGGCATCCTGGCCCCAGGTCTTGCTTATCAGTTTTGAATAAAACGTCTCCTCCTCCGCGGCTGCGTGGCTTTTGACATCTTCGTAAAACCGTTTCCACAGGGCACCACGTGCCTCGACCTTGCTGTCCTGAATGGAGGTCAGCAGTTTGCGGTGGGTATCATGGTCGTCCTTAATCGCATCGTAAATTGTCGGCATAGGAAGCTCCAATCTGGCGGGGTCATTTGCATGGCGCGGCGGCCTTGCGGGGCAAGGTCCGGCGGTTCTCTGATGAACAAACGCCGCAATTGGGCAGAGTGTTCCTAAAGCGCTCAATCGCGCCGCAGGATTGCGCAGGATCCGGGTCGCGCGCGCTGCAGGGGTTGCCCTATTTGGGGTCGGCAGGCTGGCAGAGGATCCACCAAAATGACACCGGATATGGTATTGGCGCTGTTGTTGTTTTTGTTCCCGCTCGCGTATAGCCCCGGACCGGGCAACCTGTTTTTTGCGGCCAATGGTGCGCGGTTTGGTTTTCGCGCGACCTTGCCTGCGACAACGGGCTACCATATTGCCACCGCTGCGGTGACGCTGCTGATTGGATCCGGCGCGCTGGCGGCTCAGGCGGTGGCGCAGGAGGAGTTCACCTGGCTGAAGATGGCAGGCGCAGGTTATGTTCTTTGGATTGCATGGGGGCTGTGGCGTGCTGGTGGACTTCAGGCGGAGCTTCAGGCCCGTCCGGCCCGGTTTCGCGATGGAGTCGTCCTGCTGCTGCTCAACCCCAAAGCCTATGTGATTATCACAGTCATGTTCAGCCAGTTTCTCACGCCTCCGGGGTCGGTGAGCCTTGGTAGGGACGCGCTGGTGCCGGTGCTGGCCATCACACTGATTTTTACTCTCAACAACCTGGTGGCATTCTCGATCTGGACCTGGATCGGTGAGGGGCTGGCGCGACAGTTTTCCCGCGATCTGCGCGCACAGCAGCTCAATCGCGGATTTGCGCTCTTGCTGGCCGGTGTCGCCCTTTGGATGCTGCTCTTATGAGGTGGATGGCGGCGTATTTGGTCGCCTCAGCATGCATGAGGAGACGGCGCTGAGCGGGGACGAATGACGCGATCCGGAACATTTCTGGACCGGCGACGTTGAGCCAGAGAGCGACAACGGAGCCAAACATGGGTGAAAGCGAGTTGAAAGGCGGGGTGGGCTGCGCCGCTGGTGCCAGATCGGATGTGGTCGCAGCCCCCCTGCCGCAAGAGCCGCAGGCGCGCAGATCTGCAGCGGCCCGCAAGGTCGGCGTCGAGATTGAATTCGGCGGCCTGTCCGTTACGCACGCTCAAAAGATTGTGCAGCGTGAACTTGGCGGCGAGATCAGAGCGCAGGACCGCGCTGACGGGCCAAACCCCCATGTCAAAGCTACAGCGCTGGGCGATGTAGAGGTCTATCTCGACAGCCGTTACCGCGGCAAACCGGGCCTCGGCAAGACGCTGGTGGCCATGGCGGAACCGCTGATCCCGGTCGAAATCGTTACCCCACCGCTGGAACAGTCGCAGCTATCCCGACTGGATCAGCTTTGCGTCAGATTGGCAGAGGCCGGGGCCACGGGCACGCAGGACGGTGTGCTGAACGGCTTTGGCGTGCACCTGAACGTGGAAGTTGCCGATATGACGGCTGAGCATATCGGGCCGGTGCTGACGTCCTTCGCGCTGCTGGAGCCGCTGTTGCGCCGGATGCCGGGGATCGACCTGTCGCGGCGTGTCCAGCCGTTCATTGCGCCGTATCCGAAGGCCTTGGTAGACGCGCTATGTGCGTCTCCTCCGCCAACCATAGACGATCTTCTCGGCCTTTATCTTGAGCATGCAGCAGATCGCAACCACGCGCTGGATCTGCTGCCGCTGCTTGCGGATTATGCCCCGGACCGCGTGCGTGCAGCCTTAGGCGAAGGGGACAAAACCGCCGCGCGGCCCGCCTACCATTACCGATTACCTGACTGCCGTCTGGGGGATCCCGACTGGTCGATTACCTATGAGTGGAACCGCTGGGCCGAGATCGAGCAGATCGCCCGCGATGGGCGCCTGAAGACGTTGATTGAGGGCTGGCGGGCGCGGTCTCGCAGCGAACAATTGATGAGCCGGGAATGGGCCAAACACGCGGCTGATATTCTCGGCGTTGCCGACCGGGAGGGCATTGCATGAAACCAAGGATTGCCGTGACAGTCTCGCGCCGCAGCGGTTGGCGGATTTTTCCGCTGATGGCTCTCAATATCTGGTTAGCTGGTGGCCGCGCGGTCCGCTGGCAAAGCAACCGTGATGCGGATCTGGCTACCGTGGATGCTGTGGTGATTGGCGGAGGTGATGACATTGCGCCAACTCTGTATGATGGTCAGATCATACCGGAGGTCCGACTGGATCCCGACCGCGACGCGCTGGAGGCGGGCATCGTGAGAGAAGCGACGCGTCAGGATGTCCCTCTTTTGGGGATATGTCGCGGCGCGCAGATGCTGAATGTGGCGCGTGGTGGGCGGCTCTATCAGGACGCTTATGCCTACTACGGGCAGCAGAATTATAAAACTGTTCTGCCTCGCAAGGTGGTCACGATCACCAATAACAGCGTGTTGCGCCGGGTGCTGGGCGTGGCGAAGCTCAAGGTCAATGCGCTGCATAGCCAGTCCGTCAGCGATCTGGGGCAGGGGCTGCGGGTCACCGGCCGGGACCAGTCCGGCATGGTGCAGGCGGTTGAGGATCCGGGGCGGCGTTTTGCGATCGGCGTACAGTGGCACCCGGAGCATCTGTTCTACCGCGCGGCTCATTTGAATCTATTCCGCGCCTTGGTTGCTGCTGCCAGATCCAAACGGGATACACCGGCGGATCAGATGCGCTGTGCCGGTTGATGTCTGGCATGCGCATAACAGTCTAATCACAAAAGAAAACGCCCGGATCGCTCCGGGCGTTTTTTATGGTTTAGGGGCAGTATATCGCCCGGTCACGCAGCCGCGTGATCAGCCGATGATGCCATTCAATGTCGCGCTTGGGCGCATGACAGCGGCAGTTTTCACCGGATCGGTGTGGAAATAACCACCCAGATCCGCAGCTTTGCCTTGAACCTCTGCCAGCTCTGCGAGGATTGCCTCTTCCTTGGCGGCCAGCTCAGCCGCGATGGGCGCGAAATGCGCGGCTAGCTCGGCGTCATCCCCCTGTGCGGCCAGCGCCTCGGCCCAGTAGCGGGCGAACCAGTAGTGGCTGGCGCGGTTGTCCGGCTCACCCACCTTGCGCGAGGGCGAGCGGTTGTGATCCAGAATGCCCTGCGTCGCCGCCTCGGCAGCAGCGCCCAGCACGCCAGCCTTTGCGTTGCCTTTGCTGTCGGCGAGGAAGTTCAGCGATTCACCCAGGGCGCAGAACTCACCCATGGAGTCCCAGCGCAGGTGGTTTTCTTCTACCAGCTGCTGCACGTGCTTGGGGGCCGACCCACCAGCACCGGTCTCAAACAACCCGCCACCGTTCATCAGCTTCACAATCGACAGCATTTTGGCCGAGGTGCCCAGTTCCAGAATCGGGAACAGGTCGGTCAGGTAGTCGCGCAGCACGTTGCCAGTGATGGCGATGCTGTCCTTGCCCGCGGTGATGGTCTTCAGCGACTGGGCTGTCGCCTCACGCGGGGCCATGATCTGGAACAGGTCGGATTTACCGGCCGCTTCCAAGGCGGGCTTCACGTATTTGATCAGCTCAGCGTCATGGGCGCGGTTTTCGTCCAGCCAGAAGATCGCCTCGGAACCGGTCAGACGCTGACGGTCCATCGCCAGTTCGATCCAGTTCTCGATCGGGGCCTTTTTCACGGTGCAGGAGCGCCAGATATCTCCGGCCTCAACCTCGTGTGAATGCAGCGTCTCGCCGTTGGCCAGCACGATGCGGATGGTGCCATCAGCAGGCGCTTCGAATGTGGTCGGGTGGGAGCCGTATTCCTCAGCCTTTTGCGCCATCAGGCCAACGTTTGCCACGGAGCCTGCGGTGGTCACGTCCAGCGCGCCATTGGCTTTGAAGAAATTGATGCTCTCGTCATAGACGGTGGAATAGCAGCGGTCGGGGATCACGCAGTTGGTGTCGCCCTTGTTGCCCGCTTCGTCCCAGCCTTTGCCGCCGGCGCGGATCACCGCCGGCATCGAGGCGTCGATGATCACATCGGACGGCACATGTAGGTTGGTGATGCCCTTGTCGCTGTCGACCATATACATGGACGGACGGTCCAATGCGGCGATCTCGGCCTTGATGGCGTCGCCATTGGGCAGGCCATCAATGGTCGCCAGTACCGCGCCAAGGCCGGAATTGGCAGAGCCGCCAGCCGCTTCGATTTCAGCGCCGAATTTGTCCCAGACCGGACCCAACCATGCCTTCACCGCGTGGCCAAAGATGATCGGGTCAGAGACCTTCATCATGGTGGCCTTCATGTGCAGCGAGAACATGGTGCCGTCGGCTTTGGTATCCTCAATCGCGTCCTTCAGGAAGGACGACAGCGCCTTGGCCGACATGAAAGTGGCATCCGCAACGGTGCCTTCTTCCAGCGGCCAGCTGTCCTTCAGCACGGTGACCGCACCGTCCTTGCCGACAAATTCGATCTTCGCGGTACCGGCCTGTGCGGCAGAGATGGTGGCGGAGACTTCGTTGGCGTAGAAATCATTGCCCGGCATCGAAGACACTTTGGTCTTGCTGTCAGCGGACCATTTGCCCATCGAATGCGGGTTGTTCTGGGCAAAGTTTTTAACCGCTTTGGCGGCGCGACGATCAGAGTTACCTTCGCGCAGCACCGGGTTCACAGCCGAACCCTTGATGGTGTCATAGCGCGCGCGGATCTCTTTTTCCGCGTCCGTCGCCGGATCTGCCGGGTAGTCCGGTACTGCAAATCCCTGCGCCTGCAATTCGGCAATCGCGGCGGTCAGCTGCGGTACAGAAGCCGAGATGTTCGGCAGCTTGATCACATTGGCCTCAGGCGTTTTCACCAGTTGGCCCAGTTCGGCCAGATCATTGCTCTGACGCTGGGTGTCGCTCAGCGCTTCGGGGAAGGTCGTAAGGATACGGCCCGCCAGCGAGATGTCCTTGGTCCCGACGGAGACGCCTGCCGCCGCGGCAAAGCTGCGGATGATCGGCAGCAGAGAGGCGCTGGCCAGCTCGGGGGCTTCGTCTACGATGGTATACAAAATGTCGGGGGTCGAATTTTCTGCCATATTCCACAACCTTTTTTCAGCGATATCGGAAACTTGAGTGAGCGATTGACGCTGCACCGGATGGACGGGGTGCTGCGGTCCAGCTTGGACGCGGGGGCGGTCATTCTATGTCAGATCTGGTCTGACAGACCGGCAGCCCGCAAGGACAACAGCCATTCATATGGCCCCCCGTGTAAATCAGGTCGCGCGCGGGTGCAATTGCCAGCATGGGCTTTGTAGGGCGCAGATTGCCGCGCTTTTGAGATTATTGGGCTGATATGCCGCCAATATGGTCAATTTGTCCCGTATTGGCGACTCGCACGTCGTTAGCCACGCCAACGCAACAGGCGGCGTTCTAGCAGCCCGATCAGGCTGCTGACCAACACGCCCAGCACCGACAGGATGGCGACACCGGCAAACAGCCGTTCCAGATCATAGAGCGAGCCGGCCTCCAGAATATACGCGCCGATGCCATGCTCTGCGCCCAGCATTTCAGCGGCCACCAGCAGGATAATGGCAATCGCCAGGCTGATGCGCAGTCCCGACAGGATACCGGGCATCGCGCCCGGCAGCACGATCTTGCGCACAATGGACAGCCACGAGAGGTTGAAGCTCTGCCCCATGCGGATCAGCGACCGGTCGACATTGTCCACGGCGCCATAGGTGGCCACGACAGTGGGGGTAAAGGTGCCAAAGGCGATCAACGCATATTTCGACCCTTCATCAATCCCGAACCAGATCACGAACAGCGGCAGCAGCGCGATTTTCGGAATCGGGAACAGCGCGGCCACCAGCGGCACCAGCCCGGCACGCACATAGGAAAACAGCCCGATCATCAGCCCGACTCCAATGCCGACACTGGCCCCAAGGGCGGCGCCAACCACCAACCGTGACAGAGAGACACTGACATGGGTCCACAGCAGGCCGGAGGAATAAAGTTCCCCCAATGTGGCCAGCACATCACTGGGGCGCGGCAGCGTCAGGTTGGAGATCCAGCCCTGACGGGTGCCCAGTTCTGCCAGCACCAGCAACAGCACAAAGACGAGAGCCCCCACCCAGCGGGCCCCGCGCGGCGCAAAGCCGCCCCCGCGAAACTGCACCGGGCGCACCGGCGCATGTTGGTGGGGCGTTTGTGTCTTGAGGGCGGGCTGCACTGTGGCCATTCGGGTGTCAGACATTCATCAGCTCCGCATCCGCCGCCCGCGCCTCGTCACGCATCAGCTGCCACAGGTATTTCTGTTTCTGTTCAAGATCCGCATCGCCGAACGCGCGTTCTGCCAACGGTGTGTCCAGATGCACGATCTCGCGGATCTGTCCGGGGCGGCGGGACAGCACCACGATGGCATGGCCCAGCCGCACCGCTTCGGCCAGATTATGGGTCACATAGACCGCAGTGAAGGGCGTGCGAGTCCAGAGCGCCACCAGATCATCCATCAGCAGCTCACGCGTCTGGCTGTCCAGCGCGGAGAGCGGCTCATCCATCAGCATCACTGCCGGGTTCACCGCCAATGCCCGCGCAATCGCCACCCGCTGTTTCATGCCGCCCGACAGCTGCTTGGGCAGTGCCCCGGCGAATTCACTCAGCTTGGTGCGCGCCAGAACATCGTCGATGATCCGTGCCGCCGTCGTGCCGCGAATGCCGTGATCCTCCAGCACCAGACTGATATTGCCCCGGACGGTGCGCCAGGGCAGCAGGGCAAAATCCTGAAACACATAGGTCAGCGGATTGAGACAGCCCTCAGGTGGCTGGCCCACTTGGAGGACCTCGCCTTGGGAAGGGCGTTCCAGCCCGCCAATGAACCGCAAGAGGGTGGATTTGCCACAGCCCGAGGGGCCGACGATACAGACGATCTTGCCGCTGGGAATATCCAGCGTGATGTCGCTGAGCACCGCGACATTTTCATAGGCATGACCCACCTCAGACAGGCGAATATCCATGATGTTGCTCCGCAAGAGGGCAGGCCGGGGCAGGGCGCCCCGGCCGCAGGACTAGCCGATACTGTCGACGTAGCTGGGGTCGATGATCGTCTCCAGCGAGATATCGGCATCCACCAGCTTCTCTGCCTGGAACCAGGCCAGCTGATCCGCCAGCGATCTGGTGTTCATCGCGGCGCCTTCGTTCAGGCGCATGGTGCCGTTGATGATCGACTTGGCGGCTTTCTCGCGGGGGCGGTCGGCATAGACATATTTGTGGATCAGATCGACCATCTGATCGACGCCCGCATCACCGCTGGCCCGGTCGATCATGGTGGCGTTGTAGTCCGCAACCCCGCGGCTGTAGGCGCTCAGGAAATCCCGGGTCATCTGCTGTTCACCGCTGGCGTTCTGGGCGGAGGTGAACACCGTCGTCACCTGATAGTCGGGCAGATAGTCCGCCACATCACCAATGATATGCACCGCACCCGATCCGGCCAGAGGTTTCGCAATATGCGGCACGATGGACCAGGCATCAATCTGGCCGGATTTCAGCGCGCCGATGATGGCACCGACCTTTTGCAGCGGCTTGAAGGACAGCGACACGCCTTCCTTCTGGGCCATCCGCGACCCCATGTAGTGGAAAGACGATCCGGCTGTGGTCATGCCAAAGCTCTTTCCATCCAGCGCCGCCGGGCTGGTGATGCCCGCCTGATAGGCCGCATCGGATACCAGGATTTTCTGCCCGTCGATCCCCGGCTCCTCAGAGAGGGCACCGCCAATCACCTTGATCGCCCCGCGATTGGCCAGGGAGATCAGACCACCTGACATCGCCGTGACCGCATAATCCACATCGCCAGAGGCAATCGCCACCGACATCGGCGAGGCCGCCTGGAAAAACCGCAGTTCCACATCCAGCCCGGCATTGGCGAAATAGCCACGTTCCTGCGCGATGAAGCTCGCCGAATGGCTGGTAAAGCGCAGCGCGCCAAGCACGATTTTCCGCTTGCTCGCCAGCGCCGGTGTGGCGAGGCCGACAACCGCGCCTGCACTGCCAAGAGCCGCAAGCGCGCGGCGGCGTGTCCAATGTGTCATGTCTTAATCCTCCCTCTTCGTGAGTGTCATTCCGGACCGGTCCGGCCCGATGTGTTTGCTGTCGCAAGGTGGCGCGGGCTGGGTCAGACGCCCCTCGTCCCTGTCATCATGTCACCCGTCACATAGGTTTCCAGCGCCGCCACGGCAGCATCTGTGTCGCGCGCCAGAACCGCCTCCACCAGCGCTTGTTGTTGCTGTGCGCGGGCGCTGAAATCCAGCCGCCCCTCCCGCAGAAGCGCCAGCCGGAACCGGCGCGACTGGTCGTAGAACTTCAGCTGCATATCCGACAGCCGGGGCGATTGCGCGGCCTCCACCAGCACCGCAGCAAAGCTCCGACCAGCCATATCCCAGTCCAGCGCCAGCGCGTCGTTGGGGTCCTGTATCAGCGCCTCTTCGGTGCGGCGCAACGCATGATGGGCGGCCAGTAGTCGACCTTCCCACTGTACATCGCTCCGCGCCAGCCCCAGCCGCAGGCCCAGCCGCTCCACCTCCAGCCGCATGAACAGAATGTCCCGCAGATCATCCTCGGTGGCGGAGGTCACACGAAAGCCGCGCTGGGCGGTGGCCTCCACCAGCCCCTCGGCGCTCAGCATCCGCAGGGTTTCGCGCATGGAGTGGTTGGAGCCGCCGTAACTCTGGCGCAACGCCTCAATCTTCAGCTTCTGATCCGGGCGCAGCACACCAAAGGAGATGTCCCGTCGCAGTGCCGCTGCGAGCATGGCTACAACTGTGTCGTCCTCCGCTTGGGCGCGCCGACCAAACATGCTTTGATCCCTATTTTTAAAAATCTCCAATATTTTTGCCGCGCCGGTCACCCTCTGTCAATGGGGTGCCCACTCCGTTGGGCGCGCGCCTGCGACGCTTGCGCCGGGTCGACGTTGACGCCTCGGCGCGGCTCTGTCACTTCTGCAATCCACCCAACTCTCTTTGCCGCTTCAAAGGATCTAGCCTCGCATGACCAGCCTGAGCCTGCTGCACACCTCTGACCTGCATCTGGGCAAGCGCTTTGGTCAGTTTGACGAGGAAACCCGCGCGGCGCTGCAACAGGCCCGGATGGGCATCCTGCCCCGGCTGGCGGAAACCGCGAGCAAGGAGGGTGCAGGCCATGTGTTGATCGCGGGGGATCTGTTTGACACCGAAACCCCGTCGGCGCGGGTGATCCGGCAGGCGCTGGCGGCGATGGCGGCAGCGGATCCGGTGCAATGGTGGATCATTCCCGGCAATCACGACAGCGGCGCGGCAGAACCGCTTTGGGCGGAAATGGCGCGCCACGCGCCGCAGAACGTGCATCTGCTGATGCAGCCCACGCCGGTTGAGATCGCGCCCGGGGCCACATTATTGCCCGCCCCCTGCGAACGCCGGTTTGCCGGACAGGATCGCACCATCTGGATGGACAGCGCAGAAACCCCGGACGGACATCTGCGGATCGGTCTGGCGCATGGGGCGGTGCTGGATTTCGACCGCGATCAGAACGGGGCGGAGACCATCGCCACCAACCGCGCCGAGAGTGCTCGGCTCGACTATCTGGCGCTGGGGGATTGGCACGGTGATTTCAGCCTGAATGCCCGCAGCCGCTACCCCGGCACGCCGGAACGGGATCGCTTCAAACATCCGGGTCGGGGTAGCTGCCTTCTGGTGGACCTGCCGGGGCCGGGTCAGCTGCCGCAGCTGCGCCCGGTTGAGATGGGGCAGTACCACTGGCAGGATCTTACGCTTGATCTGGCGCCGGGACAGGATATCGCGGCCCTCATCAGAGAGGCGCTGCCGGGTGATCCGCAGGACTGGCCCAACTGTCTGATCCGCATCCGCGCGCGCGGATGGGTCACCGTAGATCAGCATATGCAGATGTTGCGCTTTGTCGAGGAGCAGGCTCCGGCGTTTTGCCACCTCAGCCTTGATGGGGATGACTTGCGCATTGAACACCGGGCTGAGGATCTCGACCAGATCGCCACCACTGGCGCGCTGCGCGCTGCGGCAGAGGAGCTGATGGCTGAGAGTCAGAACAGTGCCCTCGCCGAAGAGGCCCGCGATGTGGCCGCCGCCGCGCTGAACCGGCTCTATGCCGTCGTGCGGGAGGGCGCGGAATGAAGCTTACCGCCATTCGTCTGACCAATGTACGCCGCTTTGTCGATCCTGTGGAGGTCACTGGCATCGGCCCCGGCCTCAACCTGCTCAGCGCGCCGAATGAGCACGGCAAATCGACCATCTTTGACGCCCTGCATGCGCTGTTTTTCAAGGACGCGAAATCCTGGGATAAGGAGGTGCGTGCCCTTGCTCCGCATTCGGGTGGCGATCCTGAGGTTGAGGTTGAGCTGACCCATCAGGGCAGTCATTTTCGCATCGCCAAAAGCTTTACGAAATCAGCAGGTAAAGGCGCCGCGCGCATTTGGCGCGAGGGGGTGCTCCTGCATCAGGCCGACGCGGCAGAGGTTTGGCTGCGCGACCTTATCGCCCCACCGAAGGAAGGCCCGGTGGGCATGCTCTGGCTGCGGCAGGGGCTGACCGATTTTGCCGATGCTAAGGACACGCTGGAGGCGCGGCGCGATCTGATGTCGTCTCTCAGTGGTGAAGTCGAGGCCGTGACTGGCGGTCAGCAGATGGAACGCCTGCGCCGCCGCCTGCGCAGCGATCTGGACCGCATGGTCACCAGCCGTGGTGCTCGCAAGGGTGGTCCGCTCGCTGAGGTGGAGGCCCGCGTGGCCGCGCTCTCTAAGCAGCGTGATGCCCTGACCGGGCAAGTCGCCGATCTGCGTCAGCTGTTGGACCAGCGGCGCCTCCAGCTCCGCGAACAGGCGGAGCTTGACGCGCCGGAGGAAACAGCGGCCCGCCAGTCCCGGTTGAACCAAGCCGAAACCGCGCTGGCCGCTGCTGAACGTCACCGCGAGAAATGTGAGCAGGCCCGCCGTGCGCTTGATCTTGCAATTTTGCAGCGCGACGGGCAGGCGGCGCGGATCGAAACACAGGCCGAACGCCTTGCCGATCATGCCCGCGCCACTACCGCCCTGATGCAGGCGGCAGAACGGCGCGACAGTGCCGCAGAGCAGGCCGCGCAGGCGGCCCAGCAGTTGAAGCAGGCGGAGAGCGTGGCGACGCAGGCCCGCGAAAACGTGGGCCTGGCGCGGAAATCCGTGGCTGCTGCGCTGCGGGCTGAGGCCGCAGAACAGGCGCAGTTGCGGCGCACGGAGCTGGGCGAGCGTCTGGCGCAGTTCGATGCGCTTCAAGCCGCGCTTGCCGAGAATCGCCAGCAGGTCGGGCAGGGGATTGATGCGGATGCCCTCGCCCAGTTGGAGGATCTGGCGCGGGCTGTCACTCTGGCGCAGCATGCCCGCACGGCCTCTGCGGCGGCACTCAGCGTGGCCTACCTGCCGGGCGGTACCACAAGGCTGCGTCTCAACGGTGAGACCTTCGATGAGGGGGGTGAGATTGCCTTGCCGGAAGGGGGTGAGTTGGAGGTTCCTGGACTTGCTACAGTCACGCTGCATCCTGCCCGCAGTGAGGCCGCCGGGGCGGTATCCGAGGCCGAAACCGCGCTGGCAACGGCCCTTGATCAGCTGGAATTTGGGACATTGGCACAGGCCCGTGCCGCCCATCAGGCGCGCCTTGCCGCCACCGCCCGGCTGAGGGAAGGCGAAGCCACCCAGCGCGCACTTGCTCCCGAGGGGCGCGAGGCACTGGTTGCAGCGATCGCCGCCTTGCCCGGTGGCACAGACCCGCAGCCCCCCTGCGATCCGCTGCCGGATCGTACCACCCTGGAGGCGGCACTGGCGGAGGCGGAGGCCGGTCAGACGCGGGCGGAGGCCGATCTCGCCAAAGCCCGCATCGAGGAGAGCACCGCCCAGCAATCCGCACATGGCGCCCTTGCCGAGGCCAAAGCGGCGGAGGCCGATCTCGACCGCGCCACGCAGGCTCTTGGAGAGAGGGAAATCGCCACAACAGAGCTGGCTGCCCTGAGGGCCGAGATGCCTGCCTTGGATCAGACCGTTGCTGAGGCCCGCGCCGAAGATGCCCGCCTGACCGCTGCTGCCCCGGATCTGGAACAGGCCCGCGCCACCTGTCAGCGGGCCCGCTCGGTGGTAGAGGCCGCACAGGCCCGATTGCAGGATTTGGCGCGCGATCTGGCCGTCTTGGATGCGCGCATCAGCGCCCATGCCAGCCACGCAGTTGAGGAAGAGCTGGCCGAGGTGACCGACCAGCTGGCCGTCGCGGAGGCCCGACAGCAGGCCCTGCATTTCGAAGTGGCCACGCTGCGTCGCCTTGATCAGGCGCTGGAGGCCGCGCAGGCGGGCGCGCAGGCGCAATATCTGGGGCCTCTGATGGCAGAATTGACGCCGCTGCTGCGCCGTCTCTGGCCAGAAGCGGAGGTGCAGGTCGATGCCGACAGCGTGCTGCCCAGCCAGTTGGCGCGCGGCGCGGCAGAGGAGCAGCTGACCCAGCTGTCAGGCGGCACACAGGAACAATTGGCGCTGATGGTGCGGCTGGCCTTTGCCCGGTTGCTGGCCAAATCCGGCCAAGGCATTCCGGTCATACTGGATGACGCGCTGGTCTATACCGATGATGCCCGCATTGAGGCGTTGTTTGATGCGCTGACGCTTCAGGCCAATGATCTGCAAATTCTGGTGTTTTCCTGCCGACAGAAGAGCTTTCGCGATCTTGGCGGCACCAGCCTCGCAATCCGCCCCGCCGACGATCGCGATTGACGGCTTGATGGCTCAGTCGCGCAGCTCCTCCGGGGCCACGCCCCAGAGTTTTTCCTTGGGCGCCCAGCCGCGATAGCCGCCGGCCGAAATCGAACACCAGCTGACCTCGCATTTGCCCAGTCGCGCAACCACGCCCAGTTCAAAGGCGGCCGTGACCGGCGCGCCGCTGTCGGGGCGGGCGTGAACGGTCAGCATGTCCTCTTCGATCAGCACGGTCCGGGCACCGGACAGCAGCGCATAATGCACCCAACCACCGGCGCCATCGCGATCACGCACCCGGCGCCAATGGCCATATTCGGCGGTGATCTCCAGCGGCATGCCGCGTCGTTTGAACACCCAGTCGATCTTGTGGGTGAGGGAGGGGCCACGGCGCACATTGCCCTCTGCGGCTTTCATCGACACGAAACGCGGCAGCGGCAGATTGGTCACCGGGCCGCGCTCATCTCGCGCGGCGCCTTCAACCGGGATCATCGCGCCGGTCGTTGCAATCAGGGTCATGGCGACCACGGCCAGCCGGGACCGCAGATAAGATGCCGAAATGTTCACTGCCTGCTCGCTTCTTCTTTTTGCTGCCTGTTACCTGCCTGACCAATCCGAAACCACTGCGTTTTCTGTCGACCTACCCCTGATCTGATGTCCGGGTGCGATGAGGTCTGAAAAAGAAAGCCGCGTCAGATGGGCCGAGGTGCGGGATGGTTCTTGTGCCTGCCCGCGTCCTGCGCCACGATGCCATGAGGCCAGAGAGATTGCAAAGCCGAGGGAGAGCAGCAGTGGCAAGAGAACGTCTGAGTGTTGTCGTAACGCGACGGTTGCCGGAGCCGGTTGAAACCCGGTTGAGCGAATTGTTCGATGTGCGCTTGCGCGAGGACGACACACCGATGAGCCGGACCGAATTGGCCGCCGCGCTAAAGGATGCCGATGTGCTTGTGCCGACGGTGACCGACACTATCGATGCTGCCTTGCTAGCACAGGCCGCAGACCGGCTGAAACTGATCGCCAACTACGGTGCCGGGGTCGATCACATTGATGTGGCAACGGCGCGCCAGCGTGGCATTCTGGTATCCAACACGCCCGGCGTCCTGACCGATGACACGGCGGATATGGCCATGGCCCTGATTATGGCGGTGGTGCGCCGCATCCCCGAAGGTCTGGCGATCATGCAGAAAGGGGACTGGCAGGGCTGGTCGCCCACCGCTCTTCTGGGCGGGCGTCTGGCCGGGCGGCGTCTGGGGATTCTCGGCATGGGCAGCATTGGACAAGCGGTCGCCAAACGGGCCGGCGCCTTTGGCATGCAGGTCCATTATCACAACCGCCGCCGCCTGCGCCCCGAGATCGAGGGCAGGTTTGAGGCCACCTATTGGGAGAGCCTTGATCAGATGGTGGCGCGGATGGATGTGCTGTCTATCAATTGCCCCTCCACGCCCTCGACCTTCCATCTGATGAACGCTCGGCGGTTGAAATTGATGAAACCCGATGCGGTCATCGTCAACACCTCGCGGGGCGAGGTGATCGACGAACATGCGTTGACCCGGATGCTGCGCGCCGGTGAGATCGCCGGGGCAGGTCTCGATGTTTATGAGCATGGCACTGACATCAACCCGCGCCTACGCGAGTTGGAAAACGTGGTGCTGCTGCCGCATATGGGGTCTGCCACGCTCGAAGGTCGCCTGGAGATGGGCGAAAAAGTTCTTTTGAATATCAAGACATTCGAGGACGGCCATCGGCCACCGGATCAGGTCGTGCCGTCCATGCTCTAGGGTTGCTGACGCAGCCCGCCATTTCAAGGGAGGCGACGTTATGAAACATCTGTTCTGGGCCGGCATAGTGCTGGCAGCAACACCCGCTTGGGCACAGGAAGCGGCAGACGCCGTGGCACCTGAGGGCGCGGCAGAAACCGCAGATGCCGGGTTCGCGGCGATCAGCGACGCGGTCGCCGCTGCGATTGAGGCCAAATCCGATGGCACCCCGGTTGAGGCTGAGAACTGGATGGTCGCCGCCGCCAATCCGCATGCGGTTGCAGCCGGTGCCGAGGTTCTGCGCGCGGGCGGGACTGCGGCGGATGCCATGGTGGCGGTACAGACCGTTCTGGGACTGGTGGAGCCGCAATCCTCAGGCCTTGGCGGCGGGGCGTTTTTGGTCTGGTATGACGCAGCCACGGGCGAGGTGACCACGCTGGATGGTCGTGAAACCGCGCCGTTGGCAGCCACGCCGACACTGTTTCAGGATGACGCAGGCGAGCCGCTCAAGTTCTATGACGCCGTCGTCGGTGGCCGCTCTGTCGGCACCCCCGGAACACCTGCCTTGCTAGAAGCTGCGCACCGGCGCTGGGGCCGCGCCGCCTGGCCCGGCCTGTTCACCGCAGCCATTGATCTGGCCGAAGATGGCTTTGCTGTCTCGCCCCGGCTGGCCGGGCTGATCGAAAAAGACGCCGACCGCCTGTCGCGCTGGTCAGAGACCGCCGATTACTTCCTGCCCGGTGGCACGCCGCTGGCGGTGGGCAGCACGCTGAAAAACCCCGCTTACGCCGACACATTGCGCCGCCTCGCGAATGAGGGCGCGCGCGGGTTCTATGCCGGTCCCGTGGCGGAGGCGATCACCAGTGCCGTGCGCGAGGCCGAGGGCAACCCCGGTGTCTTATCCGCGATGGATCTGGCGCTCTATCAGGTGAAGGAACGCCCCGCCGTCTGCGTCACCTATCGCGCCTATGAGGCTTGCGGCATGGGACCGCCTTCCTCTGGTGCGCTGACGGTGGGGCAGATTCTCGGTATGCTGGGCAATTATGATCTCGCAGAACTGGGCGCAGAGAACCCCGATGCCTGGCGGCTGATCGGCGATGCCTCGCGCCTCGCCTTTGCCGACCGGGGGCGATACATGGCCGATAGCGACTTTGTGCCGATGCCGACACAGGGGCTGGTGGCACAGGATTACCTTGAAACGCGTGCTACGCTGCTCAGCGGCGATGATGCCCTGCCAGAGGTAAACGCAGGTGCCCCGGAGTTCGACCATGCGCTGCTGTTCGGCGATGACGAGTCGATTGAACTGCCCTCAACTTCGCATATCTCCATCGTCGATCAATATGGCAATGTGCTGTCGATGACGACCACCATCGAAAACGGCTTTGGCTCGCGGTTGATGGCGGCTGGGTTCCTTTTGAACAATGAGCTGACAGATTTCTCTTTCCGCAGCCATCGCGACGGGGTGCCGATCGCCAACCGGCTGGAACCGGGCAAACGCCCACGCTCCTCCATGGCGCCTACCATTGTGCTGAAGGATGGCAAACCGGCGCTGGCTGTTGGCTCCCCGGGTGGCAGCCGCATTATCGGCTATGTGGCCAAGACCATCATCGCCTGGGCCGACTGGGGAATGGATGTGCAAGAGGCCGTGGCGCTGCCCCATGCGGTGAACCGTTTTGGCACCTATGATGTGGAGGCGGGCACAAGCGCTGAGGATATGACCCAGCCGCTCACCGATATGGGGTTTGAGGTCAATGCCCGCGACCTCACCTCTGGTTTGCATGTGATCGAAATTGGTGATGGGCTGAAAGGCGGCGCAGATCCACGCCGCGAAGGCATTGCCCTGGGCGGGTAACATCATCTGCTGCTGCCTGGCCCGATGGCCGGGCAGCGGGATTGCTACGGGGTTCTGGGTATTGCTGACCTCTGGGCGTGATGCCTATGGTTGCCGGGTGAATTTCAGAGGGAGGCTGCCATGGTCCAGGCCACAACATTGCCGCGCAACGAGGCCGGTATCAACGCGGCGATTGACGTGTTGAAACAACGCTTTGGTGAGCAGTTGCAGACTGGGCAGGCGATCCGTGAACAGCATGGCCACACCACCACCTGGATCACCAATCAGCCGCCGGATGCGGTGGTCTTTCCAACCTCCACCGAAGACGTGGCGGAAATCGTCAGAACCTGCGCCGACTACGGCGTGCCGGTGATCCCCTATGGCACCGGCACCTCGCTGGAGGGCCATGTCAACGCCCCCGCCGGTGGCATCTGCGTTGATATGATGCGGATGGACAAGATCCTTGCCGTCCATGCCGAAGACCTTGATGTGGTGGTGCAGCCGGGGGTGACCCGCGAGCAGCTCAATACATTCCTGCGCGATCAGGGTCTGTTCTTCCCGATTGATCCCGGTGCCAATGCCTCGCTCGGCGGTATGGCCGCGACCCGCGCCTCCGGCACCAATGCGGTGCGCTATGGCACAATGAAGGACAATGTGCTGGCGCTTGAGGCGGTGATGGCAGACGGCGGGGTGATCCGCACCGCGCAGCGGGCCAAAAAATCCTCCGCCGGATATGATATGACCCGCCTGCTGGTCGGCAGCGAAGGCACGCTGGGTCTGATCAGCGAGCTGACCCTGCGCCTGCAGGGCATCCCGGAGGCGATCCGCTCGGCGCGCTGTGCCTTCCGCAGCGTGGATGACGCCTGCCGCGCAGTGATGACGACCATCCAATACGGCATCCCGGTGGCCCGGATCGAACTGCTGGACGAAATGAGCGTGCGCGCCGCCAACGCCTATTCCGGCCTCGATCTGCCGGAAATGCCGCTCCTGCTGCTGGAGTTCCACGGCTCGGATGCCGGCGTGGTGGAACAGACGGAGATATTCGCCCAGATCGCGGAGGAGTTCGGTGGCTTTGACATGGCGGCGACCTCCACCGCAGAGGAGCGCAGCAAGCTCTGGCAGGCGCGCCATGATATGTATTGGGCCAGCCTGCAGCTGCGCCCCGGTGCCAAAGGGATTTCCACCGACGTCTGTGTGCCAATCTCCAAACTGGCCGAATGTGTCAGCGCCGCGCGCGCGAAAGCCGAAGAGATGGGTCTCCTTGCGCCGATGGTCGGCCATGTCGGCGATGGCAATTTCCATGCGCTGCTGCTGATCGACATGGACAGCGACGCGGAACGGGAAGCCGCCGATGCCTATGTGGGCTGGCTGAATGAGCTGGCGATCTCGATGGAAGGCACCTGCACCGGGGAACATGGTATCGGTCAGGGCAAACGCCCCTATCTCAAGCAGGAACTGGGCGAGACCACCCGCTATATGGCCGCGATCAAGGCGGCATTGGACCCTGAGAATATCCTGAACCCCGGCAAAATTCTGGAAATCTGAGGTTCGCCTGCCGACAGCATCGCGCGCCAGTCTGACGGTGGAATTTGAGTATTTAGAGAAAGGTGACAGGATGGACCTCGCTCTGTCACCTTTCCTGAAATACTCACGGCGCTGCCCTTGCAGGTGCAGAAGGCGGCCCGTTGCGAAGCCGCCGCACGCTGGACTTACGTTTGTCCAATCTGAAACTGTCATGATCTGAGCTGATCGCGATCACCGCCGGGACTGACATCCCCGGCACTTTGGAATAGGGCCCTTGGCAAGGGCACGCCCAACCGACGTTCAGCGTGCGGGGCAGATTGCCCCGTCCCGCCTCCGCTTCTGGCGCCGCCGCCACTTCTTATTGCTTGGAATTCTGGCCGTATATCAGCCCCGAGCAAACGGCCGCAGCAGACCATAAGAGACCGATACTCCGGCAGGGCAGTGCCCCGACCTGACCAAAGCCATGCGCAGCGTTGCCTGGGCAAACCCGAACTGCACATCGCGGCCATGACCGCGAAAACCGACAGGGGGCGGGCAGAAACCTGCATTCAGGGCGACGCTAGGTCGGTTTTGTCATGTTTTGGGTCGGATGGATTTGGCGCAAAATCTGCAGGCGGGGCATAACTCCCTGCAAACGAGTCATCATTTTCCGGAGAGCGGGCCCATGAAAACCCAAGTCAAAGCATTGGTCGTCGGCGGTGGCGCTGTCGGCACCTCGATTGCCTATCACCTTGCCAAAGCAGGCTGGGACGACGTCATGCTGATTGAACGTGACGAGCTGACCTCCGGTTCGACATGGCACGCAGCTGGCCTTCTGCCGCTGTTCAACATGTCCTATGCGACCACCCATATTCACAAATACTCGGTCGATTTCTACAAGACCCTGGAAGAAGAAACCGGCCTGAATGCGGGTTTCGCCGTGGTGGGCAACCTGCGGATGGCGCAAACCCAGGATCGCATGGATGAATATATGCTCTATGCCTCCACCGCCGAGACCTGCGATGTCGACTACGAATGGCTGACCCCGGATCAAATCAAGGAACGCTGGCCGCTGATCGAGACTGGCGATCTGAAAGGCGCGATCTACCACACCGAGGACGGCTACATTAACCCGGCAGACGTGACCCAGGCGATGGCCAAGGGCGCCCGTCAGCGCGGCGTTGAAATCCACCGTAAACTGCAGGCCGACGCGTTCCACTGGACCGGTACCCATTGGGAAGTCACCTGCACCAAGATGGTTGAGAAGGGTGGCAACCTCATTGAGAGCGACGAGACAGTCGTGATCACCGCAGAGCATGTTGTCACCGCATCCGGCAACCACGCGCAGCGCACCGCCAAGATGCTGGGCATCAAAATGCCAGCGATCCCGGTTGAGCACACGTTCATCGTCATGGACAAAGACCCCGAGCTGGTCAAATGGCGCGAAGCGGGCAACCCCGAGCACCCGGTTATTCGCGACGCGGACAATGAATCCTATGCCCGCGAAGAGCGCGGCGGCTGGATCCTTGGCATCTATGAGCACGGTGCACCTGCTCGTTTTGAACATGGCGTGCCGGACAGCTTCCGCGCTGACCTGTTCCCGCTGGATCTGGACCGGATCGCCGACCAGTATATGGCAATGGCCGAGCGGGTGCCGTCCTGCGCGGAATCCGGCCTCAAGGACGATTTCAACGGCCCGATCTGCTACACCCCCGACGGCAACCCGCTGGTCGGCCCGGCTCCCGGCCTGCGCAACATGTGGCTGGCAGAAGGCTTCTCCTTCGGCATCACGGCGGCTGGCGGCACTGGCTACTATCTGGCGCAGATGATGGTCGATGGCGAAGCCGAGATCGACATGGCGTCGCTTGATCCCAAGCGGTATTCTTCCAACTGGATGACCACCGAATTCGCCGCCCGCAAGAACGAAGAATGCTACGAGCACGTCTACATCTTGCACCACCCGGACGAAGAGCGTCCGGCGGCCCGCCCGCTGCGCACCGCGCCTGCGTTTGACCGCCAGAAGGCCCGCGGCGCACAGTTCGGCTGGGTCAATGGCTGGGAACGCCCGAACTACTTCGGCCCCGTCGATGCCCCCGATAACTTTGACGAAGAGAGTCGCTCTTTCCGCCGCGGTGGCTGGTGGCAGCACGCGGTGGACGAGGCCAAGGCCATCCGTGAAGGCGTTGGCCTGGTGGATGCCACCGCCTTCACCAAACATGTCGTCAAAGGCCCCGGTGCGACTCAGTTCCTCGACTGGTTCACCTGCAACAAGCTGCCGAAGATTGGCCGCATCAACCTGACCTATGCGCTGACCGCATTTGGCACCACCCGCACCGAATACACCATCGTGCGCAATGGCGAGAACAACTATTACCTCGTCTCCGCCGGTGCCTGGACCGAGTATGACGCGGACTTCCTGCGCAAGGCGGCCGAGGACAAGATGGAAGAGTTCGGCTACATCGAGATCCAGGACGTGACCACCCAATGGGGCGTTTTCGCCATCGCAGGGCCGAAATCCCGCGATGTGCTGAAAGAGGTGATCGTGGACGCCGACCCCGAAACCGCACTGTCCAACAAGCGTTTCCCCTGGCTGTCGGCCCGTCAGATCGAACTGGGCATGTGCCCGGTCAATGCGATCCGCGTGGCCTACACCGGTGAACTCGGCTGGGAACTCCACCACCCGATCGAGATGCAGAACTACCTGTTCGACCTGCTGGAGAAAGCCGGCGTGAAGCACGGCATGAAGCTGGTCGGTGCGCGCGCCCAGAACTGGCTGCGTCAGGAGAAATCCTACCGTGCCTTCGGCAATGAGCTGGGCCGTGACGCGACCCCGCTCGAAGCTGACCTGCCGCGCTTTGTCGATCTGGAGAAAGATTTCCACGGCAAGGACAAGCTGGTCGAGACCGGTGTGCGCGTGAAATGCTGCACCCTGCTGATCGACGGTCCGTCGGACGCTGACCCCTGGGGCCACGAGGCGCTTTACGCTGAAGACGGCGTCACCCGCGTGGGCCGCCTGACCTCTGGCGGTTATTCGGTGGCCTTCGAGAAATCCATCGGCATGGGCTATGTGCAGCCCGACGTCGCGGTGGAAGGGACCAAGCTGAAGGTCAAGATGCAGGACAAGCTGTGGGATGCGGTCGTCACCTGCGACAGCCCCTATGACCCGAAAAACGAAACCATCCGTCAAAACGGCTAAGGTCTGACGGAGCGCGGGTTTTCCAGAAAACCCACCGGACCAGAAATGAAGAAAGCCCCGGCCATAGTGCCGGGGCTTTTTTCGCGTCTAGCGGACCCAACAGCGCGATCCTGACAGGGCTGACAAACCTCGTCAGATACGCCCCTCCATGATCGCCTTGACCACAGTTGGATCGGTGACCCCTTCGGAGCCGATGATCACAACACGTGAGGCAGCATCCAGCTTCAGCTCATCGCGCAGGTCTTGATCCAGCGCAGCGCACATCAACCCGATAAGGCCGGCAACCGCGCTTTCGCCGGCGTCGATGCCAGGATCGCCGCATTCTCCGCCTGCGAGCAATCGGACGGCTGGGGCGACCAGGCTTTCGGGAATGGTCATGAAACTATGGACGGCCTCGCCCAAAACATCCCAGGCAATCTGCGAAGGCTCGCCGCAGGACAATCCTGCCATCAGCGTTTCCGAGGTGATCGCAACAGTGGTCGCCGCATTGGCTTTGCCGCTGGCAAACAGACAGGGCGCCAGTTCCGGCTCGACAATGATACTGCGTGGGGCGGCATTGCCCCATTCCTGCTGAAAAACCGCAATCACCGATGCAGCCAGACCGCCAACGCCGCCCTGAAGGAACACATGGGTCGGCGGTGCAGGCAGATCTCTCACGATTTCTCGCGCCATCACACCGTAGCCGGCCATGACATCCAGCGGTGGCTGTGTATAACCGGGCCAAGAGGTGTCCGACACAATTTTCCAGCCATGTTCCTCGGCATCAATACGGGTCTTCGCAACCGTTGCATCATAGTCGCCATCGACGCGAATAACTTCGGCTCCCAGCGCCTGCATTGCTTCGGCGCGAAAGGGGCTCACTTCGGCATGGATGTAGATTCGGCACTTCGCCCCAAACCGCTGCGCACCCCAGGCCACCGACCGGCCGTGATTGCCATCGGTTGCCGAAATCACGGTGATCTCCGATATCTGATCTGCGAAACTGCCGCTGTGCACGTCTTCGATGGTGATGGCCCGACCCGTGGTCTCTGACAGCTCGCGCTGAAGCACGCGCAGAACAGCATAGGCTCCACCCAAAGCTTTGAAGCTACCCAGGCCGAACCTCGGTCCTTCGTGTTTGTAGTGGATTGCCTGAATATCCAGCTTGTCCGCAAGGCTGGCCAAATTTGGCATCGGGGTCGGCTGGTAGCCGTCCCAGGCGCCAATTTCGCGGGCGGCGTCGTCAAATCCGCGACGAGGCAAAGCGTCCCGGACCTTCGGCCCCAACCTTGGCCGGGTGGTAAAGACATCTGGTTTGGTGGTTCTGAATATGTCTAGCATAGCACGATCCTAATTTGTGACCGTGCAAAAATATGTCGCTTACCACGGGTTTTGGCTTCGAAATGATGGACCGCTGTGCAAAAATTGCGCACAGACATGGCATGGGAAAAGAAAATTTATCACAGGGGCTGGATTCCTATGATCTGGCGATCTTGCGGATCCTGCAACAGGACTGCACCAAGCCACAGCGTCAGATCGGCGAGATCGTCAATCTGTCGACCGCATCGGTCCAGCGGCGTATCCGGCGCATGGAGGCGGATGGGGTGATTTCGACCCAGGCTGCCCAGATCGAGCCGAAAACGGTTGGCCTGCCGTTGACCATTCTGGTGGAGGTCGAACTGAGGGCCGAGACAGCGGGCCGGATCGACGATATCAAGCGCAGCTTCCAAGACGCTCCGGAAATCCAGCAATGCTACTATGTCACCGGCGAAGTGGATTTCGTCCTGGTGGTGATCGTTGGGGACATGTCGGAATATGAAGCGCTGACGCAACGGCTGTTTTTTCCGAATGACAACATTCGGAAGTTCCGCACCTTTGTCACCATGGACCGCACCAAGTCGACGATGCAGCTGAATATCTGACCGATGCCTGACTTGGCGCAGGGTCGGCGCGGTTACTTAAGCGTCAGCTCTCACCCGGATTGACGTGTCGCCACCAGTGCCAGATTGTTGGCAGGCATCTCGATGACCTCGGCCATCTCCAGCCCGTTGTCTTGCAACCAGTCCATCACGTCGAAATCATCTTTGTAGCCGACCTCCGGGTCATGGCTGTTCAGCTTGGTGTGAAAGGCGAGGTCGCCCTCGCTGGTCAACTCACCTGCGCGCATGAAGGGGCCGTAGATCACGAAACGCCCGCCCGGTGCCAGATGATCGGCGGCCCCCCGGATCAGCGCTTTGGCTTCTGGCGTGCTGATCAGATGCAGCAGGTTGCACAGCACGATCAGATCGAAGGCAGCCATATCCTCGGGCCAGTGTCCTTCGGTGGCGTCCAGCTGGCGAGCCGGAGCAATGTTTGTACACCCGCTCTCGGCGCTGTAGGCGGTGATGCTGGCCAAACGTGCCGGGTCCACGTCACTGGGGTACCAGTCCAATTGTGGGCAGCGGCCTGCGAAGCCGACAATATGCTGACCGGTGCCGCTGGCGATTTCCAGTGCGCGCGGGCGGGGGGCCTCGGCATCGCCGGGTTGGGGCGCGATCTGGGCCAGAAGATCTGCAATCGGCTCCAGATTGCGCGCGGCAGAGGGGGCAAAGAGCTTCTCACCCGCCTCAGGAAGCGCGACGGAGGCCTCTCCGGGAACAGTACGAACCGCCATCAGCGCAACCGTCCAGGGCTGAGAGCGGCCAGCGTGGTCGCGTCGATCTCCGGAGGCTCACCGGTGATGAGATCGGCAATCAACCGCCCGGCAGCGGGGCTGGACTGCACGCCGTATCCCCCCTGACCCGCACACCAGACAAAGCTGGGCTGATCCGGGTCGGGACCCATCACCGGCACACCGTCAGCGACAAAACTGCGCAGACCCGCCCAGTTGTGCTCTACCCGCGTGACAGGCTCGCTGACCATGTCTTCGTACCGGGCCAGCCCCTCGGCCAGCACCATATCATCAGCATAGGCATCATGCGGCGCGACCGGATCGGCATCGGCGGGAGAGACCAGCAGCTTGCCCGCATCGGGTTTTGCATACCAGCATTCCCCCACCCCCATGATCATCGGCCAGCGGGTGACATCGTGGCCACCGGGGGCAGGCAGCCGCGCCATGGAGCGGCGTTTGGGTTGCAACCCAATCGGGGGGAGACCCGCCAGCGCGGCGATCTCATCGGCCCAGGCACCGGCGGCATTGACGATATGGCGGCTGCGCAGGGTTTCGGTGGTTCTGCCAGTCCCCGTGCCGGTGGCGACGTCAACCTCCCAAAGATCATCCGCAACGCTATGGCGGATGGCTGTGACCTGCGCATCGGTGCGGATCCTGCCACCGTGGCTGCGCGTGACCTTGGCGAAATCCTGCAGCAGGCGATCGGCGTCCAGATCTTCGGCGGTGTCGTGATAGGCGGCAAAGCCTACTGCGGCGGGGTTCAGAATCGGCACCATCTCCAGCGCCTGTTCCACGGGAATCTCAGTCAGCGACAGGGCGGCGCAGTCCGCAGCAAATTCCTCTGCCTGATCAGAGCCTGCAACCAGCATCATGCCGCGCGGGCTGAGATAGCCATTGCTGCGATGATGGGCCTCGCTGGCCTGCGTCAGCACCTGCACCGGGCCGGGGCCGTAGTGGGCCTCGAACATCGCGGCAGAACGTCCCGAAGAGTGATAGCCAAGCGCGCTCTCGCTCTCCAGCACGAGGGTGCTGCGTCGGGGGCTGAGCGCGGCTGCGGCGCTAAGACCTGCAAGCCCGCCGCCGATGATCAGCACATCGGGGATCTGATCGCTCATGCCTGTTCCTCCAGTCGGTCTGTAGCTGGCGCCGGACGTGGCGACAGCGCTGAGATGCGGTCATAAAGTGTGGGCGTCATCTCGATATCCAGCGCTGCCAGCGAGGGGCGCAACTGCTCAAGCGTACGGGCAGAGACAATCGGCGTCACCTGCGCGCCATAGCCCGCCGCCCAGGCCACAGCGAGGCTCGCAGGCTCCCCCCCCAACTCCGCAGCCAGTTCAGCAAGGGCGCTGGCACTGTCCAGCATCCAGCGTTGGCCATAGCGCTCGCGGTAGCGGGGATCCTCATCCAGCCGTCCCCGGCTGCCGCCATCGGTTGTTTCATCCGCACGACCCGAAGTATATTTCCCGGTCAGCATCCCGCCGCCTAGCGGGGAATAAGGGGCAACGGCAATGCCCTGATCGGCGCACATCGGCAGGATCTCGACCTCGGCCTGCCGTTTGATGAGCGAATACATCGGCTGCAGGATCGCCGGGCGCAGATCGAACTCCTGCCCGATCATGATCATCTTCATCACCTGCCAGGCAGCAAAGTTTGACAGGCCGAGATAGCGAAACTGCCCTGCCGCGCGCAGCTCGGCCAGGCAGGCAAGCGTCTCGCGCAGATCGGTTTCTTCATCGTAGCGGTGCAGATACAGGATATCGACCATATCCTGCCCCAGTCGCGCGCGCGACTGATCCAGTTGGCGGCGGATATTCTCGGCGCCGGCGCCACCGGTATAGGCGACCTTGGTGGCGATCAGCAGGCTGTCGCGGGCGTCCCGGATCAACTGGCCGAGGATCTCCTCGCTCTGGCCGTCGGTATAGACCCAGGCGGTATCAAAATGGGTGATCCCGGCGGCGCGGCAGGCGTCATACATGGCGGCGGATTGTTCGGCATTGGCGCGGCCGCCAAACTGCATTGTGCCAAAGGCAAGGGCGCTGGCTGGGGTGCCATCAAGGCTGATCAGATTGGTGCTCATGTGCCGCAGCGTGGCACGAGTGGGCCGCAACCAAAAGCGCAAAATGTCAGATATTGGCGCAAAGATAGCTGCGGGAAAACCCGCGTTCCGCCTATCATAATCGTGAGTGGCAAAGCCCCGGTGCGCGGGGTAGGGGAAAGTATGTTTGATTCAAAAATCCGCCCGCTGATTGATCCGATGTTGAACGCGCAGGGGCAGGTGATCGCCCGCGCCGGCATTAGCGCCAATCAGGTGACGCTGCTGGGGCTGGCGCTGGGGCTGCTGTCGGCGGGGATGATCGCCTGCGGTCTGTTTGCGTTGGCGCTGCTGCCGCTGCTGCTGTCGCGGCTGGCGGATGGTCTGGATGGAGCGGTGGCCCGTGCCGGTGAACCAAGTGATTTTGGCGGCTATCTCGATATCACCTGCGATTTCCTGTTCTACGGCGCGGTGCCCTTTGCCTTTGTGCTGGCGGATCCGGGCCAGAATGGGGTGGCGGGCGCCTTCTTGCTGATGACGTTTTATGTGAACGGCACCAGTTTTCTGGGCTACGCGGTTCTGGCAGAAAAGCACAAGATGAAGAGCACGGCGCGCGGGGTGAAGACGCTTTACTTCACCGGGGGCCTGTTGGAGGGGGCGGAGACCATTGGCTTCTTCGTGCTCCTGTGCCTGCTGCCGGATTGGTTTGCGCCGATGGCCTGGGTGTTTGGCGCGCTGTGTTTGGTGACCGCCAGTTCCCGCATGCTGCTGGCGCTGCGGGTGTTTCATCGCGACTGAGGTCCTGAGCCGCGCCCTAGGATTTTGAGTATTTTTGAAAAGGTGACAGGCGCAGGTCATTTGTCCCGGTGAGGCTTGCTCTCGCAGGTATCAATGATGATACCCACGAAAAAAGGCCCGCCAAATGAGGCGGGCCTTTCGTGTCATTACATCTTTGAAGAGGTGGCGCCGCTTATTGCGGGATGTCGCCCTGAATGCCCTCGACGAAGAAGTTCATACCCGCCAGCGTGCCGTCATCAGCGGTTTCGCCTTCTGCCAGCCAGTCGGAGCCGTCCTGTTTTTTGATCGGACCGGTGAAAGCATGGTAGGAGCCATCGGCCAGCGAGGCCTTCAGCGCCAGGGCTTCGTCCTTCACGGCGGCAGGAACCGCATCGGTGATCTCGCCGATTTTCACCATGCCGGCGCCGATGCCGTCCCAGGTGTCGGTGCTTTCCCAGCTGCCATCCATCACCGCCTGGGTGCGGGCGATGTAATAGGGTGCCCAGTCATCAATGATGGAGGAGACGCGGGGTTTCGGGCCATATTCCGCCATGTCGGAGGCCTGCCCGAAGGTATAGACATTGCCAGCGGCCTGCGCGGCGGCCTGCGGTGCGGTAGAGTCGGTGTGCTGCAGGATCACGTCGGCGCCCTGTTCGATCAGAACCTTGGCAGCGTCGGCTTCTTTGGCAGGATCAAACCAGGTGAAGGCCCAGACGATTTTGAACTCCACATCGGGGTTCACCTTCTTGGCGTGGAGATAGGCCGAGTTGATGCCGCGGATCACTTCGGGGATCGGATAGGAGCCGATGTAGCCGACGATATTGCTCTCGGTGAGATTGCCCGCGATGTGGCCCTGCACCGCGCGCCCTTCGTAGAAACGGGCCGAGTAGGTGGAGACATTGTCGGCGCGCTTATAGCCGGTGGCGTGCTCGAATTTCACATTGGGAAATTTCTTGGCGACGTTGATGGTCGGATCCATGTAGCCAAAAGAGGTGGTGAAGATCAGATCCGCGCCTTCCAGCGCCATCTGGGTCATCACACGCTCCGCATCGGGGCCTTCTGCCACGTTTTCGACGTAGACGGTTTCGACCTTGTCGCCGAATTCCGCAACCACGGCCTTGCGGCCCTGATCATGTTCGTAGGTCCAGCCACCATCACCCACCGGGCCCACATAGACAAATCCCACTTTGGTCTTGTCGTCTGCGGCCACGGCGCCGGTTGCCAGGCCAAGCGCCACTGCGGCGCTGGTCAGCAGTTTATTCAGTTTCATCTTTACGGACTCCCCGTTTTGGTTGTTGTGCCCAGGAGAGGACCCTGGACAGAGGTTCCGCCACCCGCCAGATCAGCGGGTGGCGTGGAAATTGCGGCCAAGGGCGGCGGGTGCGCTGCTCTTGTCCGCGGAAAGAATAACAAGCACGATAATGGTGATCACATAGGGCGACATTGCCAGATACTCGACCGGGATGGCAACGCCTGCGGCCTGCAGATTGAGCTGCACCACAGTGACCCCGCCGAAAAGATAGGCACCCAGCAGCGCGCGCCATGGCTTCCAGCTGGCAAAGACCACCAGCGCAAGTGCAATCCAGCCGACACCGGCGGTCATGCCTTCGGTCCATTGCGGCACCCGGATGAGGCTGATGTAGGCGCCGCCGACGCCGGCACAGGCCCCACCAAACAGGATCGCCATCAGGCGGATCCGGATCACCTTGTACCCCAACGCATGGGCGGCGTCGTGATTTTCACCCACCGCCCGCAGCACCAGCCCGGCGCGGGAAAACTTCAACAGCGCCCAGACAGCGGCGGTGAGCGCGATGCCGAAATAGAGGATGATATCATGGCCAAAGAGGATCGGCCCTACCACCGGTAGATCGCTCAAGACGGGGATATGGATAGCGCCCATTTGCGGCGGCTTCACCCCGACATAGGATTGCCCCATCAGGGCCGACAGCCCCAGACCAAACAGCGTCAGCGCCAGACCAGAGGCGACCTGATTTGCCTTGGCAAACTGGGTCAGGAAACCGAACAGCACCGACAGTGCCGCCCCGGCAATGGCAGCAGCAAAGAAGCCCAGCAGGGGAGAGCCGGTCTCAACTGCGGTGGCGAAACCTGCGATGGCGCCGGTGATCATCATGCCCTCGACGCCAAGGTTCAGAACGCCGGATTTCTCCACCACCAATTCGCCAATGGCAGCGATCAGGATTGGGGTGGCCGCCACCATCAGCGAGGCGACAAGGAGGACGGGATTGATTGCAGAAAGATCCATGTCACACCACCTCGGGTTTGCTCAGCGCAATGCGGAAATTGGTCAGGAGGTCGAAGGCCAGCAGGAAAAACAGCAGCATCCCCTGAAACACCTGGATCGCAGCTGAGGGCAGGCCCATGTTAGACTGGGCGATATCGCCACCGATATAGGTCAGGGCCATCAAACCACCGGCCAGCAGGATGCCGACAGGGTGCAACCGGCCCAGAAAGGCGACAATAATGGCGGTAAACCCGTAGCCCACGTTGAAATCGATGGAGATCTGACCGGAGGGGCCGGAAACTTCAAACAGGCCCGCAAGACCCGCCAGCGCGCCGGAGGTGCCAAGGCAGAACAGCACCAGGCGGGTGGGGTTCACACCTGCAAACCGCGCTGCGCGGGGGGCCTCACCACTCAGGCGGATATGATAGCCCAGCATATGACGGTTGAGCAGCACATAGGCAAAGATCACCGCAATCAGCGCCGCCACAACACCCCAGTGCATGCCGGTGCCTGTGATCAGTTCGGCATTATGGGCGCTGTCCCAGGACTGCAGGTTGCGCGAGCCGGGAAAGCCGAAACCCTCGGGGTTTTTCAAGAGGCCAAGCGAGACAGAGGCGAGGAACTGTTCGGCCACATAGACCAGCATCAGCGATACCAGGATCTCATTGGTGCCAAAGCGGGTTTTCAGTACCGCGGGGATCATGGCCCAGACCCAGCCCCCCAATGCGCCTGCCACCACCATGAGCGGAAAGATCAGGGCCGAATCCGACGGGTAGAAGGCAAGGCCCGCACCGGCGCCACAGATGGCGCCCATGATGTACTGGCCTTCAGCGCCGATGTTCCAGATCCCGGCACGAAAGCCCAAGGACAGGCCGATGGCGATCAACACAAGGGGCGCGCCCTTCACCAGCAGTTGCGGGCGGTAATAAAAGGCAAATTCGCCAAACAGCGGATCCCAGAAGATGGTGCGGATTGCCGCCACGGGATCTTTGCCGAGCGCGGCAAACAGCAGCCCGCCCGCAATCATCGTCGCCAGCACCGCCACCAGCGGCGTTGCCATCGACCAGACACGCGATGGCTGTGGTCTCTTTTCTAGCCGGATCATTCCTATCGTTCCCCCCGGTCGCAGATCTGCGCCTGCGTGCCTGTCATCTTTCCAAAAATACTCACACTCCCGACCCGGCAGCCTGCGCTGCGGTTGGACTGCGTGCGCCCGGCCGCGAGGCTAGACATGCGCAACCTCCATGCCATGTGCACCCCCCATCATGAGGCCAATTTCATCAACACTGAGACCCGCAGTTGGCCGCGGTGCGCTCAATCGGCCCTCGTTCAGGGCGGCGAAACTGTCGGCGATCTCCATCAGCTCATCCAGATCCTGACTGATGCAGATCACGGCGGTGCCCCCGGCGGCCAGATCCAGCAGCGACTGGCGGATCGCAGCAGCGGCGGCGGCATCCACACCCCAGGTTGGCTGGTTCACCACCAGAATTTCCGGGCGTTGTAGGACCTCGCGGCCAATGACGAATTTTTGCAGGTTGCCCCCGGACAGAGAGCGCGCGGCATTCTCTGGCCCCGGTGTGCGGACGTCAAATTCCTTGATGACCTTCTCCGCAAACGCCTGTGCCAGCCCCCATCTGAGGAATCCCCGGCTCGCCAGCCCCTCGCGGGTGGCGGCGGTCAGCATGGCATTTTCCGTCAGGCTCATATCCGGGGCTGCGGCATGACCCAGACGCTCCTCCGGGGCGGCCAGAATCCCCAACCGGCGGCGCGCCACAGGGCCAAGGTTGCCAATCGGGGCGCCATCCAGGGTGACCGCATCGGCTGCAGTTGTGGTCTCGCCCGATAGCACGCCCAAGAGTTCATCCTGACCGTTGCCCGCAACCCCGCCCACGCCGAGGATCTCTCCTTTGCGCACGGTCATATGCACGTTCTTCAACGCAGTTCCAAAGGCAGAGGGTGCAGGCACCGACAGCCCGCTGATATCCAGCGCTACCTCGCCAAGCGCGCGACCGGAGCGTTCCGGCGTCTGCAGCGCTGTGCCCACCATCATCTCTGCCATATCGCGGGCCGAGGTCTCGGAGGGCACGCATTCCCCCACATTTTTGCCCAGTCGCAGGATGGTGGCGTGATCACACAGCGTGCGGATCTCTTCCAGCTTGTGCGAGATATAGAGGATCGACGTGCCTTCGGACCGCAGCTTCTGCAGGGTCTGAAACAGGATCTCCACCTCCTGAGGGGTCAGCACCGATGTGGGCTCATCCATGATCAGCAACTTCGGGTCCTGCAACAGGCAACGGATGATCTCCACCCGCTGACGTTCGCCCGCAGAGAGGTCGCCCACCGTGCGATAGGGATCCAGCGGCAGGCCATAGGTTTCCGAGACCCGCCGGATCTGGCTGGCCAGATCACGCATCGCAGGCGGGTTTTCCATGCCAAGGGCGATGTTTTCCGCCACGTTCAGCGCGTCAAACAGCGAAAAATGCTGAAAGACCATGGCAATGCCATCGGCGCGGGCCTGACGCGGCTCGCTTGGGGTATAGGGCTCTCCCCGCAACAGCATGCTGCCGCTGTCGGGTTTCACCAGCCCGTAGATCATCTTGACCAGCGTCGATTTCCCGGCGCCGTTTTCGCCGAGCAGGGCGTGAACCTCTCCCGCGCCGATATCAAAGGAGACCGTATCATTGGCAACAACACCGGGATAGGCCTTCGTCAAACCTTGCAGGCTCAGGAGAGGTTGGGTCACGCGCGTCTGTCCTTCTTCAACTCGTCTGTGGCGCCCAGGCGCAAAAGCTCTGCCGCAACCCCCACCGCAATCATCTGCGGATGCTTGCCAAGGGCAGGATCGCCAATGGGGCAGGTCAGCCGGGCGATCTGATCCGGCCTGTGGCCCAGCTCTCTGAGCCGGGAGCGGAACCGCGCCCATTTGGTGGCCGATCCGATCACCCCGGCAAAGGCAAAGCCGCGCTGCAACAGGGCGTGGCATAGCGCCAGATCCAGTGCATGGGAATAGGTAAGCACCAAATGCTGCGCATTTTCAGGGGCATGGGGCACCAATGCCGCAGGCTCCGCTGCGGGCACGGTGGTGACATCGGTGGGGATATCAGAAGGGAAGCGTTCAGGCCCGGTATCGACCCAGGTGATATCCAGATTCGGCATCGGTGCCAGCACATCGACCAAGGCACGGCCCACATGGCCCGCCCCCCAGATCCACAGCGGGGTTTCGGGGTGATGTACAGGCTCCAGAAGCCAGCCATCGCTCAGCTGCGGATCGGGGCGTTGCCCCTGACTGCGGGCCAGCGCCAGTTTGCGCCGCAGGGCAAGCGGCGGTTCGCCCGTATCTGGTCTCAGTGCCCGCAGGATCACCTCATCATCCTGATGCTCCACATCCTCGGCACGGTAAATCTCGCTCCAAAGGGTCACCGACCCGCCGCAGCATTGCCCCAGATCGGGGCCAAGCGCGCGGGTGGTCTGCTGCCGCATCCGTCCCGTCGCAAGCTGGGCGCGTGCTGCCTCAGCCGCTTCATGCTCCAATGCGCCACCGCCGATTGTACCGGCCTGACCGTCTTTCCAGATCAGCATAGCCGTGCCGACCTCGCGGGGAGAGGAGCCGCGGATGGCGGCAATCACCACCCGCACCACCGGTCCATGGGCCGCGATCCGGTGGCGCAGATCTTGCAGATCAAACCCCATCGCTCAGGCCTCCGGCGCGACGCGGCGCACCGCCCGCCAGAGTTCTTCCGCCGTCGCGGGCGCATTCAGCGCTGGATAGCTGCCACCATAAGCCCCAACCGCATCGCTGAGCGCGAGCCAGGCCGAGATCCCCAGCATGAACGGCGGCTCACCCACCGCTTTGGAGCGATAGATGCTGTCCTCGCGGTTCTCGCCATTCCAAAGCGCGACATTGAACACATCCGGGCGGTCAGAACAGGCGGGGATCTTGTAGGTGGAGGGCGCATGGGTGCGCAGATTGCCGGTCTGATCCCAGACCAGTTCCTCTGTCGTGAGCCAGCCCGCGCCCTGCACATAAGCCCCTTCAACCTGCCCGATATCCAGCGCGGGGTTCAGCGAGGCACCCGCATCATGCAGCACATCGGCGCGCAGAATGCGGTTTTCGCCGGTCAGGCGATCAACAACAACCTCGGTGATCGCCGCACCATAGGCAAAGTAGAAAAACGGGCGCCCCTCGCCCTGAATGCGGTCCCATTCCAGTTTCGGGGTTTTGTAATACCCGGTAGACGACAGGCTGATGCGGCCCGTGTAGCATTCCATAGCCGCGGCCTCAAAGCTCAGCTCTTCGCTGCCGATGATGACGCGATCGTCCTCAAACCGCACGGCCGCGGCTGGCTGCTGATAGCGCTCGGCCAGATAGGTCGCCATCCGGTCGCGGATGGTGTCGCAGGCGGCCTTCACCGCCATGCCATTGAGGTCGGTGCCGGAGGAGGCTGCCGTGGCCGAGGTATTTGGCACCTTGGCCGTGTCGGTGGCAGTGATCTTTACCTTGTCCAGCGAGATGCCAAAGCGGCTGGCCGCCACCTGTGCCACCTTCTGAAACAGGCCCTGACCCATTTCGGTGCCACCGTGGTTCAGATGGACCGAGCCATCCTGATAGACATGCACCAGCGCACCGGCCTGATTGAGATGGGTGAGGGTGAAGGAGATGCCGAATTTCACCGGCGAAAACGCGATACCGCGCTTGAGACGGTCACTATCAGCGTTCCACTTGGCGATCTCCGCCTTGCGGGTTGCATAGTCTGATGTGTCCAGCAGCTCTGCGGTCAGCTCGTGCAGGATGAAGTCCTCTACCGGCATATGGTAGGGGGTTGTCTGCACATCTAAGGCGGATGTGGTGACCTCGGCCGGGTCTGCCGTGGCACCGCGAGAGGCGAGATCGCCTGCCGCATCCGACGCGGGCGCAGAGCTGTCGTGGGGCGTGCCCCGTGGCGCAGTAGGGGACTGCATCGGTGCGTAGTAGTTGCGCTGGCGCAGCGCGACCGGGTCCAGCCCCAGCGCGTGGGCAGCATGGTCCATCAGCCGTTCGATGCCCACCATGCCCTGCGGGCCGCCAAAACCGCGATAGGCGGTGGCGCTTTGGCGGTTGGTTTTCAGCCGGTGGCTTTCGATACGAATTGCAGGGATCAGATAGGCGTTGTCGCTGTGCAGCATGGCGCGATCTGCCACCGGCAGCGACAGATCCTGTGCCCAGCCGCAATCGACCAGATGGGTGAACTCAATCCCCTGAATGCGCCCCTCGGCGTCAAAGCCCGCGCGATAGGAAATGCGGAAGGCATGACGCTTGCCGGTGATGGTCATGTCGTCATCGCGGTCATAGCGCATCTTGCAGGTGCGACCGGTGGTGCGGGCGGCGATGGCGCAGGCGACAGCCAGAGCGTTGCCCTGGCTTTCCTTGCCACCAAAGCCACCGCCCATACGGCGGGTCTCAACCCGGACGGCGTGCATCGGCAGACCGATGGCCTCGGCCACTTTGTGCTGGATTTCGGTGGGGTGCTGGGTCGAGGAGTTGACCAGCATGCCGCCGTCTTCCTGCGGCTGGGCCATGGCGGCCTGACCTTCTAGATAGAAATGTTCCTGCCCGCCGATCTCAAATGTATCCTCAACCACATGCGCGGCAGAGGCGATGGCGCTGTCTGCGTCACCTTTGGTGTAGATGCGGGGGCCGTCTTCAAACCGGCTGTCTGCGGCCAGAGCGTCCTCCAGCGTCAGGAGGGCGGGGCGTTCGGCGTAGCTGATCTTGCCCTTGCGCGCGGCCATCCGCGCGGCGCGGTGCGATTTTGCCACCACGAGAAACACCGGCTGGCCGATATAATGCACAGCACCCTTGGCCAAGAGCGGCTCATCATGGGCTGAGGGAGACACATCATTGTCAAAGGGCAGATCGTCAGCGGTCAGCACTGCAACCACACCGTCGCTTTGGCGGACGGCTTCCAGCTCTAGTGCGGTAACATCACCATGGGCCACGGTGGAGAGGCCAAAGGCCAGATGCAGCGTGTCACGCGGTGCCGGAATATCATCGACATAGCGCGCCTGACCGGTCACATGCAGACGCGCCGCATCATGGGGCAGGGGTTTTGCAACAGCCATCACTTCACCTCCAGCACATGGGTCGGTGCGCTCGTCTGACCCAGATCCTCAAAATAGCGGGTGAGCATATTGGCCGCCGTCTCCAGCCGGTAATCGGCAGAGGCGCGCATGTCGCTCATCGGGGTGAAGTCGCGGGCAAATTCGCCCCGCGCGGTGGCGAGTGTTGCTGCCGACATGACTTGGCCGACCAGCGCGGCTTCCACATGGCTGGCGCGTTTCGGGACGCCGGCCATGCCGCCAAAGGCGATGCGCGCAGCGGTGATCTGGCCGTTTTTCACGGTCAGGTTGAACGCCCCCAGAACGGCAGAGATATCCTGATCGAACCGTTTGGAGAGCTTGTAGACGCGTAAGCCGTCACTTTGATCCGTTGGAAGTGCAGGCAGTGTGATCGCCTCGACAAATTCGCCGGGCTGGCGGTCCTGCTTGCCATAATCGATAAAGAAATCCTCAAGCGGCAGGCTGCGGCGGCTGTCACCCTTGCGCAGGTGCAGTGTCGCGCCAAGAGCGATCAGGGCTGGCGGATTGTCTCCGATGGGGGAGCCATTGGCGATATTGCCGCCAATGGTGGCGGCGGCGCGCACCTGCTGGCTGGCAAAGCGGCGCAGCATTTCGCCATAAGACGGGTGGCGCGCAGCGAGCGCGCTGCGCAGGCGGTTCATATCCACCATCGCGCCGATGCGCAGGCTGCCGTCGGGCTGTTCGGTGATGTCTTTCAGATCCTCGCAGCCATCAAGGAAGATCACATCAGAGAGGTCGCGCAGCTGTTTGGTCACCCAGAGGCCAACATCCGTGGCGCCCGCAATCAGCGTCGCCTCGGGCCGCGCGGCATAGGCGGCAGCCAGTTGGTCGGCGGAGGTGGGGCGCAGAGACGTGGCATCACCGTCTGTTTCCGGCAGGCTGATCGCGTCTTCGCTGTGGAGCCAGTCGGGGATCGGTGCCACAGCGGCAGCCTCAGCGGCGCGGATGATCGGGGCATAGCCGGTGCAGCGGCAGAGATTGCCTGCCAGCTGGTCGTCGTGATCCTGCGCGCCATTTTTATGGGCGGTCACCATCGACATGATAAAGCCCGGCGTGCAGAAACCGCATTGGCTGCCGTGGTGGGTGATCATCGCCTCTTGGACGGGATGCAGTTGACCATCGGGGCCAGCGGCCCCTTCGACGGTGCGAATGGATTTGCCGTGCAGTTGGGGCAGGAACAGGATGCAGGCGTTGAGCGGCTTGGCGCCGTGGTCATCGGTGACCATCACAGTGCAGGCGCCGCAGTCGCCCTCGTTACAGCCTTCCTTGGTGCCGGTGAGGCCGCGATCCTCGCGCAGCCAGTCCAGCAATGTCGCCGTCGGAGAGACCTCCGTCAGCGCGACCTCTTCACCGTTCAGCCGAAAGGTGATTGTCATGTCAGAAACCCGTCGCGTTACTCTGGTTTTCCCTTGGTGCCATCCCTTCGATGCGACGTAGAAGACATGGCGGGCCTTGGTAGCTCTGTTGCCGATAGCCTAGAAAGCAGGCTGTTGTTCTGGCAAGGAAAAGTGACTCTGCCATGGAGCGGGGCGAACGCGCAAGATCCTTGCGGTGTGCCGGAGTATGCCGTTATTTTTGAAGGGTTTAATGCCGGATTGTCGCAGGGTTTCGGGCGGATCTTGATAAGACTTTCAAAGAAAGCGGAATAATAAGCGCCCAATTTTGCGGCAATTGAAAAAGTCTGCCCGGCGCCGGAAGTTGGTTACCCGAGTGTGGAAGCGCTTTAACCTTGGTGGTGCTGGCGGTAGCTTGGCGGCATGACAAATGCTCCCCGATTCATTCATCTTCGCACCCATACCGAATATTCGCTCTTGGAAGGCGCGCTGCGGCTGAAGAAGCTGCCGGATCTCTGCAAAAAACACGAGATGCCCGCGATTGCGGTGACCGACACCAACAACCTGTTTGCCGCACTGGAATTTTCCGTTGGGGCCAGCGGGGCCGGGGTGCAGCCGATCATGGGCTGTCAGGTGGATCTGCGGTTTACTGAACCTGCCCCCGGAGAACGGCCGAAACCGCCCGCTCCGCTGGTGCTGCTGGCGCAGAGCGAGACCGGGTATGAGCATCTGATGAAGCTGAATTCCTGCCTATATATGCGCGAAGGCAGTGAGCTGGCGCATGTAACGCTGGAGGAGCTTGCGGCGCATTCTGAAGATGTGATCTGCCTCAGCGGCGGACCGGATGGGCCGGTGGGGCGGCTGTTGCAGATGGGGCAGCGTCCGGCGGCTGAGGCATTGATGCAGCGGCTGAAAGAGATGTTCCCGGATCGTCTGTATGTGGAGTTGCAGCGTCATCCTGGTGAGCATGGCCAACCGGAAGCGGAGCAGGCGACCGAGCGTGGCCACGTGGAAATGGCCTATGCGATGGATCTGCCGCTGGTTGCCACCAATGACGTCTATTTCCCGAATACAGAAATGTATGAGGCACACGACGCGATGATCTGCATCGCCGAGGGCGCCTATGTCGATCAGGCCGAACCACGGCGGCGTCTGACCGCGCAGCATTACTTCAAGAGCCAGGAAGAGATGGTGGCGCTGTTTGCCGACCTGCCCGAGGCGATTGAGAACACGGTGGAGATCGCCAAGCGCTGTGCCTTCATGGCGTACCGCCGCGACCCGATCCTGCCGAAGTTCGCCGATGATGAGGTCGCCGAGCTGCGCCGCATCGCCAACGAAGGCCTGCAGCAGCGGCTGGCGGTGATCCCCCATGCGGTGAGCGTCGAGGAATATCAGGAACGGCTCGATTTCGAGTTGGGCATCATCGAGGGGATGGGCTTCCCGGGCTACTTCCTGATCGTTGCCGACTTTATCCAATGGGCTAAGGATCATGACATTCCGGTGGGACCGGGGCGGGGTTCCGGTGCGGGTTCCCTCGTGGCCTATGCGCTGACCATCACCGACCTTGACCCGCTGCGTTACTCCCTGCTGTTCGAGCGTTTCCTCAACCCGGAACGGGTGTCGATGCCCGACTTCGACATCGACTTCTGCATGGACCGCCGCGAGGAGGTGATCAAATACGTGCAGGAGAAGTATGGCCGTGACAAAGTTGGCCAGATCATCACCTTTGGCGCGCTGTTGTCCAAGGCGGCGGTGCGCGACATGGGGCGGGTTTTGCAGATGCCTTATGGCCAGGTGGACCGGCTCTCGAAGCTGATCCCGGTTGAGGGCGTGAAGCCGATGTCTATCGTGGACTCCCTAAAGGAAGAGCCGCGCTTGCGTGAGGAAGCCGAGAACGAAGAGGTTGTCGACCGGCTGCTGAAATACGGCATGCAGGTTGAGGGGCTGTTGCGCTCTGCGGGCACCCACGCGGCGGGGGTGGTGATCGGTGATCGGTCGCTGGATGCGCTGGTGCCGCTTTATCGCGATCCGCGCTCGGATATGCCCGCGACCCAGTTCAACATGAAATGGGTGGAGCAGGCGGGGCTGGTGAAGTTCGACTTCCTCGGCCTCAAGACGCTGACCGTGATCCAGAACGCGATGGATCTGATTTTCCAGTCGGGCCGTGACCTGCATGTGGCCGCCGATGGCACCCAGCTTTATGATCCGCCGGAGGGGGCAGAGAACCAGATCAACGCCATTCCGCTGGACGACAAGGTCACCTATGACCTCTACTCGCGGGCTAAGACGGTGGCGGTGTTCCAGGTGGAATCCACCGGTATGATGGATGCGCTGAAGCGTATGAAACCCACCTGTATCGAGGATATCGTGGCGCTGGTGGCCCTCTATCGTCCCGGTCCGATGGAAAACATCCCGGTCTATTGCGAGGTGAAGAACGGCCTGCGCGAGATTACCTCTGTGCATCCACTGATCGACCATATCCTTGAGGAAACTCAAGGTATTATCGTTTATCAGGAACAGGTGATGCAGATCGCCCAGGTGATGGCGAATTACACGCTGGGCGGCGCGGATCTGTTGCGTCGCGCCATGGGTAAGAAGATCAAAGAGGCGATGGACGCCGAGCGCCCGAAGTTTGAAAAAGGTGCGGCGGAAAATGGCGTTCCGGCCAAGAAGGCCTCGGAAGTGTTCGACCTTCTGGAGAAATTCGCCAACTACGGCTTCAACAAATCCCACGCGGCGGCCTATGCGGTGGTCAGCTACCAGACCGGCTGGCTGAAGGCGAACCACCCGGTGGAATTCATGGCGGGCGTCATGAACTGCGATATCCATCTGACGGATAAGCTGGCGATCTACTTCGAAGAGGTCAAAAAAGGCCTGCGCCTGCCTTATGTGCCGCCCTGTGTGAACCGCTCCGAGGCAACATTCAATGTGGTCAAAGGCGAGCTGGTTTATGCGCTGGGCGCGCTGAAAAACGTTGGCGTCGAGGCAATGCGGCTGGTGACGGCGGCGCGGCGGGAGAGCGGTGAGGACAAACCCTTTGCCACGCTGTTTGATTTTGCCCGCCGGGTGGATTTGAAAAAGGTCGGCAAACGCCCCTTGGAAATGCTGGCACGGGCCGGTGGGTTTGACCAGCTGGACCCCAACCGCCGTCGGGTGTTTGATAGCCTCGGCGCGCTGGTGGACTATTCGTCCGCCGTACATGATCAGCGCAATTCCAGTCAGGTGTCATTGTTTGGTGAGGCCGGGGAGGATCTGCCGGAGCCGCGTCTGCCCGGCACGCCGGACTGGCTACCTGCTGAGCGGCTCTCCGAGGAGTTCAAGGCGATCGGCTTCTACCTCTCGGGCCATCCGCTGGACGACTATATGCCTGCATTGAAACGCAAGGATGTGATGACGCTGGACGAGGTGACAGCCAAGGCGGAGCGCGGGCCGTTCATGGCTAAGATGGCTGGTGTTGTCGCCGGTCGGCAGGAGCGCAAATCAGCACGCGGCAACCGCTTTGCCTTTGCCCAGCTGTCGGACACCAGTGGCGGGTATGAGGTCACGCTGTTTTCCGAAGTGCTGGAGAAGTCACGCGAATTTCTGGAAACCGGCGCCAAGGTGGTGATCACTGCCGAGGCCACAATGGAAAGCGATCAGCTGAAACTGCTGGTGCGGTCCGTCGGGCCCGTGGATGCGGCGATCGCCGATGCTGGGCGCAGTTCGCTGCGGGTCTATGTCTCGGACGCGAAGGCCGTAGCGACTGTGGCGCAGGTGCTTGAGGATGCGAAGAAAGCCGCCCGCAACGCCGCGCGCGGGGAGGTCTATATGTACCTGCAGGATCCCGGCCTGCCTGGGGATGTTGAGATGGATCTGGGCCAGCCCTTCCCCATCAACCCCCAGATCAAAGGCGCGCTGAAATCACTGGACGGCGTGATGGATGTGGAGGAGATTTGAGGGTGTAGACCTTCGCTTGCTCCGCTGACAGGCCGGGTGCGGCCCTCAATACCGAGACGGATCATTTGCGCGACCCTTGCCCATCCCATCTACGCGAAAGCGTCTGACCCTAAGGACCCATTGCCGTGATTGACCATCCAGACCTCACCCTGCGGGTTGCAGATATGGCGGATGCGTCCAGCCTGGCGGCGCTGTCGCTGGAGGTCTGGGTCGGGACCTATTTGCGTGAGGGGGTGAGCGGGTTCTTTGCCGACTATGTGCTGGCGGAGCTGACGGCAACGCGGTTTGCAGCGCATCTGGCCAACCCGCAGGAGCATTTTATTGTCTCGCAAAACAGGGTTGGCATTGATGGCTATATCCGCATCAGTCGCGGGAGTCCGGGGCCGGCCCCGGGCTGTTCGGACGTGGAGATCACCACGCTTTATGTGCAGCCGCGCCACCATGGGCGGGGAATCGGGACTGCCTTGTTGCGCGCGGCGTTGGCCCATTGCGCGGAGGCGGGTGTGGCGCGGGTCTGGCTGGCCAGCAATGCCGAAAATACGCCGGCCAAGGCGTTCTACCTGTCACAGGGTTTTGAGCGCATCGGCGAGACGCAGTTTGTGATCAACGATCAGTCGTATCTGAATGACGTCTTCGCGCGCAATTGCCAGGACTGAACAGCGTTCTCAGAGCGCAGTGTTGAAAACGGAATTGGTGTCCAGAAGATATTGCGAGATCACCGGGCCGCTGGCGGCGCCGATGGCGCGGGCGTTGGGGCCGATGGCGCCGCATTCGATGCGGGGCAGGATCAGACCGCGGGCGTCGAGAGCTGCCAAAGCGGTGCGGGTGCGGTCAACCAGTGCCGCGCGGATGCTGTCTGGCAGGGCACCGTCGATCAGCACCGCTTCGAAATCAATCACTGCGCAGGTTGCGAGGCTGGCGCGGGCGATGGCGTCGGCGGCCTGATCCAACCAGGGGGTGACCTCGGCGTCCAGCCCGGACCAATGCATTGGCAGTTGCCAGAGCTGGCCGGGATCCTTGCCTGCATCGCGCAGGTGTTGCTCGAGGAGATGGATGGAGGCAAGATCGAGAAGCTTGGCCTCCCGTCCGTCAGGACCGAGCATCGACAGGGAGCCAAGCGCGCCGGCATTGCCTTGATTGCCCTCCAGCACCCGGTGGTTCAGCACTACGCCGCCACCGATGAAGGCCCCGACGAAGAAATAGGCATAGTCGCGGTAGGCCTTGCCCCGCCCATACATATGTTCGGCGCGGCAGGCGGCAGTGGCGTCATTGACTACATGCACGGGCAGGGCGCTGAAGTGAGAAATTTCAGATGGGAAATCAACCGTCTGCCAGTCGGCTAGTGCCTCTGCGGGGGCGTTGATTTGGGCATGCCAGGTCCAGAGCTGGAAGGGGGCGGCGACGCCGATGCCGCAGATGCGGGGGTGCAACTCTGACGGCAGTGCAGCCTCGATCTGGCGTATGCTGTCGCGCAGGAAGTCAAAGACCACCGCGGGCGTCGGATAGGGGTAGCGCAGCCTGAGTTGCTGGCGGACTGCACCACAGACATCCATCAGCAGCACCTCGACGCTGCGACGTCCAATCTTCAGCCCGTAGGAGAACAGCCCATCCGGGTTGAGACCCATGGGCACCGACGGCTTGCCAACCCGGCCGCGCTGGGTTTCGCCACGCATTAGCAGCCCATCGGTTTCGAGTTTGCGCAGGATGACGGAGACAGTCTGCGGCGACAGGCCGGTGCCGCGGGCCAACGCGCTGCCCGGCATCGCCCCGTTGCGCTGCAGGAGAGACAGGATCAGCCGTTCGTTGAAGACGCGGACACCGGTCTGATTGACACCGCCGCTCAGGGATCTGGCTTGCTCTTGTTCCATGCGGCGGACCCTAATCACGCTTCGAGGTCTAAGGAAAGTGCGGACATCGATTTAATAAGTCAAGTTGATTTACTTATTGACAGAAAGGTCAGAATCACGGCCCTCTATGGGCGACACGACGGCTGGCCCGTCCTGTTTTTGTTTGTGCGTTATGATGCTGAGGGAGGACATCATGAAGAAATTGCTATTGGGAACCGCGCTTGGATTTGCGGCCATGTCTGGCAGCGCCTTTGCGGCGGAGGGCGTCACGGCCTGCCTGATTACCAAGACCGACACCAATCCGTTTTTCGTCAAGATGAAAGAGGGCGCCGAGGCCAAGGCGGCAGAGCTGGGCATGACGCTCAAGAGCTTTGCCGGGAAGGTGGATGGCGACCATGAAACCCAGGTGGCGGCGATTGAGACCTGTATCGCCGATGGGGCCAAGGGTATTCTGCTGACCGCCTCCGACACCTCGTCAATTGTACCGGCGGTGCAGCAGGCGCGCGACGCTGGTCTGGTGGTGATTGCTCTGGATACCCCGCTGGAGCCGATTGACTCTGCTGATGCGACCTTTGCCACCGATAATTTCCTGGCCGGTGAGCTGATTGGCAAATGGGCGGCGGCGAGCCTGGGCGATGAGGCGGCCAATGCGAAGATCGCCATGCTGGATCTGGCGGTGAGCCAGCCCACCGTGGGCGTGCTGCGCGATCAGGGGTTCTTGCAGGGCTTTGGCATTGATCTGGGCGACCCAAATAAATGGGGCGACGAGACGGATCCGCGCATTGTCGGCAATGACATCACCGCAGGCAATGAAGAAGGTGGCCGTCGCGCGATGGAGAACCTTCTGGCCAAGGATCCGATGATCAACGTGGTTTACACCATCAATGAACCTGCTGCGGCTGGCGCATATGAGGCGCTGAAATCCATCGGGCGTGAGAATGATGTGTTGATTGTCTCTGTCGATGGCGGCTGCCCTGGTGTGCAGAACATCAAGGATGGCGTCATTGGGGCGACCTCGCAGCAATATCCGCTGCTGATGGCCTCCAAGGGGATCGAGGCGATCAGCGCCTGGGCCAGTACTGGAGAAAAACCAGCACCGACACCGGGCAAGGCGTTCTTTGATACCGGTGTGGCACTGGTGACCGATAAGCCCGCAGAAGGTGTCGACAGTATCGACACTGCTGAAGGGACCAATCTCTGCTGGGGTTGATCCCACAGACCTCATAGAGGCAGGCCGAACAGAACTTGAGCAGCGTCATCGGACGCTGACCACCAAGTCGAGCCATGGGGGCGGTGGAAACATCGCCCCCTCTGCACCGCTGCGGATCTGTTTCGCTGTTGCGTTCTGGTTGCGGGGCCTGTGCCCCGCCGGACGCCGGATTTTACGGAGAGAGTTATGACCACGCCCCAAAGCTATGAAGCGGCGGCCAGCGGCAGCCCCGAGGCCGTTGCGGATTTTGACCAGGGAGAGGCCTCCTTTATCAGCCGATTGCAGCATCTTCTGCATGTGACGCCATCGCTGGTGCCACTGATTGTGCTGGTGCTGTCGGTGATCATGTTCGGGCTGCTGCTGGGGAGCAAATTCTTCTCCCCCTTTGCGCTGACGCTGATCCTGCAACAGGTGGGCATTGTCGGCATTGTAGCCTGTGCGCAGTCTCTGGTGATCCTGACCGCAGGCATCGATCTGTCCGTGGGGGCTATCATGGTGCTGAGTTCGGTGGTGATGGGGCAATTCACCTTTCGCTACGGGCTGCCGGTTGAAGCGGCGGTGGCCTGCGGGTTGATCTGCGGCACGCTTTGCGGATTTATCAACGGCTGGCTGGTGGCGCGGATGAAACTGCCGCCGTTCATCGTGACGCTGGGCATGTGGCAGATCGTGCTGGCGACAAATTTCCTCTATTCCGCCAATGAGACCATCCGCAGCCAGACCATCGCTGCCGAGGCGCCGCTGTTGCAGCTGTTTGGCGAGAAGATCAAAATTGGCGGCGCGGTGTTCACCTACGGCGTGATCTTCATGGTCATACTGGTGGTTCTGCTGGCCTATGTGCTGCGTCACACGGCTTGGGGGCGGCATGTCTATGCGGTTGGCGATGACCCGGAGGCGGCGGAGCTGTCGGGGGTGAAGGTCACGCGAGTTCTGATCTCAGTCTATATGCTGTCGGGGCTGATCTGCGCCTTTGCTGGGTGGGCGATGATCGGGCGGATTGGATCGGTGTCGCCCACCTCCGGACAACTCGCGAATATCGAGAGCATCACGGCGGTGGTGATCGGCGGGATCTCACTGTTTGGCGGGCGCGGGTCGATCCTTGGCACATTTTTTGGCGCGCTAATTGTCGGGGTCTTTACCCTTGGGCTGCGCCTTCTGGGGGCGGATGCCCAGTGGACCTATCTGCTGATTGGCCTCCTCATCATTGCGGCGGTGGCCGTGGATCAATGGATCAGAAAGGTGTCTGTCTGATGGAACCTATTTTGAAAGCCCGCGGTCTGGTGAAGCGTTACGGGCGTGTGACCGCGCTGGACCATTGCGATTTTGATCTGATGCCGGGAGAGATCCTTGCGGTGATCGGTGACAATGGGGCCGGAAAATCCTCGCTGATCAAGGCGATTTCCGGCGCGGTGATCCCCGATGCGGGGGAGGTCTGGCTGGAGGGGCGCAAGGTGGCGTTCCAGTCGCCGATTGATGCACGCAAAGAGGGGATTGAGACGGTTTATCAGACGCTTGCAATGTCGCCTGCTCTGTCGATCGCCGACAATATGTTCATGGGGCGCGAGCTGCGCAAACCCGGCTGGCGGGGCAATCTGCTGCGGCAGCTGGATCGCGCCCGCATGGAACAGATCGCCCGTGACAAGTTGAATGAGCTGGGCTTGGCGACGATCCAGAACATCAATCAGGCGGTGGAAACCCTGTCGGGTGGTCAGCGTCAGGGCGTGGCCGTTGCGCGGGCGGCGGCTTTTGGCTCCAAGGTGATCATCCTGGACGAGCCGACGGCGGCGCTGGGCGTGAAGGAGAGCCGCCGGGTGCTGGAGCTGATCCAGGATGTGAAATCGCGCGGTATTCCGATCATCCTGATCAGCCACAATATGCCGCATGTGTTTGAGGTTGCGGATCGCATTCATGTGCACCGGCTGGGTAAGCGGCTCTGCGTGATTGATCCCAAACAGCACAGCATGTCGGATGCGGTGGCCTATATGACCGGCGCGCAGGTGCCGTCCGAGGATCTGACGGCGGCATGACGCAGGACGTGACATCACTGGCGGATCTGGTCACTGCCATTGAGGCGCTGTCATGTCGGCCCGGTCGGGCGCGGCGTCTGGTGGCGCTTGCAGGCGCGCCGGGCAGTGGCAAATCCACTCTCGCGGAGCTGCTGGTGCGGGCGCTCTGTGCGCAGGGGTCGTCAGCTGCGGTGGTGCCGATGGATGGGTTTCATCTGGATAATCGGCTGCTGTCGGAGATGGACCTGCTTGATAGGAAAGGCGCGCCGGAGAGCTTTGATCAGGCGGGATTTCAGCGTCTGATAGCGGCGATGGCGGCGGACGAAGAGGTGATCTACCCCGAATTCGATCGCGCGCGGGACATTGCAATCGCTGGTGCCGCACGGGTGGATGCCGGTGTTGAGGTTGCGGTGGTCGAGGGCAATTATCTGATGTTTGACGCGGCGGGCTGGCGCGATCTGGCAGCGCTTTGGGACTTGTCGGTGCGGGTCGATGTCCCACGCGACATATTGCGGGAGCGCCTTGTGGCGCGCTGGCAGGCCTATGGTTTGAGCGACGCGGAGGCAGCGGCACGGGCGGAGGGCAACGACCTGGCCAATGCAGATCGTGTGGCCGCCGCCTCGCTGCCTGTGGATGTGATCTGGAGAGGTAAGACAGAATGATCCTATGTTGTGGAGAGGCGCTGATCGACATGATCCCGGCGCCGGTTGCCGGGGCTGTGCCGGTGGTGGATGGCGCTGATGCGCGGACCGGGTTCGTGCCCCATTGCGGTGGCGCGGTGTTTAATACGGCGATTGCGCTGGGACGGCTGGGGCAGAAAACCGGCCTGTTCACCGGCCTGTCGCGCGATCTTTTTGGCCAGCAACTGGCGGCGGCGCTGACGGCGTCAGATGTGGATCACGGGTTTGCCGAACGATCCGATCAGCCCTCCACGCTGGCCTTTGTGCATCTGCGTGACGGTCATGCGGAGTATCACTTCTTTGACGAGAATTCCGCCGGGGCCAGCCTGCATCCTGACCGGTTGCCGGAGCTGTCCGAGGATGTGGAGGCGTTGTTCTTTGGTGGGATTTCCCTGTGCAATGGTGCTGCGGCAGAAGCCTATGCAGCGCTGGCGGCACGCGAACGGGGACGCCGGATCATCATGATCGACCCTAATGTGCGGGCCGGGTTTGCCAAGGATGAGGCGGCCTATCGCAGCCGCTTGGCAGCGATGGTGGCGGGGGCCGGGATTGTCAAAGTCTCGGACGAGGATCTGCACTGGATCTATCCCGGTAACGCACCGCTTGAGGAGAAAATCCGCCAGGTCCTGGCCGGGGAGACGGGGATGGGACCGGGGCTGGTGATCCTGACATTGGGCAGCAAGGGCGCCAAGGGGTTCCTGCGCTCCGGCCCCACCGTCGAAGTGCCTGCACAGGTGGCGGTGGTCGCGGATACAGTTGGGGCTGGCGATACGTTCAATGCAGGGTTTATGGCCGCCGCAACCGAAGCTGGCGTGCTGGAGGATGCGGCCCGCGGTGAGATGGATCCCGAAGAGCTGCGCGCCTGTCTGGGATATGGTGCGCGGGCGGCGGCGGTCACGGTGTCCCGCCCCGGTGCAAATCCGCCCTGGCGGGGTGAGCTGGAGGGCTAGGGGGCCCGGTCCAATCCCCATCAATGCCAGATTTGTTGAGGTGCCACCTCGCTGCGAGCGCCGGTGTGGGGCGTTGCGTTTGGGATTGTCTGAACTTAAATGTTCATGTATTGTTCCTGCAAATTGTGCAGTGAAGGATTGATGTGATGATTGACGGGAGCTGTTGCTGCGGCGCGGTCAAATTCCGACTGAAGGCGGAGCCAACGATGATGGGCACGTGTCATTGTTCGCGCTGCCGAAAGGCGGGGGCGAGCACCATCGTTTTTGTGAAACGGGAAGATCTGACCTGGGTCGCGGGCAGGGATCAGGTAGCCCTGTACCAGCCGGGCGCGCCGTATAAATACGGAAGATGTTTCTGTAGGATCTGCGGCAGCTCGCTTGGTGAAATCCTGTCAGAGGAGGACAGTTTCCCGATTGCTGCAAATGCGCTGGACAGTGAGATTTCGACGAGAAACCGGTTTCATGAGTTCGTGTCGGAGAAGCCCGGCTGGTATGAGATTTGCGACGATGCGCCAAAATCCAGCGGTCATCCGGCCTGATCCGCCTGCTTTGAGCGGCGTATAGCGGTGGCCGTCCCGCAGCGCCGTTTGCACAGGGCTGCGGGTTTGTCTCTGTCAGAGCTTTGCGATCAGCGTGGCAGTTGGCTGGCGGCGCGGGCGAGGTCGCGGATGCCGTCCCAGTCACCTGCCTCAACCAGTTTCGCCGGGGCCACCCAGCTGCCGCCGGCGCAGACCACGTTGGAGAGCGACAGGTAGCTGTTTGCATTGTCCGGGCTGACGCCGCCGGTCGGGCAGAAGCTGATCTGTGGCAGCGGGGCGCCGATGGATTTGAGCGCGGGCGCGCCGCCTGAGGCCTCAGCCGGGAAGAATTTCAGCATGTCATAGCCGCGCGCGAGCAGGCGCATCGCTTCAGAGGCGGTGGCAGCACCCGGCAGCATCGGCAGGCCAGCGGCTTCTGCCGCGTCCAGCAGAGTGTCCGTGGCACCGGGGGAGACGCCGAACTGCGCTCCGGCGGCGACGGCACGGGTGACATCCTCCGGCGTGACCAGCGTACCGGCACCAACAACGCCGCCTTTGACCTTAGCCATCTCGGCGATCACATCCAGCGCAGCGGGGGTGCGTAGGGTGACCTCCAGCGCAGGCAGGCCACCGGCGACCAGGGCTTCTGCCAGCGGGCAGGCGTGGGCGACGTCATGGACAACCAGCACCGGCACGATGGGGGCGAGTTGGCAGATTTCGCGGGCACGGGTGCTGGCGTCTTGTGGGGTGATGGCCATGGGTCAGTCTCCGATCAGGGTCGAGAATACGGTGGCGCCGGTGTCGGCAGAGGTGACGGCATTGCGGAACAGCGCGAACATCTCGCGGCCGGTGCCATGCTGATAGGCGGAGAGGTCGGCGACCACTGGCTCGCGGGCATCAAACCCTTCGCTCAGAACCTCCAGCGCGCCGGTGAGGGCGTCGACCCGGACGATATCGCCGTCGCGTATCTGGGCAATTGCGCCGCCATCGAGTGCTTCCGGCACCACATGGATGGCGGAGGGGATCTTGCCCGAGGCGCCGGACATGCGGCCATCGGTGACCAGCGCCACCTTCTGACCGCGCCCCTGCATGATGCCGAGGAAGGGCGTCATCGAATGCAGCTCCGGCATGCCGTTGGCCTTCGGCCCCTGGAAGCGGACGACGATCACAACGTCGCCCTTGTCCAGTTCCCCGGCCTTGAAGGCGGCCTTGGCCTCCTCCTGGTCGTGGAAGACACGGGCCGGGGCTTCGACCACGCGATGTTCGGGCGCAACGGCGGAGATTTTCATCACCCCGGTGCCAAGATTGCCGGACAGGCGGGAAAGCCCGCCGGTGGGCTGGAAGGGATCGCTTGCCGGGCGAATGATCTTGTCGTTGAGGGTCTCGGCAGCGCCGGGTTTCCACACCAGCCCTTCATCGCTGAGGAAGGGTTCGGCGGTGTAGCCCTCTAGCCCGCTGCCTGCGACGGTCTTGGTGTCGGGATGCAGATGGCCGGAATTCAGCAACTGGGAGATCACATAACCCAGACCACCTGCGGCGTGGAAGTGGTTCACATCGGCCAGACCGTTGGGATAAACCCGCGCCAGTAGCGGGACCACGTCTGAGAGGTCAGAGAAATCCTGCCAGTCCAGAATGATGCCGCCAGCGCGTGCCATGGCGATCAGGTGGATCAGTAGATTGGTGGAGCCACCGGTCGTCATCAGCCCGACGATGCCATTCACATAGGCGCGTTCATCCAGAATATCGCAGACCGGCGTGTAGTCATTGCCAAGCGCGCTGAGGGCGAGGGCGCGGCGGGCGCCTTCCTCCGTGAGGGCAGCACGCATATCGGTGCCGGGGTTGACGAAGGAGGAGCCGGGCAGGTGTAGGCCCATGAACTCCATCAGCATCTGGTTGGTATTGGCGGTGCCATAAAAGGTGCAGGTGCCGGGGCCGTGATAGGCGGCCATCTCCGATTTCAGCAGCTCGTCGCGCCCGATTTCACCGGCGGCGAATTTCTGGCGGACCTTGGCCTTGTCGTCGTTGGAAATGCCGGAGGTCATCGGACCGGCGGGCAGAAACACTGCGGGCAGATGGCCAAAGACCTGCGCGCCGATGACCAGACCCGGCACGATCTTGTCGCAGACACCGAGATAGACACTGGCATCAAAGACATTGTGGCTGAGGGCGATGCCGGTGGCCATGGCGATGGTGTCGCGGGAGAACAGGCTAAGCTCCATCCCCGCCTCGCCCTGGGTGACGCCATCGCACATGGCCGGTACGCCGCCTGCAACCTGCGCCGTGCCGCCAACGCGGCGCACCGCGTCGCGGATCCGTTGCGGGTAGGTTTCAAACGGCTGATGCGCCGAGAGCATGTCGTTATAGGCGGTCACGATGCCGAGGTGCCCGGCGGTGCCTTCGGCGAGGGGCATCTGATCCTCACCGGTGGCAGCATAGGCGTGCGCCTGACCGCTGCACGAGAGATGGGCACGGGCGGGGCCTTTGCCCTTGGCGGCGCGCATCCGGGCCAGATAGGCAGCGCGGGGTTTGGCGCTGCGGGCGATAATTCGGTCTGTGACGTCGCGGACTGTTTGGTTCAAACGCATCAGGTGCCTCTTTCAGTCAGTCAGGTGCCGGTTTGGTCGTGTCGGATCGTGGCGGGGCGAGAGCGGGAGGCTCAGGAGCCGATGCCGCGCCAGCGTCGGTTGTCGCGGTGCATCAGCAGCAGTGCATCCTCTGGCCCGGAGCTGCCGGGATCATAGGGTTGCGGGGTGTTGTTGCTGTTGTCGGTCCAGCCTGCGATGATCGGATCGGCCCAGGCCCAGGCCGCCTCCACCTCATCACCGCGCATGAACAGCGTCTGGTTGCCCCGGATCACATCCATGATCAGCCGTTCATAGGCATCCTGAGGGCGTCCGGCCTCAGGCAGGCTGTCGGCGAAGGTCATGTCGAGATTGGCGCCGGTGAGGCGCATGCCGCCGGGACCGGGATCCTTGATCGTGGTGCGCAGGGTGATGCCCTCATCCGGTTGCAGTCGAATGACCAGCACGTTGCCCTTGATGCCGCCGGTGCCGGTGTCCTCTGCAAAGATGTTGTGCGGCGGGTCGCGGAAGAACACAGCGATTTCCGACTCGCGGGCGCGCAGGCATTTGCCGGTGCGCAGGTAAAATGGCGTGCCGGCCCATCGCCAATTGGCAACCTCCACCTTCATCGCGATGAAGCTTTCGGTGGTGCTGGCAGGATTGCCTGCATGGTCGCGGTAGGCCTCTCCCTCCGGGCCGCGATACTGGCCACGGGCGATCTGGTCCGGGGCGACGGGGTTCAGCGCCTCGATCACCTTGACCTTCTCGTCGCGCACGGCGTTGGGGGTGAAGCGGGCGGGGGGCTCCATCGCGGTGAGGCACAGGAGCTGCATCAGGTGGTTCTGGACCATATCGCGCATGGCGCCGGATTTGTCGTAGTATTCGCCGCGCCCCTTGACGCCGATGCTCTCGGCGACGGTGATCTGAACATGGTCGATGTGCGAGGAATTCCACAAGGGTTCAAACAGCGAATTGGCAAAGCGCAGCGCCATCAGGTTCTGGACGGTCTCTTTGCCCAGATAGTGGTCGATCCGGTAGATCTGATGTTCTTCGAAATTCGCGCGCAGGGCAGCATTCAGCGCCTGTGCCGAAGCCAGATCATGGCCGAAGGGTTTTTCCAGAACAATGCGGCTGTCGGGGGTGGCGATCCCAGTGGAGCGCAGACGCCCGGCGATATCAGGGAACAGGCTCGGCCCGACGGAAAGGTAGAAGGCGCGGATGGCATCGTCGCGCAGCAGAGCGCCAAGCGCCTGCCAGCCGTTGTCGCCGCGCGCGTCTACGGCGGTGTAGTGCAGCAGATCCACGAAGGCTGCGATTTCATCGTCGCTGGTCTCGCCCGGCTGGCCATAGGTGCGGATGGCGTCGGCGACCATCTCCTGAAACCCCTTGCGATCCATTTCGCTGCGCGAGGTGCCGATGATGCGGCAATCGTCCGAGAATTGGCCGATCTGGAAGCGGTGGAACAGGCTGGGCAGGATCTTGCGGCGGGCGAGGTCCCCAGTCGCACCAAACAGCACGAGATCAAAGGACTGGACGGGAATGACGCGGGATACCATGGCTTTTTCTCTGTCAGCTGAGGGGCGGAAGGGCGGCGGGCGGATCAGGTGAGTTTAGACAGCAGGCCTCGAGTGGAGCCGTCTTTGGCCTCATAAGCCTCGGGCGGGGCGGAGCCATCGACCAGCGGCAGCAAGCTGACGGCCAGCTCCTTGCCCAGTTCGACGCCCCATTGATCAAAGGAATTCAGCCCCCAGATCACCCCTTCTACAAGGACGCGGTGTTCATAAAGCGCAATCAGCTGACCGAGCACAAAGGGCGTCAGTTTCGGATAGGCGAGGGTCACAGAGGGGCGATTGCCAGCAAAGGACAGGTGCCCTGCCATCTGTTCCAAGACCTCGCCGGTAAAGCCGCGTTTGGCGGCGATGGCGCGGGCGTCTGTGTGCGAGCGGCCCAGCATCAGCGCCTCGGACTGGGCGAGGCAGTTGGAGACCAGCAATTGATGGTGGTGGGTCAGATCCTCTTCATGGGCCTTGGCGGCGATGAGGAATTCGGCAGGCACCACGCGGGTACCCTGATGCAGCAGCTGGTAGAAAGCGTGCTGGCCGTTGGTGCCGGGTTCACCCCAGACAACCGGGCCTGAGGCGCGGGGCAGGGGGCTGCCGTCGAGGGCAACGCTCTTGCCGTTGCTTTCCATATCCAGCTGCTGGAGATAGGCGGGGAAGCGGGCCAGACGCTGGTCGTAAGGCAGGATGGCGCGGCTGTCGTAGCCGCAGATATTGTGGTGCCAGATGCCGGTCATGGCGAGCATAACCGGCAGGTTCTCGCGGAAGGACGCGGTGCGGAAATGCGTATCCATCGCAGCGGCACCGGACAGGAACTGACGGAAATTCTCCGCCCCAATGGCGATCATGATCGGCAGCCCCACCGGCCCCCAGAGCGAGTAGCGCCCGCCCACCCAGTCGGCAAAGCCGAAGACCCGTTCGGGGGCAATGCCAAAGGCGGCGGTTTTGTCCTGCGCGGTGGAGACGGCGGCCAGATGGGCGGAGGTATTTTCCCCCACTGCGGCGCGCAGCCAGTCCAGCGCGGTGCGGGCGTTGGTCATGGTCTCAATGGTGGTGAAAGTCTTGGACGCGATGATGACCAATGTGGTCTGCGGGTCCAGTCCCGTCAGCGTGTCGGCAATATGGGCGCCATCGACGTTGGACACAAAATGGCAGCGCGGTCCGTCATGGTACGGGGCGAGCGCCAGCGTCGCCATAGCCGGGCCAAGGTCGGAACCGCCAATGCCAATGTTGATCACATCGGTGAATTTTGCCCCGGTGCTGGAGCGTAGGGTGCCATCGCGCAGTGCCTCGGCGAAGCTCTCCATCTGTTGCAGCGTCTGACGCACGGGCGGCAGGATGTCCTCGTCGTCGACCAGGATTGGCGTGTCAGACTGGGCCCGCAGGGCAGTGTGCAGTACAGCGCGGTTTTCGGTGGTGTTGATCTTCTCGCCACGGAACATCTGGCTGATGCGATCCGCGAGGCCCGCCTCGGCGGTGAGGCGCTCCAGCAGCGAGAGCGCGGTGGCGTCGAGTGCGGTTTTGGAATAATCCAAGAGCAGGCTGTCGGTTTCGGCAGAGAAACGCTGAAACCGGTCAGGCGCGTCAAAGAGCGAGAGCAGCGTGGTATCGGCAGTCCGTGCCCGGTGTTGTGCCAGAAGTTGCCAGGTCTGCGTCATCGTGGTCTCCCTCGGTTGTTCCTGCCCCATTGTGAACGTTGAGTTGCGAATCACTCAAGAGCACCGCTGACGCCTAGTTAGCGCTAACATGAACATTTGTAACGCCCTAATATAGCAGGCCGCCTGATTTGTCCCAAATGGTCACAATCGGACGGGGACCGGGAAATCGAGCGGCCTGATGTACGCTTTTGGATCAGATGCGCTGACCGTTCGCATCGAAGGTGAGACAGTTGGCCGGGTTGAAATCAAACTGCAGGATCTCACCCACATTGGTGTCATGCTGACCAAAGAGACGTGCAGTAAAGGTGAGGTCTTCGCCCATATCGACGAGGATATTGGTGTCGCCGCCGAGCTTTTCCACGTGAATCACTTCCCCCGCGAGGGGGCCGTCGGGACTGATGCGCGCGTATTCCGGGCGAATGCCAATGAATTGGCCGCTGCTGCCACCCAGGCGCTGCGCCGGAACAAAGTTCATCGCAGGTGCGCCGATGAATTCCGCCACAAAGCGGTTGGCGGGGTTGTTGTAGAGTTCCATCGGCGTGCCGACCTGTTCGATCCGGCCATCGCGCAGCACCACGATTTTATCGGCGAGGGTCATCGCCTCGATCTGGTCGTGGGTCACGTAGATCATGCTGGCTGACAGCTGCCGGTGCAGCCGGGCGATTTCCAGCCGTGTGTTCATGCGCAGGGCGGCATCCAGATTGGAGAGCGGTTCGTCAAACAGGAACAGCTTCGGCTCACGCACCACAGCGCGGCCAATGGCGACGCGCTGGCGTTGCCCGCCGGAGAGTTCCGAGGGGCGGCGGTCTAGATAGTCTTCCAGCGACAACATGCGGCTGGCTTCGGCGACGCGGGCGTTGATTTCTTCTTTGGACTGGCGTTCCTGTTTCAGGGCCAGCGCCATGTTTTCGCGCACGGTGAGATGCGGATAGAGCGCATAGGACTGGAACACCATGGCAATGCCGCGCTTGGCGGGGGGCGTGGTGGTGACGGTCTGTCCACCGATGGTGATTTCGCCGCCTGTGGCATCCTCCAGCCCGGAGATGACCCGCAGCAGGGTGGATTTGCCGCAGCCCGAGGGGCCGACGAAGACCACGAATTCGCCATCTTCAACAGTGAGGTTGATGTCTTTCAGAACCTCGACCGGGCCGAATGATTTGCAGACATTGGTAAGCTGTAGGGCGGTCATGACGGGTGTCCTTCAGGTCTTCGGGGTCAGGGGGAGGGAGAGGCGGGCGCTGTGGCCTCAGCCTCTGCCAGGTCAGATGTCAGATCGACAGGCGCGCCGCTGCGGATGCTCTGGTCGGCGGCAAGGCAGATCGCCAGCGAGGCAACGGCGTCCTTCATATGCCGACCCATGTCGATGTCCTCGGCGATGACGCGCAGCATATGGGCCTGTTCGGCAGCGCAGAGGGCGTTATGGTCCGGTTCATCGGGCAGGTCGATATGGCGGTCGGGGATGCCTTGCGCGCTGCGATGCACGATCAGGCTGCCAACGGCGGTATGGCCATCCACATCGTCCGAGCCGCTCTTGTCGGTTTCGGTGATCGAGACGGAGCCATTGGGCGACACCACGTCTTTCACGAAATACGCGGTTTCGGACATCATCGGCCCCCAACCGGCCTCGTACCAGCCGACGGAGCCGTCGGAGAAACTCACCTGAAACTGGCCGTAGTTATACATATCCTCGGCGATTTCCTCCGACAGGCGCAGGCCGATGCCGTGGACGCGCTGGGGCGTGGCATCGGTGATCTGGCACATGACATCGACGTAATGCACGCCGCAATCCACGATCGGAGAGGTGGTTAGCATCAGAGCCTTGTGGGTGTCCCATGTGGGGCCGTCTGACTGCTGGTTGAGATTCATGCGGAACACATACGGTGGGCCGAGATCGCGGGCCTCAGCAATCAGGCGCTGCCAGCTTGGGTGGTGGCGCAGGATATAGCCCACCATCAGCTTGCGCCCCAGGCGGCGGGCGGTGTCGGTCACGGCGCGGGCGTCAGCTACGGTGGTGGCCAGCGGCTTTTCGACAAACACATGCGCGCCGGCCTCCATCGCGGCGATGGCATAGGTGGCGTGGCTGTCGGAATAGGTGGCGATCACCACCAGATCAGGGGTGGTCGCGGCGAGAGCTTCGTAAAAATCGGAAAAGACCGGATAATCCCGCAACGGTTCCTGCGCCGCTGCACCGGTGCGATTGACCAGTCCGACGATCTGCGCGGAGTCATCATGGTGATGGGCCAAAGCATGGGACAATCCCATATTGCCGAGGCCTGCAATCAGAACGCGGGTCATTGGCAGCCTCCTGAATGATTGTTGAGCTGCACGGCGGTTGAGTGCGCCGGACCAAGAGATGACAGAGGTCTGCCATCTTGGGGGGCTGGTCCGGCGCGGCCCGGCATTGCAGCCGGGCAGGGGGGTGGGTTGAGTGGTAGCATCATTTCACTGCCCCGGAGGTGATGCCGCGGATAAGCTGGCGTGAGAAAATCACATAGAGCACCATCACCGGTAGGATCGCCATGGACAGCGCCGAGAGCACCGCGTTCCAGTCGGTGACGAATTGGCCGATGAAGACTTGGCTGCCCAAGGTCAGCGTCTTGGTTTCCTCGGCTGGGGCCAGGATCAGCGGGAACCAGAGGTCGTTCCAGATCGGGATCATGTTGAAAACAGCGACCGTGGCCATGGCTGGACGCACCAGCGGCAAGACCAGTCGGAAGAAGATGGTGTATTCCGACAACCCGTCGATGCGGCCGGCGTTTTTCAGATCATCGCTCACCTGTTTCATGAATTCCGACAGGATGAACACCGCCAACGGTAGCCCTTGCGCGGTATAGACGAGGATCAGTGCAGTCAGCGTGTTCACCAGGCCGGTGTCCACCATCAGTTCCAGAATGGCGACGGTGCCGATGCGGATCGGGATCATAATGCCAAGGGCAAGGTACAGGCCAAGCAGCATATTGCCCTTGAACCGGTACTCCGCGAGGGCAAAGGCGGCCATGGCGCCAAACAGCAGCACCAACGCCAATGACACCACGGTTACAATCATCGAGTTCTGGAAATAGAGGAAGAAATCCCCCTGTTTCAGAACGGTCTGATAGCCGACCATCGAAAACGTGTCCGATGTGGGCAGACCCAGCGGGTCGCGAAAGATGGCTTTGCGGGTTTTGAAGCTGTTCACCAGAATGACGAAGACCGGAAACAAAGCGATCAGCGTGTAGGTGATCAGCGCGCCGTGGGCGAGGAGACTGTTGAGCGGATTTGAACGGGATTTATGCATCGTCGGATCCTCAGAACTGGTAGCGGCGCAGACGGGTCTGGATGCCGAACAGATAGATACACACACCAATCAGGATGATCGCAAACATGGCGGTGGCAATGGCGGAGCCCATATGCGGATCGCCCAATTGCAGCTGAAATCCGAAGAAAGTGCGATACATGAAAGTGCCGAGAATGTCGGTGGAGAAATCTGGCCCAGCGAGCGCGCCCTGAGTGGTGTAGATCAAGTCGAAGGCGTTGAAGTTACCCACAAATGTCAGGATTGAGATAATCCCGATGGAGGGCAGGATCAGCGGCAGTTTGATCTTCCAGAAGGCGGACATGCCGGTAATGCCGTCAACCTCGCCCGCCTCGATCACCTCTTCCGGGATCGACAGCAGGGCGGCATAAATTAGCATCATCGGGATGCCGACAAACTGCCAGACAGAGATCAGCGCCAGCGTGGTCAGGGCGTAGTCTTCCTTGCCCAGCCAGGGGGCGAACAGCCACTTCAGGCCGATGGCGTCCAATAGATCCGGTGTGATGCCCCAGATGGGGGAGAGGATCAGTTTCCAGGCAAAGCCAACGATCACAAAGCTGAGGATCGTGGGCACAAAGATCGCGGTGCGATAGAGCGCAGCAAACCGGAGCCGGGGATGACTGAGGATCGCCGCCAGTGCCACCCCGATGGGATTCTGCACCAGCATATGCACAAAGAAAAACCAGAAGTTATTGCCAAGCGCGTTCCAGAATTGTTCGGACCAGTTGGGATTGGAGAACAGGGTCTCGAAATTCGCAAGGCCCACAAACTGGCGGATCTGGTCGCTCTCGCTGTAGAGCGCAAGCCGCAGGGTATTGAACAGCGGGAAAATCATGATGGCGGTGTAGACCAGCACAGCGGGTGCGAGGAAAACGGCGATATGCCAGCGTCTGCGCGGTTTATGAGGGGTGTTTTGCATGATGTGTCCCATCTGTCGGCGGGTCCGGGCCGCATGGGGCCGCCCGGACGCCTGAGTGTTAGGTCAGTCAGCTGAAGCAGCTGGCGGCGCGCTTACTTTTGCGGCGCGTACCAACTGGCCAGACCCTCTTGCAGTTCTGCACCGAGATCGGCAGCTGCCTTGGTACCTTTGATCGCGGCGACGGATGCACCCCATGTCTCGTTTTCGAGGTTGGGCGTGCCGCGCGACAGGATCTGGTAGGTGGAGCGGATGGTGCTCTCACACTCGCCACGCCAGGAGACGAACTCCTGTGCCAGCGGATCCTCCATTGCGACCTCATGGTTCGACAGCGAGAAGAAGCCCGGCAGCGCATTGGCATAGATTGCCGCGAACTCAGCCGAGCCGACCCAGTTCAGGAAGGTTTTGGCAGCCTCGGCATTGGGGGAGGCGGCGTTCAGGCCCACGGCGATGTCGGTGTGATCCGAGATGTAGCAGGTGTCGCCTGCGGCTTTGACTGGCGGTTTGAACGCGCCCATTTCAAAATCAGCCTGAGTGTTGAAGCCAGAGATTTCCCAGCTACCGGCAGGATAGATCGCGGCGCGGCCCAGGGTGAAGATGTTCTGGCTGTCGGGATAGGTTTGCGCCTCATAGCCGTCGCCCATGTAAGCGCCCCACTTCGATAGGGTCTCATAGGGGGCAACCCACTGATCGTCGGTCAGTTTCTGCTCGCCTGCGATCAAGGCAAGACGGCCTTCCTCACCTTTCCAGTAGTTCGGACCAATGTTGTTATAGCCCATGGTAGCGGCTTCCCACTGGTCGTTGGTGCCCATGGCCAGAGGAACGTAGTTGCCGTCTTCCTTGATCTTTTCCAGCGCCGCAAAGAACTCATCTTCGGTTTCGGGTACATTCACACCCAGCTCGGCAAAGGCGTCTTTGTTGTAGATGAAGCCGTGGATCACCGAAGCAATCGGAACGCAGAAGGTGGCGGAACCGTCATCGGTCTGCCAGGCGGATTTAGCGACATCGGAGAAGCTGCCCATGGCGTCCAGATCTGAGAGATCGGCCAACTGGCCCTTGTCATAAAGACCAAGCGAGGCGTCAAAGGGGCGGCATGTGATCAAGTCACCGGCGCTGCCCGCATCCAGTTTGGAGTTCAGAACGGCATTGTATTCAGCCGGGGCGGAGGGGGTGAATTTCAGTTTGATGCCAGGGTTGGCCGCTTCAAAGGCGGGAATGATCTTGTCCTGCCAGAGGGCGAGGTCATCGTTGCGCCAGCTCTCAATGGTCAGCGTTACATCTTCAGCAGCTGCGGCGCCGCCGATCACGGTCGAGCCGAGCAGCGCGAGGGTAAAGAGTTTCCGTGTCATTCAGTATCTCCCAGTTTGCATGTTTGGTATTTGTGTTCAGGGTCTTGGTGACCTCTTGGGTGGCGCATGGCCGACCGTTACACCTGTGCGAGCGCGGCTCGCAGGTTGTCCTTGTTGTGGCGCAGCAGGGTTTCTGCCGCGGTGGGTGAGGCGGCGCCCTGCAAGAGCAGAATGGCCGGCTTTACCGCTCCGCCTGTCTGATCCAGCGCTTTGGCGGCGTCTTCGGCGTTCTGATCGGTCAGTGTGCAGACGATGCGGACGGCGCGTTGGCGCAGCTTGGCATTGTCGGCGATGAGATTGACCATCATGCCATCCATCACATGCCCCATGCGGATGCCGGCCAGCGTGGACATCATATTCAAGGCGGCCTTCTGTGCGGTGCCGGCCCCCATGCGGGTCGATCCTGCAATGACCTCTGCCGGGGTCGGCAGGCAGATCGCGACATCGGCCAGGTTCAGAAGCGGTGTGTCAGCATTGTTGGCAACGGCGATCACCTTGGCGCCTGCAGCCTGCGCTGTCTGGGCAAAGCCCAACGGAAATGGGGTGCTGCCGCTGGCAGACAGGGCGATGACCACATCATTTGCGCACACAGTGGCGGCGGCTCTGGCGCCTGCCGCAGTGTCGTCTTCGGTATGGCCGGGCATGCGCCCATCGGCAGGGATTCCGCCAGCCATATGAACGGAAATCTGATCGGCGCTGATGCCGAAGGTGCCGGGCAACTCTGCACCATCAGCCAGTGCCATCAGCGCAGAAGACCCTGCGGCCGCGTAGTGCAGATGGCCACCGTTGTGCAGGCTGTTGGTGAGCAGGGCCGCACCGGCCGAGATGGACGGACGGGCGCTGGCAACAGCTTCCAATGCGCGCAGTTGACCGTCCAGCAGCGTATCGAGAATCTCCGCATCGGCGCGCAGATCCAATCCCTGAGCACGGGGGTGTAATGTCTCTGTCTGCGCCGTGGGCTGTGTGTCAGCCCGTGCAGATGTGGCGGTCTTGGGTGCGTTATCGCTCCTCGATCCCATGTGATTCCTCCCCCTCAGGTGAATGAGAAGTATTTAATACCTATACAATACCACTTGTCTACCATTTAATTTGTACATATGATTTTTGCAGCGAATTCCGCCGATTACCTCGCAGTATCACGACATTGCTGTTAGAGAGGTCTTTATTTTGAATGAAAGGTATCTTATAGGTATTGCATGACCGACTCGCGCTTTCCATATCTGATCGCCGTGGATGGAGGGGGAACCTCTTGCCGCTTTGCCCTACTGAAATCAGGGGCGACACCGCCGCAGCAGTTGGTGGTGACGGGTGGTAGTGCCAATGTCTATACAGCGCCGGATCAGGCGGTTGAGACTCTGAGCGCCGGATTGGCGGATTTGCAGCGGCAGTCGGGTCTGACCGATGAGGTGTTTTCTCAGATACCGGTCTATGCCGGATTGGCCGGCGTTATTGATTGTGAGTCTGCCGCGCGGGTCGCGGAGGCCCTGCCACAGGCGCATGTCCGGGTGGAAGATGACCGCATGCCCGCTGTTGTCGGCGCAATGGGAGAGGAGACCGCCAGCCTCATCGGGGTTGGCACCGGGTCGTTCCTCGGGCGTCAGGTGGCCGGTCAGGTTACGCTTATTGGTGGCCATGGTACGGTCCTGGGGGATGAGGCTTCAGGCGGTTGGCTGGGGCGGCGTGTGTTGCAATTGACGTTGCAGGCGGCCGAAGGGATCGAACCGATGACGCCGCTTCTGCGCAGCTGTTTGCGTGATTTTTCCAATGAGACGGCGAAGATTGTCCGGTTTGCCCAGACCGCGCGACCGGTGGCCTTTGGCGCCTATGCGCCACGCGTGGCCAAGGCTGCGATGGAAGGTGATAAAGCGGGTCAGCGGCTGATGGTGGAGGGCGCTGAGTATCTGTGCAACGGGTTGCAGGCGCTGGGGCGTCGGCCTGAGGAACCTGTTTACCATATCGGGGGTGTCGCCGCGCAATACGCCGCCTATCTGCCTGCGGATGTAGCGGATTATCTGCGGGAAGCGGAAGGTTCACCACTGGATGGCGCGCTAGAGTTGGCACGCCGATTTGCCCGCGAAATCGCGCAGGAGGTGGTATGACGGTTGAGGAATTCCTGACGCCGGCCGCCTGGCTGGAGGATGCGGCCGGGCCCCGCTACGTGCGGCTGCGCCAGCGCATTGAAGATGGCATTGAAACCGGGCTCCTACCCAAAAGCGCGCCGCTGCCTGCGGAGCGGGAGATTGCAACACTCACCGGCCTGTCGCGGGTCACCGTACGCCGTGCGATGCAGGATCTGGTCGATCGCGGCATTATCGTACAGCGGCAGGGCTCGGGCAGTTTTGTGGGGGATGGCACGCCCAAGGTCGAGCAATCGCTGTCGCAGCTGACCTCCTTTACCGAAGATATGGAGCGGCGCGGGTATGACACCAGTGTCGAATGGCTGGAACGCGGCATTCACACGCCGTCACCGGAAGAGGTGATGGCCCTGGCGCTGACCTCTGGGGAGGCGGTCGCCCGGATCGCGCGTCTGCGCCGGGCCAATGGGCGCCCGATGGCGATCGAACGCGCGTCCCTGCCGGTGGACATCCTGCCCAATCCGCAGGCTGTGCGAGGCTCGCTTTACGAGGTCTTGGAGCAATCCGGTAGCCGTCCGGTGCGGGCTTTGCAGCGGATATCGGCGATCAACCTGCCCGAACAAGAGGCGCAGATGCTGGGGGTCGAGCCTGGGATGGCTGGCCTGAGCATCGTGCGAACATCGTATTTGCGCAACCGGCGCGTGGTGGAGTTCACCCGCTCGATCTATCGCGGCGATGCCTATGATTTTGTCGCCGAGCTGCGGCTCGGGACGACCTAACCTGGCGACCCTGAGGAGGGGACCATGACTAATATCACCAAAATGCGTCGCGAGATCGACGAGATCCCGACCGCTGTGGACCGGCTGCTGAGCCATGGCGGCGCAGAGATTGAGGCCGTCGCGGATGCGGCGCGCACCCTTGACCCCAACGTCATGGTGACTGTTGCGCGCGGTTCGTCCGACCATGTTTGTACCTATCTGAAATACGCCAGTGAGATCATGCTGGGGGTGCCTGTTGCCTCAGTCGGGCCGTCGGTGGCCTCAATCTACAAGGCACCACTACGTCTGAAGGGCGCGCTGAGCCTCGCCGTGTCGCAGTCCGGTAAAAGCCCGGACATCGTGTCGATGGCGGACAGTGCGCGCAATGATGGCGCGCTGTCGGTTGCGTTGACCAATGATGCGGCCTCGCCGCTGGCGGCGGCGGCGAATCATACGCTGGACATTCACGCCGGACCAGAGCTGAGCGTGGCGGCGACAAAGACCTTTGTGACTTCGGCTGTCGCGGGGTTGTGGCTGCTGGCCAAATGGGATCGCAATCAGGCGGTTCTTGCAGCGCTGCACGCGCTGCCGGAGCAATTGGACCGCGCCTGCCGGATTGACTGGCCCGAGGTGCGCGACGCCATCGGCGCGCGGTCATCTCTGTTCACATTGGGACGGGGGCAGGCTTTGGCGGTGTCCAATGAGGCGGCGCTGAAATTCAAGGAAACCTGCCAGTTGCATGCGGAGAGTTACTCCTCGGCGGAGGTCTTGCATGGGCCAGTGTCTATTGTGGAAGAGGGGTTCCCGGTGCTGGGCTTTGCAGCGGCAGATGCGGCCGAGGGCGCGCTGGCGGGGATTGCTGATCAGATCGCTGCCAAGGGCGCGCAGGTTTTTGCCACCACGGATAAGGTCACAGCGGCGCGCCGGGTGGATCATGTCCGCACGGATCATGCGTTGACCGATCCGATCAGCCTGATTGTGTCCTTCTATGCGATGGTCGAAGCCTTTGCTGCCTCGCGCGGGATTGATCCTGATGCACCGCGCCACCTGAAGAAAGTGACGGAAACCGTATGATCGAAGATGAGCATCCGCTGCGCGCGCTGACTGGCGCGCGGATCCTGACCCCGGTGGGTTGGGAAGACGACAGCGCGCTGGTGCTGCGCGGCGATCAGATCGTGGCGGTCCTGCCGGTGGGTAAACTACCCGAGGGGGCCGAGGTTACAGCACTAGATGGCGGTATCCTGACCGCCGGGTTTGTCGATCTGCAGGTCAACGGCGGCGGTGGCGTCATGTTCAATGACGTCCCAGAGCTTGAGCAATTGCAGGTCATCGCTGCAGCACACGCGCGGATTGGTGCGACCTCGATCCTGCCAACGCTGATCACTGATACACCGAATTTCGTTGCCCGCGCGATTGAAGCGACTGTCGAGGCGATTGCTGCTGGTGTTTCGGGCATCGTCGGGTTGCATCTGGAGGGGCCACATCTGGCGGTCTCGCGCAAGGGTGCGCATGATGCGTCGCTGATACGCCAGATGAGCGAAACCGATCTGGAGAGGTTGTGCGCAGCGGCCAGCCGGTTGCCGGTGCTGAAGGTGACCCTGGCCTGCGAGGCGGCGACCCCGGCGCAGATCCGGCGGTTGAGCGAGGCGGGTGTTCTGGTGTCGCTGGGCCACACTGATGCCAGCCATGCCGATTGCGTGGCGGCGGTTGCGGCGGGCGCGCGCTGTGTCACCCATCTGTTCAACGCCCAGAGCCAGCTGGGAAACCGTGAACCCGGTGTTGTCGGCGCGGCGCTTGATCTTGGTGGGCTGTCCGCCGGGCTGATTGCTGATGGCGTCCATGTGCACCGGGCGTCGATACGGGCAGCGCTTGCTGCAAAGACAGGGCCGGGCCAGGTGTTTCTGGTCAGCGATTCCATGGCCACCGGAGGCTCAGACATTGACCGGTTTACACTAAATGGCCGCGAAATTCGCCGTGATAACAACCGTCTGACCCTGGCTGATGGTACCCTTGCGGGCGCGCATCTGGAGCTGGCAACGGCTGTGCAGATCCTGGTTGAGGGTTGTGATGTCCCGCTGGAGACGGCGCTGGAGATGGCCTCCACCCGGCCTGCGGACCTGATTGGGCGATCCGATCTGGGACGTCTGCAACCCGGCGCGCGCGCTGACGTGCTGCATCTGAACGACGCGCTGGAGCTGCAGCAGGTTTGGCAGGGTGGGCTGGCACTGTAGCTGATTGCGCGGGTTTACAGAGAGCGGTCAGCGAAAGAGAAAACCGTTGCCAAACAGTTTGTTGGGCTACAAATCATATAGCTCTGTTTTCAGCCTTCTTTCCGAACGCTGGGCATGAACGCTTGTTGTCTAATCACTCTGTTTGTCAGCTTTATGCGTTCGGTCAGCTCTGACCCGCTGCGGTAAGAAGCCAATTCTTAATATCTGCAAGCCGCAGATCACAGGCCATCCCTGATAGGATGGCCTGATCGTTTTACCTTTGGGTCAGGATGCTTTGGCGATTGTGACGTTACGCTCTAGCAGACGTAAACGCGAAGCGAATTCACCGCGATCAACGTAGCATCCATGGAGATGGCGGAAGCCGGTGGATGGATCAAATGAGTCACGGCCATGCAGGACACGACGGTTGTCGAACACAACCATTTCGCCTGCTTTTAGCCTGACATTGATGCGATATTTTGGATCCCGCGTCTTTGCCATATAGGCGCGATACGCGCGGTAATAGGCTGGCATAATCTCGGGCGACATATCGAATATGCCGGCCAGATGCGCATTGTAGCGGATTTCGATCACATTCCCCATTGCCCCCAGTGTGATCACTGGCCGGTGGACTTGTATGTCTGCATCCTTGTCAGAGAAACGGAACGGGATTGGGGTTTCGCAGAGCAGGCGAAAGGCTTCCGGGTCATCTTGTCGAAGATCCTCTGCCATCGCGAAACCATCTGCAAACAGAGACCCGCCGCCTGTGGCCTCATTGGCGAGACAGTGCAGGAATTGGTAGCCGGGGGGGACCTCCTGGTTGGGCAGATCCGTATGAAGCGGCAAAGCCACCGACGTGTAGGCAAGGTTGTTTGGGTCGGGCTTATTGATCACTTCGAAGGTGGTTCCAAAGTTTGTTGTACGCAAAAATCCAACTCGTTCAGCCACTTGAACGCCAGAGTCGATGCTGTCTGGCAAGTGTTCAACGATGGCCAGACCGTATTTTGCGGTGTCTTGCATCCATGCGTTCAGGGCGTAATCGTCGGTCAGAATCATAGTTGATGTGTGGCGCGGGATGCCATTGGCACCCAAATCGGCGCGCCAAAGCTGCTCTTGGATTTTCCCAGCGTCGTGGCTACGGCGACCGGGGCGGTGGGCGTCCATCAACGCTATAGGCATGCGGCTGACATGCCCGTCTTCGTATTCCAGTAGGACAACACCCTCATCACGCGTGGCAGAGATGAGCACCGGGGTTTCGTCAATCTCCAACAGATCCAGTAAGCGTTCATGTGTTTCAGGGTGCAGCCCCGAGGGGCAGTTGTCGCGCAACCAAATGGTTGGAAATTGTGTTGTGGTGTCGTCGGCCCAAGTCACAATTAGTGTGTCAGCTTGAACCGTGAAGTGCGGTGCAGTCATTGGATATCCAATTCGTTTCATAATTTAGAATGCTGGGTGTAGGGCTGCACTACAGGGCGGGGGCCACCATTCCTGTGTCTTGCCATAGGGCGTGCCAATCGCACGCTGCCCCAGCACTTCATATGAAACATCAGTCTTCATACATCGTCCATATGACGGCAGCTTATGTGTCGGCAAGCGTAGAAAACATGTGCAATGATTGAGGTCGGCTCAATGCAGCGTGGGTCATTTCTCAAGATGGCAGTAAATCTGAAGCGTGCCTTTGATTGAGACGGTAAACAGCGCCAAATTCGGCATCTTGCCCATTTGACCTTGTTGCGGTGAAACTACAGTTACGGGGCCTTGTGTCGTTGATCAGCACGCGCACATGCCTTGTGAAATATTTTGATCAAATTATTTGCCCGCAGGGGAATGGATAGGCTAAGTCTCTGTCAGAACACTCTGCCGTGCCTTGGCGGGGGGAGGTCCCGCTGATTGCGGGCGCACTGACAGGAGAGCCCATGACACCGCTTGAAGGTCTGAAGGTGGTCGAGCTGGCCCGTATTCTCGCAGGGCCATGGATTGGCCAGTCGCTTGCCGATCTGGGGGCGGAGGTCATCAAGGTCGAGAGCCCCGAGGGCGATGATACCCGGCGCTGGGGACCGCCCTTCATTGAGCGGGGTGGCGACAAGACGGCGGCTTATTACTATGCGGCGAACCGGGGCAAGTCCTGCGTAACGGCGGATTTTCGCACCGACGAAGGGCGTGCGCAGGTGCGGGAGTTGATCCGCGATGCCGATATCCTGATCGAGAATTTCAAGGTGGGCGGGTTGGCCAAATACGGGCTGGACTATGAGAGTTTGAAAGCGGTCAATCCGCGTCTGATCTATTGCTCGGTCACGGGCTTTGGTCAGGATGGCCCCTATGCGGCGCGGGCGGGCTATGATTTCCTGTTACAGGGCATGTCCGGGCTGATGTCGATCACCGGCGCGCCGGAGGGGGAGCCGCAGAAGGTGGGCGTGGCGATTACTGATATTGTCACTGGGCTTTATGGCACCATTGGCATTCTGGCGGCGGTGGAGCAGCGTCATACCACCGGGCGCGGGCAGCATATCGACATGTCACTTTTGGACTGCGCCACGGCCGTGCTGGCCAATCAGAACATGAACTATCTGGCCACCGGCACCAGTCCGACGCGGATGGGCAATGAGCATCCCAATATCGCGCCCTATCAGGTGATGGCGGTGCGTGATGGGCATATCATCCTCGCGGTGGGCAATGATGGTCAGTTTGCTCGGCTTTGCGAGGTTCTGAATATGGCAGGGCTGGCGTCTGATCCGCGCTTTGCCTCCAATCAGCTGCGGGTGGCCAACCGGGGTGATTTGACGCCAATGCTGGCGGCGGCGCTGGCGCAATGGGGGCAGGTGGATCTTTTGGCGGCGCTGGAGGCCGCAACCGTACCTGCGGGACCAATCAACACCATCGGGCAGGCCTTTGATGATCCGCAGATCAGACACCGCCAGATGCAGATCGCACCGGAAGATGTGCCGGGTGTGCGGGGCCCTTGGGTGTTTTCCGATGCGGAGCTGGCCCTGGAGAAATCGGCACCGATCCTGCCGGTGGCGCAGGATATGTCGCAGGGAGACTAGAACGTCAGGTCGCCTGCCGATTTGGTGGGCGGCAACAGCTTGATATCAAACCAGACAGGAAGAGGGCGCGCCATGGCGATGGAGATCACCGGAGTTGAACATCTGTGGATTCCATTGCCGGATGGGCGCAGGCTGGCAGCACGGATGTGGTTGCCGGAGGGTGACGGCCCCTTTCCCGCGATCCTGGAATATCTGCCCTATCGCAAACGCGACGGTACGGCGCCGCGGGATGCCACCACCCATCCGGTTTTTGCGGCTGAGGGCTATGTCTGTCTGCGCGTCGATATTGCAGGCACCGGCGACAGCGAGGGGCTGTTTGATGATGAATATTCCGAACAGGAGCTGAGCGACGGCGAGGCGGTGCTGGCCTGGCTTGCGACGCAGCCCTGTTGTGATGGCAATATCGGCATGATTGGAATTTCCTGGGGCGGTTTCAATGGCTTGCAACTGGCCGCACGACAGCCCGAAGCGCTGAAGGCGGTTGTTAGCGTGGCCTCAACCGTGGATCGCTATGCCGATGATATCCATTTTATGGGTGGCTGCCTGCTCAGCGATAATGCCAATTGGGCGTCGCAGATGTTTGCCTATCAGACCCGCCCGCTGGATCCCGAGCTGCGCCCGGATTGGCGCGAGGCTTGGGTGGAGCGGATCGAGGCGCTGCCGTTTATGGCCGCAGATTGGCTGCGGCATTCGCAGCGCGATGATTTCTGGAAACACGGATCGGTATGTGATGATTGGTCGGCAATCAAGGCGCCGGTACTGGCGATCACCGGCTGGGCGGATGCCTACGTGAATGCACCGCCTGCATTGGCGGCCAATATGCAGGCCTCGGCGAAGGCGCTGATAGGTCCTTGGGAACATCGCTATGCGCATATCTCCAAGCTGGAGGCACATGATTTCCACGCAGAGGTGCTGCGCTGGTTTGATCGCTGGCTGAAGGGGGAAGACAGCGGGGCGGAGGCTCTGCCGGATTATCGCACCTACATGCAGGAGCATTTCAACCCGACCAAGGAAAACAAACCCCGGCAGGGCCGCTGGGTTGCCGAGGGCGACTGGCCGTCCCCGAATGTGCGCGAGGTGGTGCACTCTTTCGGGCAGCAGGGCGCGTTGCAGGCTGCCCCGGATGCGGGGGAGGCTGTGGTGTCCAATCCGGCAACCCTTGGGGCCGCCGGTGGTTATTTCTGTGCGGGCATGCGGATTGATAATGAACTGCCGGGTGATCAGGCGGGAGACGATGCGCTGTCCACCTGTTTTGATACGCAGCCACTGGATGTCCCGCTAGAGCTGCTGGGACGGGCGCGGGTGCGGCTGGCGTTCTCTGTCGACAAACCTGTGGCGCAGGTGATGGCGCGACTGTGTGATGTGGCGCCGGATGGCGTGTCCCAGCGCATCACTTATCGCGGCCGCAACCTCTGCCATGATGACACACATGAGATCGCTGAGGCGTTGGTGCCGGGCAAGCGCTATGAGGTGGAGTTTGCGCTCAATGAATGCGCGCATCATCTGCGGGCAGGCCATAAGCTGCGGTTGGCGTTGTCGACGTCTTACTGGCCTATCGTCTGGCCCTCACCGGAGCCTGTGGCACTGACGCTGCATCTGGACGGCTGCGCGCTGATCCTGCCGGAACGTCAGGGCGCGGCAGAGAGCGACCCGCAGGCACCGCGAGCGGCGCGGGAGTATCCGACCTATGCAGCAGAGGTTGTCCGTGCGCCCTCCGGCACGTCTAACACTTATCAGGAGGCGGATGGCACGCTGGTTTTGGAGACCTTTGACGACTACGGCGCGGCGATTGACCCGGTGCATGGGATGGAGGTCGGCAGCCATGTGGCCATGCGCTATGCCATCCACCCTGATGATCCGGCAAGTGCGACATTCTCCAGCCAGTGGAGATTTACATTTGCGCGCGGAGACTGGCAGGTGCAGGTCGATACTGACAATCTGATGCGCGGCGATCGGGAGGATTTCCACCTCTGGCGCAGGGTTGTGGCCACTGAAGGCGCCGACCAGACAGAGGTTTGCGTTAAGGAATGGAGCGAGCATCTGCCACGCTATTGTTTGTGATTTCGCATCAAATCCTGTTAAAAATCGCTGTTTTTCCCCGGATTGACCCCCAGTTCGCCACGGTTTGGCCACGTTCTGTGACCAAAAACAGAACTGCGCGTTAACCATTTCGGGTGAGAATACCGCCCTTGAGATGTTGTCATCGCGCTGGAAGGCCGGGCGGATGGTCCCCCGGTTGTGAGCAGACGATAAACAGAATTGGGGCGAGAAGGTGCATCTATCCGTTGTTGTACCCTGCTATAATGAGGAAGAGTCTATCCCCCTACTGGTGGATCGGTTGGTGCAGGCAATCGAACCCTGGGCGGAACGGGCCGAGATCATACTGGTCGATGATGGCTCAAGCGATGAGACCTGGACCGCGATGGAGGCCGCGCATAAGCGGCATCCGGTGGTGCGGGGCATTCGCCTGTCGGCCAATCGCGGCCACCAGGTTGCACTGACCGCAGGTCTGGAAGCCGCCGAAGGAGACCGGATTTTCATGCTGGATGCTGATCTTCAGGATCCGCCGGAAATTCTGCCTGATATGATGATGATGATGGACCGCGGTTATGACGTGGTCTATGGCCGCCGCGCCGAACGTCAGGGCGAAACCCTGTTCAAGAAGGCGACCGCCTATCTGTTCTACCGGTTTCTCAATACCCTGTCCGATGTGGATATCCCCAAGGATACAGGCGATTTTCGTCTGGTAAGCCGCCGCTCGCTGGATGCGGTGTTGAAGATGCCGGAGCGGGCGCGCTTCATCCGTGGCATGTTCGCCTGGGCCGGATTCCACCAGATCGGGTTGGAATATGTCCGCGAGGCACGGGTGGCGGGCGAGACGAAATATCCCTTCAAGGCGATGCTGCGCTTTGCCACTGATGCGCTGACCGGGTTTTCGACCAAACCGCTGAAAATGGCCACGCGGCTGGCCTTTGTCAGCCTGCTGGTGACGGTGCTGATGGCGATCTATGTCTTCGGCTCGCTGATCCTGTTCAATACGGTTGCCGGTTGGGCCTCGGTACTGCTGGCGATTTCCTTCTTCTCGGCGATCCAGCTTCTGACTTTGGGGATCCTCGGCGAATATGTCGGGCGGCTCTACATGGAGAGCAAGCAGCGGCCGCTTTACTTCCTGTCGCAGGAGACCGGCCACCCTGCTGCCCATGCGGTGGATTTCACCGGTGACAGCCGTCCGATCACGACATCGCCCAAGGCCCCCGCCCAAAAAGAAGCGTCATGATCCGCGCCGTTGTTCAGAAGGACCTCGGCCAGTTGATCCGCTTTGCCATTGTGGGCGTCTCGGTGGCGGCGATTTATGTACTGCTGTTTCTAGGCTTCCTGCACGTTGGGCTGGTGGCGTGGCTCGCCAATGCGCTGGCCTTTGGCCTTGCAGTACTGGTGCAATATGTCGGGCAGACAGTCTGGACCTTCCGCCAAAAGCTTGGTCAGCCGGATCAGGCGCTGCGCTTTGGCTGTACCATCGGGCTGGGATTTGTCGCCTCCGGGCTGCTCACCGGTGTAATCGGGCCGATGCTGTCCTGGCCGGACTGGCTGGCTGCCAGCACCGCCGCCGTCTGGCTGCCGGTGCAGAACTACCTGTTTTTCAAAATCTGGGTCTATGCCGGAAACGGCGCGTAAAGAGGAGACACTCGCGATGTCGCATGTCTATTCCAATGAATTCTATGACTATATCGACCTTGGCGCACGCAGCTCGGCGCAGGCGTTGATCGCTGCTGTACAGCCCTGGCTGGGTGCAGAGAGCGTGCTGGATCTGGGCAGCGGTCGTGGCGTCTGGCTCAGTGAATGGGCCAAGGCAGGGGTTGAGGAGGTCGCCGGTGTAGATGGCGATTATGTAGACCGTGATCGGTTGGCGATCCCGGCGACGTGTTACCATGCGGCGGATCTGACGGGGGACGTCGATCTAGGGCGCCGTTTTGATCTGGCGCAGAGTCTGGAAGTTGGGGAACATCTGCCGAAGGCCGCGTCCGCGACATTGGTCAACGGGCTGACCCGTCATGCGGATCGCGTGCTGTTTTCAGCCGCCGTACCGGGGCAGGGTGGGGAGTTTCATATCAATGAACAGCCGCTGTCGTTCTGGCAGGATCTCTTTGCGGCGCAGGGCTACCGCGCGTTTGACTGTGTGCGCCCGGCGCTGAAAGAGGCGGAGGGCGTAGAGCCCTGGTATCGTTACAACACGGTGCTTTACGTGAATGAGGCAGGGCGTACGGGCCTGCCTGAAGAGGTCCTGGCAACCGAGATCCCGCTCGGCCAGAAGGTGCGTTCTGCGGGCAGCATTGGTTGGCGGTTGCGCCGGGGGGTTGTCTCTATGATGCCCGAGGTGATGGTGACCAAGATCGCCCAGGGGCGCGCGGCTATCATTGCGCGGCAGGCACGGGCTGCGGGGCTGGTGGGTGCTGGTTCAGCAAAAGGGACGATCTGATGACACTGGTGATGGATAGCCCTGTGGCGGCGCCACGACAGGGCGTCTGGCCCTTGGCGGCGACGATCGCGGTGGCCTTTTTCGGGTTGCTGATTGCGGCGGTGTTTCAACTGCCGGACCCGCTGATCCGTCACGACGACTACCCGGCCTTGTTTGGCGACGCGGAGACATACTACGTCAAAACCCTGACCGAGGGGCGTTGGATCAACTACCTCTGGCACTTACGCGAAATATTGCTGCCGAGCTGGGGCAACTACTTGATATACAACGCGCTTTGGGCAGTGGTGTTGGGGTGCCTCGCGCATAATGCGCTGGGCGCCGAGGCGGCGCTGTGGCGCAAGGGGGCAGTGGCGCTGATTGCGGGGCTGTCTGCGCCGGCGCTGCTGATCTCACTGTGGTTCAACACGCTGATCCCCGGCATGGCGATCCTTGCCCTCTATGCGCTGGCAACCACGCAGCTGTCGGACCGGAGCTGTCGCTGGCTACTGGTGCCCTTCGTGCCCTTGGCGCTCACGGCCTATACCACCTACCCGTTTTTCCTGCTGGCACTCTGTCTGACGCGTGTGGATACGCAGCGCTCGGCCAAGGATCTTGCTGCCCTTCTGGGGCTGTTCATCCTGTGCTTCGCGCTGGCGCTGGCGTCGATCTATACGCTGAACTACCTGTTTCACGGCATCTTCGGCATTCCGATGGCGGAATGGCGGATGCCAAGCCCGGCGCAAGATCTGGCCTCTCTGCTAGAGAATATCACCCTTATTGGCGACTTCCTCAGCAGCTCTGCTTCGCTGGTGTCGTTCCATTTCCTGCCGTTGACAGTGTTTCAGCTGGCGTTGTTGGGGTGGGCCATTTGGGTGGTTGGAAAGTCCGACCCCTGGCGCGCGATCTATCCGCTGGCGGGCATTTGCCTTGGGATGGGGCTGATTTTTGTGCAGACGGTCAAGACCGGCATCACCCTGCCGCCGCGTGTCTCTGGGTTTGTCTGGCTTTACTATGCGGTGCTTCTGGGGCTTCTGTCGCAGGAGCTGGCGGCGCGCGGCGCGGGCTGGGACCGCATCGGGCGCAACCTTCTGGCCTTTGTTGCGCTGATCTATCTTGCCTTTAATGTGCTCCAGCACCGCGATGTGACCGCATGGCAGGCTGACAGCCGCAGCATGGTGGCTCAAATCACACCTGCGGATGGCCCGATCTATGTCAGCGGTACATATCTGTCGCTGCCATCGGGGGAGAAGTCTGGCCTGCAGCATGATCTATCGGTGGCGTTTCGCCTGACGCAGCTGACCGGGCGTGATGTGGTGATCTGCGCGATGACACCAGATGCCTGTGCCCATCTGCCGGAAGATGTTCAGTCCGGTGCCCAAGGCCCCGACTATGAGGTGCGCAATCTGGACGTGGGCAGCGTGATCATGCTGTCATCCACCCCAATCCGCGAGGCGGCACATAACATCCCTGATAGCGGTTGAGGAAATAGACAAGGTGAAACAAAAACGGGGGCCTCAGCGCCCCCGTTTGCATGTCAGACTGGGTAGGTAAGCTCAGAAATCGAGGCCAAGATCCAGCGTCTGCGCCGAATGGGTCAGCGCACCAGAGGAGATGTAGTCGACCCCCGTGGCTGCGACCTCGGCAATGCGGTCGCGGCGCATATTACCGGAGGCTTCGGTCACCAGATGGCCCTTCGCCATTGCCACAGCCTGCGTCAGCGTTGGTGTATCCATATTGTCCAGAAGCACCACGTCGGCGCCGCCGGTCTCCAACACGTCCTCCAGTTGGGTAAGCGTGTCGACTTCGATTTCGACCTTCATCATATGGCTGACATTGGCCCTAGCAGCGTTGAGCACGGCGGCCACGCCACCGGCGGCAGCGATATGGTTGTCCTTGATCAGGATTGCATCGGAGAGCCCGTAGCGGTGATTGTAGCCACCACCGTGTAGCACCGCCTGCTTTTCCACGATGCGCAGGCCCGGTGTGGTCTTACGGGTGCAGGTGATCCGGGTCTCAGTCCCCTCGGTTTCTGCCACGAAGGAGGCCGTCAGACTGGCAATGCCAGAGAGACGCCCGGCAAAGTTCAACGCCACACGTTCGCCCGACAGGATCGACGCGGCAGAGCCTGCGATGGTCATCAACGTCTGGCCGGGGGTGCAGGGGCTGCCATCGGGCACCAGCGTTTCGATCTTGAGCGTCGGGTCCACGAGGTGAAAGGCGAGGCGGGCGATCTGCATGCCAGAGACAACACCTGCGTCGCGGGCATTGAGCCGCGCCTCGTAAGTGGTCTCTGCCGGGATCACGGCACGGGTGGTGATATCACCGCTTTGGCCAAGGTCTTCCAGCAGGGCAGTGCGGACCAGCGGTTCGATGATCAGATCGGGCAGGGTGGCAAAGGACGGGGTCATGTCGAATCCTGAACGGCGGCGGCGCGAATGGCGCGGGCCTCGGTGAGGGTGATGTGGGTGCGATAGGCCTGTGCAGGGTCGGCGTCGGGATAGTCATCGCGGAAATGCCCGCCACGGCTTTCGCGGCGGGCCAATGCGGCGGCGGCGATCAGCGTGGCGGTGGCGCACATATTGGCAAAGCTTTCGTCTTCACCATGCTCTATCAGCAGCTGTTCGATGGTTGCGAGCGCAGTTTTCAGCCCGGCTTCGTTCCGTCGGACCCCGACATGGGTCGTCATTGTTTCGCGCAGGCGGGCGACGGCGCTGGCGGGGGCGGCAGGTGTGGTGGCGGGAGCAAAACTCAGCGAGACTTCTGGCGGGATGACCGTATCCGTGGGCTTAGGCCCCAGGGTCTCTGCGATGTCCTGCGCTGCGGTGCGGGCATAGACCAGCGCCTCCAGTAGGCCGTTGGAGGCGAGGCGATTGGCGCCGTGGAGCCCGGTTGAAGAAGCTTCGCCACAGACCCAGAGATGGGCCAGGCTGGCGCGGCCCTGCATGTCGGTGTCGATGCCACCCATGTGATAATGCGCGGCGACTGCCACCGGAATTGGGTTCGCAACGGGGTCGATTCCGGCACGGACGCAGGTTTCCGCGACGGTGGGAAAGCGGGTCAGCACCTCGGCGCCCAAGGCGTCGCGCGTGTCGAGCATCGGGCGACGGCCTGCCTGCGTTTCGGCAAAGATCGCGCGGGCGACGATATCGCGCGGTGCCAATTCGGCATCCGGATGCGCGGCCAGCATGAAACGTGCACCGTCGCTGTTGATCAACACTGCGCCATCTCCACGCAGGGCTTCGGTTGCCAAAGGGGCGGGATCTTCGCCTATGTCAAAGGCAGTAGGGTGGAACTGTACAAACTCCGGGTCGGCGATCTGTGCCCCGGCACGGGCGGCAAATCCGATGACCTGACCCCGGATGCGTGGCGGATTGGTGGTATGGGCAAACAGCCCGCCTGATCCACCGCCTGCAAGCAGGACCGCAGGGGCGCGGATCAGCACCGGAACCGAGGTCCCGCTGGCGTCACTGACCCAGACGCCGCTGACGCGCTCGTCGGCTACTTCCAGCCGCACGGCCTGGGTGCCTTCGTGGACTTGAATCGAAGGGGTGGCGCGCACTGCTGCAATCAGCGTTTCCATGATCTGTCGACCGGCCTGATCGCCCTTTACCCGTACGACACGGGCGACTGAATGGGCGGCCTCGCGGCTCATGACAAATCCACCATCGGCGGTGCGATCAAAAGGCGTGCCAAGTTCGGTCAGGTCCAGAATGTGATCCCGCGCAACCTTGGTGACCATGGCAGCGACTTCGGCATCAACCGTTCCAGCCCCGGCGCGCATAGTATCGGTGGCATGGGCGGCCGGGCTGTCGGCCTGATCCATCGCGGCAGCGACGCCGCCCTGCGCCCAAGCGGAACTTGCGCCTTCGCCGAGTGTTTCGGGCGAGATCATCAGAACGGGACGCGGCGCCAGTTCAAGTGCGGCATAAAGTGCGGCCATGCCGGCACCCACAATGATCACGCGGTCGGTGTCACAGCTCGCGGTGGCCTCCGTCAGGGCCTGCACCTCCAGCTGGGGGGTGGCCTCATCACCGGTTTGTTCGCGGGCCTGATCGTCTGAGGTGATCTTCGCGCCGGGGGTGTCCAAGGATCAAATTCCCAATTTCTGGCTGAGATCAATCATCCGCTGCACCGCCACACGGGCCTGTTCGGCCACCTTTGGGTCGACCTCAACCGGCTCGGACATTGTGTGCAGCGACCACAGAATTTTCTCCAGCGTGATTTTCTTCATGTAGGGGCACATGTTGCAGGGGCCGACAAAGTCAACTTCGGGTAGTTGATCGGCAATATTCGACGCCATCGAGCATTCGGTGATCAGCATCGCCTTTTCCGGCTTCTCGTCGGTCACATATTTGATGATGCCGCTGGTGGAGCCAGAGAAATCTGCCTCATTCACCACATCCGGCGGGCATTCGGGGTGCGCAATCAGCCGGGTGCCGGGGTTCCATTCGCGGAAATCGCGCAGATCCTTGGCGGTGTATTGCTCGTGCACAATGCAGGAGCCTTCCCACCAGACCACGTTTTTCTGCGGCACCTGCTGAGCGATATTCTGTGCCAGATATTGATCTGGCGTCATGATCACGGTGTCGCTCTCCTGTGCGGCCACAATCTGGGCGGCATTGGAGGAGGTGCAGCAGATATCGGAGGCGGCTTTGACTTCGGCTGTGGTGTTCACATAGGTGACCACCGGCGCGCCGGGATATTTCGCGCGCATTTCGGCAATACCCTCGGCGGTGATCGATTCCGCGAGCGAACAGCCAGCCTCCATATCGGGGATGAGGACGGTTTTGTCGGGGCTGAGGATCTTGGAGGTTTCGGCCATGAAATGCACGCCGCATTGCACGATCACATCTGCCTCGACCTTGGCGGCCTCAATCGCGAGCTGGAGGCTGTCGCCGACCACATCGGCAACACCGTGGTAGATTTCCGGCGTCATGTAGTTATGCGCCAGAATGACGGCGTTCCGCTCTTTCTTGAGGGCCAGAATGGCCGCAACATAAGGCGCGTATGTGGCCCAGTCGATCGGGTTCACAACCCGGTCCATATTGGCGTAAATCCCGGACATCTCTTCGGCCAGAGCCGGATTTGGCGCAAGGTCATAGTGGTTGGCGAGCTGATCGCGCATGGTTTGCAGATCGAACATGGCATTTCCTCAAAGCTGCGCCAGAGATGGCACTTTGGGGAATTCTTGTTTCATGTTCACATTTAGCACGCAAGCAAGTGAGCGGGGTTTATTGTCCGAAAAGCGGGAATTCCTGGTGCAAATCGGCGCCAATCCGTCAGCATCGGCAACCTACTGTATCCGGATGTCGTGACGACCTTCTGACCATCGGGTAATGTCAGCGCAAACGGGGCGAGGTCAATTTGTCCAAATTTCGCGATGGGTGACGTTTTTGTCTATTGGGCGGTCCGATATTGTGGTTTGCACAGACCTAACACGCAGTAGAGGGAAGCGGTAAGGCCGGTCCCATAGGGGAGAAATCCGCTTCCATGTCTGATCTCTGGGAAGGATTGGCCCAGGCCTTTTGGCTGGTGGTCACGCTGGATGCGGATCTGGTGGAAATCACGCTGCGCTCGCTGCGGGTCACATTGACCGCGTTGCTGGTGGCTGCCGTCATTGCGCTGCCCTTGGCGGCCTTGTTGGCTGTTCGAAGGTTCCGGTTGCGGCGGGCGACTATTGCGGTGCTCAATGCGTTGATGGGGTTGCCGCCAGTCGTCGTGGGGCTTGTGGTCTATGTGATGCTGTCGCGGGCCGGGCCCTTTGGGGTGCTGGGACTATTGTTCACGCCAACAGCGATGATCATTGCGCAGGTGATCATTATCGTGCCGCTGGTGGCCTCCATCGCGCATCAGTCGCTGCGGGATCTGTGGAGCGATTATCACGACCTGCTGATTTCCCTGAACGCCAGTCAGTTTCAACGGATCTGCACGCTGCTCTGGGACGGGCGGCGGGCCTTGCTGACGGCGGCGCTGGCCGGATTCGGTCGTGCCATTGGCGAGGTTGGCGCCATCATGATTGTGGGCGGCAATATCGACCATGCCACGCGGGTGCTGACCACAGCGATTGCGCTGGAAACCGGCAAGGGGGATTTCGCCATGGCGCTGGGGCTTGGCTTTGTGCTGATCGGGCTGGCCGTCGCGGTGAACCTGACCATTCACTGGTTGGGCAAGACCGAAAGTGAGGGGCGTTGGTGACTGGGGCGAACACTCTTTTCCCGCTGGTGGTCAACGGGGCGCAGGTGCGCAGGCGTGGCAAGACGCTGATCGGTCCTGTGGATCTGCGACTGGACGGGCAGGGCACGACTATAGTGATCGGGCCCAACGGATCGGGCAAAACGTCCCTGCTGAAGATGCTGCATGGTATCCTGCGGCTGGGGCAGGGGCAGATCAGCTGGGGCTGCCCTATGGCGGAGGCGCAGCGGCGTCAGGCTTTTGTCTTTCAAACGCCAGTCATGATGCGCCGCTCGGTCGTCGAGAATATCGCCTATCCGTTGCGACTCAACCGCGTGCCGCGCAAGGTCGCACTGGCTGAGGCTGAGATCTGGGCTGAGCGGATCGGGCTTGGCGATGCGTTGCAACGGCCCGCGGTTTTGCTGTCCGGTGGGGAGCAACAGAAATTGGCGCTGGCGCGGGCCCTGATCTGCAAGCCGCAGCTTCTGTTTTTGGATGAGCCTTGTGCCTCGCTCGACGGGCGGGCCACCCGCGAGATTGAAGAGATCTTGACCGAAGCCGCCGCGGCGGGCACGCGGCTGATCATGTCCACTCACAATATGGGGCAGGCGCAGCGGTTGGCCGATGAGGTCTTGTTTGTGCTGCACGGGCAGATTGCCGAATTTTCAGCGGCGGAGGCGTTTTTTGCCCGGCCGCATACCGAACAGGGACGCGCATTTCTAAGAGGAGATATTGTCGAATGAAACGAATTATGCTCGGAGCTTTGGCCGCGCTGGCGATGGGAACAGCTGCGCTGGCGGAGGAGATGAAGCTGGCGGTGACCACGTCCTTCCACAACTCCGGTCTGGCTGAGGTGCTGTTGCCTGAGATCAAGGCGGATCTGGGATTGGAAGTGCAGCTGCTGGTGGTGGGCACCGGTCAGGCGATCCGTCTTGGCGAAGCCGGGGATGTGGATGCGATTCTTGTGCATTCCAAGAAGGCCGAAGAGGCATTTCTGGCCGGGGGCAATGGCACCCACCGCCGGGAGATCATGTATAATGATTTTGTCTTCATCGGGCCTCAGGCCGACCCTGCGACCATTGCGGGCGCGGGATCCGCGAAGGTGGCATTGCAGAAGATTGCAGCCTCTGAAGCGGCCTTCGTCAGCCGTGGTGATGACAGCGGCACCCATAAGAAAGAGCTGAGCCTCTGGGCCGCGGCGGATCTATCGCCTGAAGGATTTGGCGGCTGGTACAACGCTGTTGGTGCGGGCATGGGTGCGGCGCTGAATACTGCCTCTGGCATGGGGGGCTACATCATGTCCGACCGGGCAAGCTGGCTCAACTTCGCCAATAAGGGCGATTTGGCGCTGCTTTATTCCGGCGATCCCGTGTTGTTCAACCAATACGCCTATCTGCCGGTGAACCCGGAAAAGCACCCGCATGTGAAAACCGATCTGGTGGCAGATCTGGAGAATTGGCTGGTGTCGGACAAGGCAAAGGATCTGATCAACAGCTACCAGATCAACGGCGAAGCATTGTTTGTGTTCAACGCCGAGCAGTGATGCGTTGCCTATTGGGGCTGTGAAACGGAAAACGCCGCGCTGGTCTGCGCGGCGTTTTTTGTAGGTCGTAGGCGTTCAGTCGTCCGTCACGTGAATGGCGAACTGCTCCAGCCCGGCGTCCTGTGCCTCAATCGCGCGATAGCTTTCCTTGACGCCGGCATCTGTCAGCTCGCGCATGACGGTCAGCAGGGTGTTGGGCGCGTGATCGGCGCAGAGGTCGGCCATATGGGCCAGCTCTTCCTCCGCCACGGGGCGGGCGGTATCGGTATTCGGGGCGCCATAGTAGCTGACAAAATGCTGTGCCAGCAGATCGGTGAGCGTGGCCAATTCGCCCTCTTCGATCTTTGTCACGGCGACAAAGGTGGCACGCCCGCTGGTTTCCAGCCCCATCCAGCCATTGGCAAAAGCCTGCCGTTGTTTGCCGGTCAGATCCGCCTCTTCCCAGTTGGAGAATTCAAAGCCACCGGAAATGCACCATTCTCCCGTTCGGGCGGGGCTGGCAAAGACGTTCTGATCGCTTTCGTCGAAGTGAATGGCTCGGGCCAGCTGCATCATGGGGTCTCCAGTAGCGTGATGAGGGGGATCAGATGGGTGGTGGTCTCGTCCCGCAAAAGCAGGCCAAAGTCCTCATCCACCCCGAGAAATGTACCGGTCCGACCTGCATGGGTTATGGTCCCGCCGATGTCCTGCGCCAACCCGCGCCAGGTGCTGTGAACCGGTTCGGTGCCTTCATCCTCCCAGCGATTGATCCAGTGCAGCGCGTGGCGCGCCCAGCTTTCCAGCAATTGACCGGCATCCACATCGGCGCAGCCCTCAGCGTAAAGCGCGGTATCTTCGGGGCGGTCGCCGGTTTCGCCATCGCTTGGCGGCCAGAGTGGCAGGTCGAGGCCAATAACCAGCCAGTCTGGCACCTCGGACGGTGTCGTGGTGCTGGCGGCGGCACGCAGGTGGCCGCAGCGCCCGCCATTGATGCGCAGCCCGCCATCCCACTGCAGATGCACCGCCACCTCAGGTGGGGCCAGCGCGCCCAGGGCGTTTTGCAATGCGATGGCGCAGACCGGCAGCATGGTCATCGCTTGCTGCAACGCCACCTCCGGCGCGAACACAAGAGCCGCCTGCAAACGGTCAGGCGCGAGATTATGCACGATCAACCCCGCGTCACAGCCCAGTACCGCCTTTTGACAGGCAAGGGCAAAGGGCTCCTCCGCACCGCTGAGGACGAGCCCCTGCATCAGAGGCGGAAAGCTCAGTTCGCTCATGTCCGCCACAGGATCAGGCCTGACCCTTGGCGACCAGATCGGCGGCGAGATCGTGGAACGCCTTGGCCTGCGCGCTGTCGGGCTTGCTGACCGCAATCGGCGCACCGCCATCAGCGGCCATCCGTACGTCCAGATGCAGCGGGATTTCCGCCAGCAGGGGCACGTTCAGTTTTTCGGCCTCGGCTGCGACCCCGCCATGGCCGAAGACATGTTCCTCATGCCCGCAGTTGGAGCAGATATGGGTCGACATATTCTCAATCATACCAAGGATCGGCACGTTGAGTTTCTGGAACATATCGATGCCTTTGCGCGCATCGATCAGGGCGACGTCCTGCGGGGTGGAGACCACAATGGCGCCGTCCACATGGGCCTTTTGCGCCAGCGTCATCTGCACGTCGCCTGTGCCCGGGGGCAGGTCGACGATCAGCACATCCAGCGCGCCCCATTGCACCTGCATCATCATTTGTTGCAAGGCGCCCATCAGCATCGGACCGCGCCAGACAACCGCCTGATCTTCATTGGTCATCAGGCCGATGGACATCATGGTGACGCCATGGTTGCGCATCGGCAGAATGGTCTTGCCATCCGGGCTGGCCGGGCGGCCGGACACACCCAGCATCCGGGGCTGGGAGGGGCCGTAGACATCAGCATCCAGCAGGCCAACACGACGTCCCTGAGCCGCCAGCGCGCAGGCGATATTCGCCGAAACAGTGGATTTGCCAACACCGCCTTTGCCCGAAGCAACGGCGATGATCCGATCCACGCCGGGAATTTTCTGCGGACCTTGGGGCTGTGCTGGTTTGTTCGGTTTCAGATCTGGCGGCGCTTTTTCAGAATGGGCGGTCAGCATGGCTGAAACCTTGCCTGCGCCGGGCAGTGCCGTCACCTTGGCGTCGGCCTCATCTCGCACGGGCGTATAGATGTCGGATTTTGCCGGGTCGATCTCCAGGACAAAGCGGACCGTGTCCTCTTCAATATTGAGCGCGCGGACGATGCCTGCGGCGACGATATCGCTGCCGGACACCGGGTCTTTGATGGTCTTGAGCGCCTCTAGGACAGTTTCACGAGTGAGGGACACGCCGGGGTTGCTCCTTTTTGGTGCGAGCTTGGGTCAAGCTGGCTTGATTGGTATTGATGATCTGCCGGGGGCGTCGCCTCGGCTGCAACAGTTCTTGACGTAGATGTAGATGGTTTCCTAGCATTTCATATGGTCTGGGTATGCACTCTTTTGCGCAAATATACGGGGATACTGGTCGTGCTGGTATTTGCCGTTTCGATGCAGCCTATGGTCGCCCTGGCACAGGATGATCCGCGCAGGGTCCGGCTGATTGCGCCGCAGGCACTGATCGACACCGGGGTGCTGGGGTTTATGCTGCCCCGGTTTTCCCTGAAAACGCAGGTGAGGGTTGAACTGGTCGAGCCGGGTGCTGCGGCTGAAGTCGCATTGGGATCGACTGGTCAACCGGTCATGGCGGGCCAAGGCATCGTTTGGCATCTGGAGCTGATTACCCCGGATCACACAGGGGCGCAGCGGTTTGCGGATTGGCTGACCTCTGAGGTGGGCGGGCGTACGCTTACAGCCTTTGCCCCCGACGGCACACAGATGTTTCGCGTGCCGGAAAAGGCCGCCGTTCAGGTTGAGGTGGTCGCATGGGAGGGGGACGCCGGGCTTGGGTATGACTTGTCCAAGATCCATTGCGGGCGCTGTCACGCGGTGGATGAGGGGGGGCGTATCAACAGCATCGGCTCGACACCGTCGTTTTACGTTCTGCGCAGCCTTGCGGATTGGGAGCAGCGGTTTCAGGCGTTCTATGCTTTGAATCCACACCCCGCCTTCACCCAGATCGACGAGATCACCGCGCCGTTCGATGAGGCGCGGCCCTCGCCAATTGTCCCGGTGGAGCTTACGCTGGACGAGCTGGAAAACATCCTGGCCTATGTGGCGGTGCTCAGCCCCGCCGATCTTGGCGCGCCGTTGGAGCATAAATAGGGTCGTCATATCAACCTAGCATTTCTGGATCAGTGATCCTTGCGCTTGCTGAGGTAATCCTCGGTGGTTCGGACCCTGGGGCGGTCCGCACCAGCGAAGGGAGAGTTCTGCTGGTGGAACTGCGCATTGACGCGGCAGTCATCGCACATCTGGATCATCCGTGCCGCTTCTGGATTGGCAAACATTGAGTGTTTCCCGGCCAGCTTCTCGGTGATTTTGTCGATGGTTGATTTGACCCCGAACAGCGATCCGCATTCGACGCAGGCAAAGGGTTCTTCCTCGTGCAGGACCACTTGCGACAATGCAGCTGGTGTGAGGTTGAGGCGCGGTTCATAAGTGATCGCATCCTCCGGACAGACATTGGCGCAGAGGCCACATTGCAGGCAAGCATCCTCCTGAAAGCGCAGCTGTGGCAGGTCCGGATTGTCGCCAAGCGCACCTGAGGGGCAGAGCGAGACACAGGAGAGGCAGAGCGTACAGTTGTCCGATGACACCAGCACCGCACCATAGGGGGCACCCTCAGGCAACGACAGGGTCTCAGCCTCGGGCAGCAGCGCCTTGGCGGCTTGCCGGGTGATCTGGCGGCGGGTGCCCATGGGGCGTAGGGGTGTTTCGACCTGAGCCAAGGTGCCATCGCGAGCAAATAAAACATCGCTGAGTTGGTCTGGGTCGCTGAGGTCGAGCAGATGCAGGTGCGGACCGGCAATGGCTGCGGCGAGCGCGCTTTCGCGCTCCTGCACGTCGCGCTCACTCTTGGGAGAGAGCAGCACCGAGACCTCAGTGAAACCGGCGGCGAGGGCGGCCAGACCCTCGGCATGACCAAAGCTGTTGAGCGCGTCCACTGCCAGCGGGATCACATCTGCAGGCAGGCCACGACCGTGGCGGGCCGCCAGTTCGATCATCTCGCTGCCGTGCTGGTCGACCACGAGAAGCCGGGGGGTACGGCCGCCTGCGTCTAGATAAGCCTTCGCCAGTGTCTGGATCCGACGCATCAGCGCATCGGTTGGAGGTGCGTCATAGGTGATCGCACCGGAAGGGCAGAGCGAAGCACAGGATCCGCAGCCGGCACAGATCATCGGGTCAATGCTGACATGGTCGCCAGCAGGGCTGATGGCGCCGGTTGGGCAGACATCCAGACAGCGGGTGCAGCCAGTCTGGCCCGCGCGGGAATGAGCGCAAAGCAGTGGTTCACTGCGCACGTAGAGCGGCTTTTCAAAGGTCCCGATCAGTTGGCTTGCAGCGAGGGTGGCCTCAGCAACTGCCGGAGCGGATTTGGGGTCTGCACACAGATAACCGTCGCGTTTTTCCGGAGCAGGAAACAGCGCCTGGCCGCCACGCAGATCCAGAATGATGTCGCAGACCGAATGCCCGCCATTCCGGGCCTCGCCCCAAGTCCAGTTGCGCCCCGTGACATCCAGTTGCTGCAGCTGATCGATGGTGACGGCGAATTGTCCGAGTGCACCCTTGGCATGGCGCAACTGACCGGAAATCACATCATAGGCGCGGCTGTGAGGCGGGTCGCTTGGTGTATCGAGCAGGACGGTCACAGCAAGGCTGTCCTGCAGACGCGCAGCGGCCGCATAGGCCACATCCGGGGCGCCGAGGATCAGGCACAACCCTTCGGAATACAGGTCAATCGTCTTTGCAGGGGGCGGTGCCAATGTCGCTTCGGCGATCAGGGCGGTCATTTTGGGCAGCGTATCGGCGGTATCTGCGGTCCAACCGGCCCGGTCGCGCAGGTCGATGAACCCCGGTGAGGGGGCGTCGATTTCTTCTGCCAGAGCCTCGAAAATGCGGTGCTCCTGAGCGCAGCAAATAATTGCATCCTCTTGCGTCAGGGCCGCGGCAGCCTGTTCGATTTCGTCTGTGCAAAGCGCTGAATGCAGCTTGGAACAGGGCAGACGGGTGCTGCGTGACAAGGCCTCGGAATCGATAGATTGCGACCCAGAGCAATCACATAAAATCAATGTCTTAGGCATGGTCTCTCCGCGTATTCAGTGTTCGCTCTGGGTGGCGTAAATCCGCCGCTCTGTGCTCAGACTAGGCATGTTTGCGCAAGCAGGTAAACCGCAATTCGCAACGTGAAGGTGGCGCTGTTCCCGGCAAATCAAGCCAGTGATTCGCGCCACAGGCAGGTTGGGCTGCCCTTGCGTTAAGCCTGAGCAAATTAGTCAAAATAGACTTTTCGTCCGGGCCGTCCTGAGGTGCCATATCGGGTTGGTCAATTTGACCATTGATGTTGATTTAATGCGCCATCAGCAAAAGTTATCTTTCAGTACTGCTTAGGAATGCGGCACTGTCGAAACATCCAAACTCATGAGCAGGGCTTTGACGTGGCTGAAACCATAGATCCCAATGCAAAGACGTGTGTGATGCCGTTGGGTGTCGTCGTGCGGCGCCAGCCGGGCGTGACGCGTTGGGCGCGCTGGTCCTGGAGGGTGACCTCAGTCCTACCGGGGGCGGCACCAGCGGATTGGCAGCTTCTGCGCGAAGTGGATGAGATTTGCGAATTTCATGCTGCGACCCTGCCGCTGGAGCTGCATCGCAGTGAAGCCGAGGCGTATCTGCATGGCCTAACGGCTGAGCCACCTTGCATCTATGTGGTGCTGCGGGAGGGCACGTCGGAGGAGCGGCCGCTGGATGTGCTCTTGGTGACGGCTTCGCCCTATGAGGCGCAGGACTATGCCGACAACGGTGAGGATCTGGTGGAGAAAGTACCGATGCCGGATGGTCTGGTGGCCTGGATCCGGGATTTCGCACAGCTACATTTCCATGATGAACCGTTCAAGAAGCGTCGCCGGGATCGTGTGAAAACCAATGCGACTGAAGATGGTATTGGCGATCCGCGTATCTCGCAGCTGACCGATGTCTACCGGTCGCCCACGCTAAAGAAGGCGCGCCTGTCATGAGTGGGGGGGATTTCTGGTCCCAACGGCGCGCGAAGGTCGCGGCAGAGCAGCAGGCGGAGGCCGTCGAGGCCGCAGCCCTGGCCCGGGCAGCAGAGGAGCGGGCCCTTGAGGAGAAAAGCGATGCCGAGCTCCTGGAGGAGCTGAACCTGCCGGACCCGGATCAGATGCAGCAGGGGGATGATTTTAGTGTTTTCCTGAAAGAGACTATTCCTGCGCGGTTGCGGACCCGGGCGCTGCGGCGGCTTTGGACCAGCAATCCGGTACTGGCAAATGTCGATGGGCTATTGGACTACGGTGAGGATTTCACTGACAGCGCCATGGTCGTTGAGAACCTGCAAACAGCCTATCAGGTGGGCAAGGGTATGACCGCTCATGTTGAGGAGCTGGCGCGTCAGGCGGAGGAAGCCGCAGGCCCTCCGTCAGATGTCTTGGCCGACACGGAAGGTGCGGGCGCGTCAGGTGAAAAGACCGCGTCTGCAGGTGAGGACGCCGCCGCAGCGGACAAGTCGGTTGATGCGGTCCGTCGTCCCACCATGAGATTGCTTTCCCCGGCTGATGCGGATGACGCTGAATTGCCGACGCAGGAGGAGGTTGCGACCACGATTAGGACTGATGACGCACGGCCTGACCCGGCGGCACCCGACCCACTGGCACCTGACCCGGTGGCGCCTGCGCCGCGGCGGATGCGCTTTACCTTTGCCGCCGACCCGGATGCCCCTGCGGCCTGACCATCGATCCGACCCAAAGAGCCAAGATGCCCCCAAGGAGACACATATGACCGCCAGAGAAGCCCAGACAGAGACCATTGCACAGGAGGCCAGCCCTGCCATCCCGCAGGACGAGGATCGTCTGCGCGCGGATCTCTATAACTTTCTGGGCCTGATGCTGGCTGGCCCCCCGGATGAGATGCTGTTGGCCCAGATGGCGTCGCTGACGGGGGATGACAGCGATCTCGGCACCGCCATCAATGCGCTGGCGAAACTGGCCAAGCTGACCAAGCCGGCGGCCGCAGAGCGGGAGTTTAACAAGCTGTTCATCGGTCTCGGGCGCGGTGAGCTGCTGCCCTATGCGAGCTATTACCTGACCGGCTTCCTGAATGAGAAACCGCTGGCGGCCTTGCGGCAGGACATGGCGGTACGGGGCATGACACGGGCGCAGAACGTCTATGAGCCAGAGGACAATATCGCATCGCTGATGGAGATGATGGGCGCATTGATTGCGGGCAGATTTGGGTCTCCAGCGCCGCTGAGCGACCAGAAACAGTTCTTCAACAAACATGTCGGCCCTTGGGCTGGCCATTTCTTTTCCGATCTGGAGGCGGCCAAGAACTCGGTTCTTTATGCTGCAGTCGGTGCTGTGGGCCGGGTGTTCATGGAGATCGAAGCTGAAGGATTTCGGATGAGCGCGGAGCAATCCGCCTGAGCCGGGCCGGTGCGCCGGCCCATAACCCTGTGAACCAACCATTTGAGGAGGAGGATCACATGACCAGAAAGACCGAGGAGGCCACAAGCCGCCGCGACTTTCTCAAGCTGGCAGCGACCACAACGCCGATTGCGGCGGTGGCGGTTGCAACGACCGGCGGCACGGCCGAAGCGGCCGAGCCAGACCTGACATCAGAGGTGATGCAGGACACCGCGCATACCCGCGCCTACTACGACAGCCTCCGGTTCTGAGCGACCGGTGATGTATGAACGCCTACGGCGACTGGTTGCGTGACGCCCGACTGCCAAAGGCCCCCGATAACCCAGCGAACCCGTAAGGGAAGCAAGGGAGGAACATAATGCTTAGGAAAAAGACCAACGGGGTTGCGCGACGCCCCCAGCGGACCAGTATCCTGTCCAAGGTTGCGGAAAGCTCCGTTGACCGCCGCGCGTTTCTGCGCGGATCCGGCCTGGCCATCGGTGGCCTTGCCGCCATCAGCGCCACAGGTGGCTCAGTCACCAAGGCGAATGCCGCAACCGCTGCGGCGGGCGCGGTTGAGACCGTCAAATCCGTCTGCACCCACTGTTCGGTCGGTTGTACCGTCGTGGCAGAGGTGCAAAACGGCGTCTGGACCGGTCAGGAACCCGGCTGGGACAGCCCCTTCAACCTTGGCGCCCATTGCGCCAAAGGGGCCTCGGTCCGAGAGCACGCGCACGGTGAGCGCCGCCTGAAATACCCGATGAAAAAAGAAGGCGGGGAGTGGAAGCGCATCAGCTGGGAGCAGGCGATCAACGAGATCGGCGACGGCATGATGCAGATCCGTGATGAAAGCGGCCCGGACAGCGTCTATTGGCTGGGGTCAGCCAAGCACAACAACGAACAGGCCTATCTGTTCCGCAAGTTCGCCGCCTATTGGGGCACCAATAACGTCGACCATCAGGCGCGGATCTGTCACTCGACCACGGTTGCAGGTGTTGCGAATACATGGGGCTACGGCGCCATGACCAACAGCTACAATGACATCCATAACTCCAAGGCGATTTTCATCATCGGCGGTAACCCGGCAGAAGCACACCCCGTGTCGCTCTTGCATGTGCTGAAGGCCAAGGAGCAGAACAATGCGCCGCTGATTGTCTGTGATCCGCGCTTTACCCGCACGGCCGCTCATGCGGATGAATATGTGCGCTTCCGTCCCGGCACTGATGTGGCGCTGGTCTGGGGTATTCTCTGGCACATCTTCGAGAACGGCTGGGAAGACAAAGAGTTCATCCGTACCCGTGTCTGGGGCATGGACCAGATCAAGGAAGAAGTGGCGAAATGGACCCCGGAAGAGGTCGAGCGCGTCACCGGCACTCCTGGCAGCCAGTTGAAGCGCGTTGCGCGGACCATGGCGAACAACCGTCCCGGCACCGTGATCTGGTGTATGGGCGGCACCCAGCACACCACAGGTAACAACAACACCCGCGCCTATTGTGTTCTCCAGCTCGCGCTGGGCAACATGGGCACCTCGGGTGGCGGCACCAATATCTTCCGCGGCCATGACAACGTGCAAGGTGCAACCGACCTTGGCGTTCTGAGCCACACGTTGCCCGGTTACTATGGTCTGTCCAAAGGCGCCTGGGCCCATTGGGGTCGTGTCTGGGGTGAGGACGGCGAATGGCTTGCCGGTCAGTTCGACTCCATCAAAGGGGCCGATGGCAAGGACAAATCGCTGCAGAATCTGACAGGTATTCCGGTCAGCCGCTGGATTGATGGCATCCTTGAGGACAAGGACAACATGGACCAGCCCAACAACGTGCGGGCCATGGTTCTGTGGGGCCACGCGCCGAACTCTCAGACCCGTATGACGGAGATGAAGACGGCGATGGAGAAGCTGGACATGCTGGTCGTTGTTGACCCGTATCCCACCGTCTCTGCCGTGCTGCATGATCGCACCGATGGTGTCTATCTGCTGCCCGCCTGTACTCAGTTCGAGACCCGTGGTTCGGTTACTGCCTCCAACCGGTCCTTGCAGTGGCGTGACAAGATCGTCGATCCGCTGTTCGAGAGCCTGCCGGATCATGTGATCATCGCCAAATTCGCGAATAAATTCGGCTGGAGTGACCGGTTCTTCCGCAACATCGAGATGGAGGATGCCGAAACACCGAATGTCGAAAGCATCACGCGCGAATTCAACAAGGGTATGTGGACCATCGGCTACACCGGTCAATCACCGGAGCGGATGAAAACGCATATGGCCAATCAGCACACCTTTGACCGCACCACGCTGCGGGCCGTGGGTGGTCCTGCTGACGGGGATTATTACGGTATGCCTTGGCCCTGCTGGGGCACCGCCGAAATGGGTCATCCGGGCACGCCGAACCTTTATGATATGTCCAAACCAGTCTCCGAAGGTGGCCTGACCTTCCGCGCACGCTTCGGCGTGGAGCGGGATGGCGACAATCTGCTGGCCGAGGGCGTCTATTCTGCTGGGTCGGATATTCAGGATGGTTATCCCGAATTCACCTATCAGATGCTCAAGGACCTGGGCTGGCACACGGAGCTGACCCCCAGTGAGCGGGCGTTCATCGCGAAGGCGGCGGGCGTGGACGGGTTCGCTGACTACACCCACGAAGTTGGGGAACAAAGCATGTCGCCCTTCCCGTCGGACTATGACGACAAGGTCGCGAAGGTGAACTGGAAAACGGATCTGTCCGGTGGCATCCAGCGGGTTGCGATTGCGCATGAATGTGCGCCTTTTGGCAACGCCAAAGCCCGCGCCGTGGTCTGGACCTTCCCGGATCCGGTGCCAATTCACCGTGAGCCGCTTTACACCAACCGCCGGGATCTGGTCGAAGACTACCCGACATATGAGGACCGTCATTCCTACCGGTTGCCGACCCTCTATGCGTCGATCCAGAAGAACGACGTCTCCAAGGAGTATCCGATCATCCTGACCTCCGGTCGCTTGGTCGAGTACGAAGGCGGCGGTGAAGAGACCCGCTCCAACCCTTGGCTGGCGGAATTGCAGCAGGACATGTTCGTCGAGATGCACCCGCGCGATGCCAATAATATCGGCATTCGGGATGGGTCGCAGGTCTGGGTCGAAGGTCCGGAGGGCGGCAAGGTCAAGGTCATGGCGATGGTCACAGAGCGGGTCGGAGAGGGCGTTGCCTTCATGCCGTTCCACTTTGGCGGTCATTATCAAGGCGAGGACTTGCGCGACAAATATCCCGATGGCGCTGACCCCTATGTCTTGGGCGAGAGCTGCAACACCGCGCAGACCTATGGCTATGACAGCGTGACCCAGATGCAGGAGACCAAGTGTACTCTCTGCAAGATCAGCGCAGCATAAGGAGAAAGAGATATGGCAAGAGCGAAGTTTCTCTGTGACGCCGAACGCTGCATTGAATGCAACGCCTGCGTGACCGCCTGTAAGAACGAGCATGAGGTGCCTTGGGGTATCAACCGGCGCCGGGTGGTGACCATCAATGATGGCAAGCCCGGCGAACGGTCGATCTCGGTCGCCTGTATGCATTGCTCGGACGCGCCCTGTATGGCGGTGTGCCCGGTCGATTGCTTCTACCAGAACGAAGAAGGCGTGGTCCTGCACTCCAAGGATCTCTGCATTGGTTGCGGCTACTGCTTCTACGCGTGCCCCTTTGGTGCGCCGCAGTATCCGCAGGCAGGCAACTTTGGCAGCCGTGGCAAGATGGACAAATGCACCTTCTGCGCCGGTGGCCCTGAAGAGACGCATTCCAACGCGGAATTCTCCAAATACGGCCGCAACCGGATTGCTGAGGGTAAGTTGCCCATCTGCGCCGAGATGTGCTCCACCAAGGCACTGTTGGCCGGGGACGGTGATGTCGTCTCAGCCGTCTACCGCGAACGTGTGGTGGCGCGCGGCTTCGGTTCTGGCGCATGGGGCTGGGGTACAGCCTATGACCAGAAGGGCGGCTGATCAGCCTCCTGTGACATGATGGGATGGTCCGTTCGCGCGGGCCGTCCCGTTTCCTTATTCAGTTTTCAAGACAACCCAAGAAGGAGTGTGGCCCATGCTGCGCATCGCCTTTGCTATTCTGATGCAGCTGACGTTGATGGCTGGGATTGCTGTGGCGCAGGACGCTTCGGATGCCCCCGCGACGAGCAGTGTGCCGGACCGCAGTGCCACGGGCGGGGCGCAGACGCTTGAGGATATTCTGGCGCGGCAGCGCGGGGAGAAGATCGACGACAGCTTTCGCAGCGATGACACGGGCGCCGCGGCCTTGGGGGCCGGGTTGACCGAACAGCTGGGCACTCTTGGCGGCGCGTCTGACCCTGAGCTGTGGCGTGCAATCCGTTATAACGCTGCTGACCTACGCGTGTCGGCAGGCGGCGATGTGGCCACGGTGCTGGTGCAGGATGGCGGTATGCGCTGGCTGACCTTCCGCGAGGGGCCGTTGCGCACCTACGGTGGCTGGCTGCTGCTGGGCACTATTGCGGCGCTGGCCTTGTTTTATCTGCTGCGTGGTCGCATCCGCATTGACGCGCCCGCCACCGGGCGCAGCGTGACGCGGTTTCAGTTCATCGAACGGTTTGCCCATTGGATGCTGGCAGGGTCGTTTATCCTGCTTGGCCTTACTGGGTTGGCCAGCCTGTTTGGTCGTCTGGTGATTGCGCCTTATCTCGGCAAGGAGATCAATGCAGGCCTGCTGATCTGGAGTAAATGGGTACACAACAACGTCTCCTGGGCGTTCATGCTGGCGCTGGTCATGGTGTTTGTCATGTGGGTCGCCCATAACATTCCGAACCGGACAGATCTGGTTTGGATCCGTCAAATGGGTGGTATTGTGGGCAAATCGCACCCGCCTGCGAAAAAATTCAATTTTGGTCAGAAATTGATCTTCTGGTCGGTGATCGTCTTTGGCGCCTCTATTTCAGTCTCTGGCCTGTCATTGCTGTTTCCGTTCGAACTGCCGCTTTTTTCCAAGACTTTTGGCATCTTAAACGATCTCGGCTTGCCGCAGCTTGTGGGGTATGGCACGCTGCCGGTTGAACTTGCGCCGCAAGAGGAAATGCAGCTGGCGCAGATCTGGCACGCGATTCTCAGTTTTGTGCTGATGGCGATCATTCTGGCACATATCTATATTGGCTCTGTCGGAATGGAGGGCGCGTTTGACGCCATGGGCAACGGCGATGTGGACGAAGCTTGGGCGCATCAGCACCACTCTCTCTGGTTGGATGAGATGCGTGAAAAGGGTGAAGTCACTCCCGACGGCACGGGTAGCGGTGGCGCCAAGGGCGCAACACCGGCAGAGTGATCGGCGGTGGGGCGTCACATGTCAGCCTTCGTCGATGTGCCCCGGCGGATCTGCGCTATTTGCGGTGCAGCAGCGCTGTCGTTCATTGCTATCGGCGTCTACGCGGAGGCAGATGAATTCACCACATTGAAGGGCCACGGCGGCCCGGTGATGGCGCTGGCGGTTTCGCCGGAGGGGCAGGTGGCGACCGGCAGTTTCGACAATGCGGTTGGCCTGTGGAACAAACGCGTCCCACAATGGCTCGAAGCGCATGAAGCAGCGGTTACCGCATTGGCTTTTGCTGACGCCGAGCGGTTGATCACCGCAGGGGATGATTTTGCGCTCTACCTCTGGTCTCAAGGCAGCCATACGGGGGAACTGATCGGGCGGCATCTGGGCAAGATCCGGGCGCTTGCGGTGACACCGGATGGTGACACCCTTGTGTCGGCCAGCTGGGATGGGGAGATCGGCCTTTGGCCGCTTGCCGGTGGCTCCGAACAACGGATCAAGGTTGGTAGTGGAATCAACGATGTTGCTGTGGGACCGGGCGGGGCAGTCTATGCGGCCACCATGAACGGGCAGATCCTGGTCTACGAGGATGCCGCCAGCGCGCCGCGTCGATTGGTGGACCAGGGCTTTGGCATCAACCAACTGGTGCTGGGCCCGGATGGTGACTGGCTGGCCTACGGGGCTGTGGATGGCGCCACCCGTGTTGTTGACAGTCAAAGCGGCGATCCGGTTGCAGATTTCACGCTGGAGCGGCGGCCTATTTTGGCCATGGCCCATCACGAAGAGACAGCGCGGCTCGCCGTGGGGGACGGGCAGGGCTATATCATGATGGTAGATACGGAGACCTGGCGCATCAGCGCCGATTTTCGCGCCACCCGTGAGGGGCCGGTCTGGGCATTGGATTTCGCGCCGGACGGGCAAACGATCTGGGCGGCGGGGCTGGATGATCTGGCCTATGGCTGGCCAGTCGCGCTGATTGGAGAGACCGAGGCGCAGATGGCGGGCACTCGCGGGTTCCTGAAAGATCCGGCCACGATGCCCAACGGGGAGCGGCAATTTATGCGCAAATGTTCCATTTGCCACGCGCTCGGCCCTGGTGAGAGCCGTAAGGCGGGACCAAGTCTTTATGGTGTCTTTGGCCGTCCGGCGGGGACGTTGGCGGGTTATCGTTATTCAGAGGTCCTTGATGGATCTGATATAATCTGGAGGGAGGCGACGATTGATGCCCTCTTCGATCTGGGGCCGGATCACTATATTCCGGGCTCCAAAATGCCGATGCAGCGGATCACGGACCCGCAGGATCGGTTCGATTTGATTGCGTTTCTGAAACGCGCAACAGAGGTGGAGAAAGTGACCAAATGAAAGCCATGTTGACGGGATTTGCCGCCATCATCGTGATTGCTGCTGGTGCGAATTTTGCGCTGGACCAGGCAGGATTTGCCTCGCAAGAGGTGCATTCCGGACCCTCTGTCCGACTGGATTGATCGTGCTGACATCTGCACCGCCGCCCCGCGATGAATATGGGGAAAACCTTGCTGGTGCGTCGATACTGGTGATCGACGACGAACCGGGTATGCGCAATTTCATGACCAAAATCCTGACCCCCCGCTGCAAACGGGTGGAGCAGGCGGCCTCTGCTGCGGAGGCGTCTAACATATTGGATCAGGCCCATTTTGATCTGATCATCCTCGACAATATCATGCCGGGCAAAACCGGTTTGGAGTGGGTGCAGGAACAGCATAAGGTTGGCCTGTTTGCGGACACGGTGCTGGTCACGGCCTATGCGGATCTGGAAACAGCTATTCAGGCCCTAAGGGTCGGCGTCGCGGATTTCGTTCTGAAGCCGTTTCGCGCCAATCAAATCCTGAATTCGGTGGCCCGCGCACTGGATCGCAAGCATCTACGACGGGAAAACTACCTGCTGAAACATGCCCTGTCGGCTGAAGGCACAGCAGCACGCGGGCGATTGTTGGGGAAATCCCCGGCCATTCAGACGGCGCGCGACATGATCACGCGGCTGGCACCGCTGCCCACACCGGTCCTGTTCACGGGCGCCAGCGGTACGGGCAAGGAAATCGCCGCGCGGACACTGCATTCGCTGTCGGATCGGGCGGAAAAACCGTTTGTTGCGGTCAATTGTGCCGCCATTGCGCCTGATCGGATCGCACATGAGCTGTTCGGCATGGTGGATGCGCAGGACCGCCGTCAAGACGGGCTGTTTTTATACGCTGACGGGGGAACGCTGTTTCTGGATGAGATCGCGCAGATGCCGGAGCAGGTGCAGGCAGCCTTGTTGCGAGTGCTGGAGGACCAGCGCATTCGTCCGGTTGGCGCCGAACGCGACATCCCGCTGAACCTACGGTTTCTGTTTGCCACCAATGCCGATCTGGAACAGGCGGTGGCTGAAGGACGGTTCCGGGCGGATCTCTATCACCGGATCAATGTGGTCAACATCCAGATGCCGCCGCTGCGCGAACGGGTTGAGGATATCGTCGAGCTGGCCGCGCTCTTCATGGAGCAGTTTTCCACCACGCTGGCGATGCCCGCGCTTGAGCTGGACGCTGAGACCCTCTTGAAATTCAGCCGCTATGACTGGCCCGGCAACGTCCGCGAGTTACGAAACCTGATCGAACGCTCGGTCATTCTGGGCGCCTTTCCGGAGGAGTTTGCAGGAACGGGCGCGGTGACAGGGGCGGCCGCGATGGATACGCTGGATCTGGTGATGCAACGCCACATCATGCATGTTCTGGATGCCTGCGAGGGTAACCGAGCAGAGGCTGCCCGCAGGCTCGGCGTCTCGCGCAAGACCGTGGATCGCAAATGTGCCAGCTGGGGTCTTTGATCTGAGTGACAGCGGCGGGCGGTGCGCTTGCCGTTTTGCGGCTCCTTCACCTAGGATGTCGCCTCGACTGATGGCAACCAGATTGAGAAAACCGCGCCGATGATTTCCCCGTCTTCAACGCGGTTCTCGGCCGAGATTACACCGCCTGCGCGTTGGATCAGGGTCTGGCTGATCGATAGACCCAAACCAGTGCCTTCGCCCAGTTTGGTAGTGTAGAACGGGTTGAACACCGACGGCAGGTCTTTGGCCGCGATCCCAGGTCCGGTGTCCGAGACCTCAAGACAGGCGCCGCTGACATCATTCCGATCCATTTCGCGTAAGGTCAGCACGAGCTGGCCGGAGCCCTCCATCGCCTGTACGGCGTTTAGGATCAGATTGATCACCACCTGCTGCAACTCGCCGGGATCGATGCGGACCGCCGGTGTTTCGGTGAACTGTTTGATCACGGCGACGTCCTGTTTGGTCACCACGTGATCGACCAGCACCAAACAGTCGGACACCACCGGCGCCAGCTCCAGCCGCTCCTCAAAGGTGCCGAATTCAGTCGGGCGGGCGAATTGCAGCAGCTTGCCGACGATGGCGCTAATCCGCAGGATCTGATCGTCGATCAGTGCCAGCTCCGTTTCCACGTCCTCTGTCGCAGAGCCGAGTGTCATCCGCATGACATCGACGTTGCCCTGAATGACCGCAATGGGATTATTGATCTCATGGGCGACACCAGCGGTAATTTCCCCGATCGAGGCGAGTTTTTCACTCATCACCAGTTGTTTGTAGGTTGCTTCCAGTTTGTCATTGGCGGCGCGCAGTTCCGCAGTGCGCTGGTCAACGCGGGCGTTTAGCTCACCCGCCCAGTCGCGCAGTTTCTGGTCGCGGTCCTGGACCTGATCCAGCAAACTATCGAGATGGGCTGCGACCTGGCCGATTTCATCGCGTCGCCCCACATCTCCATTGCGCGCGGCCAGATCGCCACGTTCCACGCGGGCCATGGTGTGGCTCATCTGCTCCAGCGGCGCGAAGATCCCCTTGGCCAGCCATAAAAACAAAGGTGCCGAGAGCAACAGAACCGACAGGAAGGACAGGACAACGGTCCAGTAGGCAGAGACTTTGGCCGCGGCAAACGGCGCCTCAAGAAAGCCCACATAGAGCATGCCGACCCGTTTTCCGAAACTGTCGGTTAGTGGCAGATAACCGGAGATATACCAATCGTTCACCACAAAGGCGCGGTCGAGCCAGGTTTGCCCGTCCCCAAGAACCGCGTCTCGCACGGCTTGCGAAACACGGGTGCCGAGAGCGCGCACATCCTCAAACAGACGAACGTTGGTGGAAATGCGGGTGTCATCCAGAAACAGCGTTGCGGTGCCCTTGCGGCTGATCCGGTGACTGTCGCCGAGATAAACCAAGGCGTTGATCGTATCGATGAAATTGAGGTCCCGGTTCAGAAGCCTCCCCGCCACCAGCACGCCTTCGTTGCCCGGGTTCGACACTGGGGCGGCAGAGTGGATGACCATGCCACGATCTTCGGCGGGGCGGGTTGTGGGCGCAGCAGCTTCGGTCTCAATCAGCGGGATGCGGGCGCGGTCGCGCAGGGCCGCCGAGATCACATCGAGATCTGCAGCGGTGAAAATGTCGATTTCCGAGGCCAGCTGCCCTTGGGCGGCGCGGTTGATGACCGGCCAGCGACGGGCATCACGGTCAATGTTGCGCATCGGCAGATAGTAGAGGAAATCGAGCCTGAGCGCCTGTCTACGTTGATCCAGAAACCTCAGTTGATCCTGTAGCGGTGCGCGCAGGACCTTGGCAAATTGGGTCGAACTGGCGATGGCCGCCAGATCATCGCCGCTGTTTGCCTGCAGCTGCCGCAGGTATTGGTCAGCGATTTTCAGGTCGCTTTCCACGTTGACGATCAGGACGTTGTCATAGTCGGCGTTCCACCGGGCCATCGCCACGACCAGAAGCAGCGGCATCACCACGCTGAGCGGCAAGAGCGCGAGCAGAAGGAGGCGAAGCCGGACAGATTTCAAGGTGATGAGTTCCTGTGGACAGCGGGCACATCAGCACGCGGGTAAGCCGTGGCGTGCGGCATTGTTTGACTGTCGCATGATGCGGATTGGCGGGGCAAGCCCGGACAGACTGATCCTGCCGGACCGCCCCCAATCAGGCCGGGATTTCCTTGCCCGCCCAGTCGAAGACCCGGCCGCTGTCACTGGGGGAGAGGCCGTCGATGACCTGAGCCAGATATGCTGCGGACTGGGAGGGCTCGAATAAAGCATTTGCAGAGACGTTTTTGGAGAAGGGCCTAGAAAGCGGCGTTCGCACCGTGCCGGGATGCAGCCCGACGCAGATCATCTGGTCATTGCTGCGTGCTGTTTCGATTGCGTAGTTGCGGATCAGCATATTCAGCGCTGCTTTTGACGCGCGATAGGCATGCCAGCCGCCAAGTCCGTTGTCGCTGATTGAACCGACCCGCGCTGACAATGCTGCAAAGACGGCAGGCCCTTTGCGGGGCATGATCGGCAGCAGGTGCTTGGCAACGCTTGCGGGGGCAAAAGTATTTATTTCAAAGACTTTCCTGAAGGCTTCAGGATCCTGCTGGCGGTAGCTTTTTTCGGGTTTTAGGCCTGTCTCATCGGAGAGCACCCCGGTTGCGACAAGCACGAGATCCGGTGCGATCCCACGGCTGCGCAGAGTGCTGGCAAGCTCGGTTAGCTGTGCTTCGTCGGTGATGTCCACTTGGTGAGTGTTGATCTTGGGGCGCGGTGGTAACGTGCTGCGGGCCACTGCGGTCAGGCTGGCGGGGGACTGCGCCGCATAGTGATCCACCAATGCCGATCCTATACCGCCCGTAGCGCCAATGATCACGATGTTCTGCGGCGCGCTCATTTACCCGCTCCCATCAGGCGCAGGAACAGTTTGCGCGGAAGGTACTTTCCGACCGTGAACACCCAGGCAAATGGTGCCGGAAAACTAGTACAGAAGCGCCCGCTTTTCATCGCTTTCATACAGGCTTCCGCCGCCTCATCCGGGGTCTGGATCATTGGCATGTTGAAATCGTTTTTCTCAGTCAGCCGGGTCTTGATAAAACCGGGATTGATCACTTGGATTTTGATTGGAGTCTGAAACAGATCCGCCTGGAGATTTTCCGCCATGTGCATAACGGCGGATTTGGATGCGCCATAGCCTGTGGCGCCTGGGAGACCCGTATGACCGGCGAGGGAGCCGATCAGGACGATATGCCCCTCATTGGCGGCCACCATCTGAGGCACCACACGGCCGACCACACGAATGGCCCCCATGAAGTTAACATCACAGATCAGCTCAACCTTGTCGGCGTCCCAATCCTGTGCGGGCATTGGATCGTAAGCGCCTGCACAGTAGAGGATGCCATCCACCTTGCCGATCAGCGCAACAGCCTCACTGATGGCGTCACCATCGGTCACATCCAGCGGTAAGGCGGTGGCGTTGGATAACTCACTCGCGAGCTCCTGCAATCGTTCTTCGCTGCGGGCCGAAAGCACCAGCCGCGCCCCGGCGGCGTCCAGCTTTTGGGCAATTGCGCGGCCCAATCCTTCGCTGGCGCCGACGATCCACCATGTCTGTCCTGCAAACATCTTAGTTTCCTTTCGGACGGATGGTGGCCACCAGCTCTGCGACCTTGATGCCGAATTTGCGCATTTCAGAGCGGTTCATGATGGTGCCGTTCTCCATCAGATACATCCAATCAGTGACGTCCAGCACATGACCGCCCGCACTTTCGGGGAGGCGGATGCGATAGGTCAGGCGCACGGCTGCGCCGCTCTGCTGACCCTCGCCGGTGCCGATGATGTCGTCTGCGGTCGCGGTAAACGCCCCGTTTTCGCCCATCGTGAGGAACCACTTGCGTTGCTGCGTGCCGCTGCTGGCATACGAGAAATCCTCGCTCAACGTACCGGTGTTGCCGTCCCATGTTCCATTCATCGTGGCAACAAACCGCGACACGACGCGGCCCATTGGACCATAGATCATGCCTTCGGAAATCATTTCGCCGCTCAGATGTGTGCGAATGTCGAAGGCGGGACCGGTATCGGCGTAGTGCTGGGAGCGTTGGCTGCGAAACCCGAAACCGGGCCGGAGCAGTGCAAGCAGCAGTACCAGGATGATCGCTACAAGCAGGAGTTTCATGGCGCGGTGACCTTTCTTGGGAGACGGAGGACCATCGCAATTGCGATGAGTTTGATGCAGCAGGGAATGATGGCGTAGGCCCATGTCAGGGTCTGGAGTGCAGCGGTGCTGTTCTGGCCGCCGGGGGTGAACCCGCTCAGTTGCAGCAATGGCAGAAGCAGGACTGCAGCCGCAGCAAGCGCCAATTTTGCAGCGAAGGACCAGAGTCCGAACGCCTGCCCGGCCTGCAACCCGGCCCGTGCCAACATGCGCGAAAACAACACCGGCAAGATCACCATATCTGCGCCAAGCGCTGCACCGGATCCGACGCAGATCAGGGCAAATCCGAGAGCGGCACCCGCAGGCAGAAACGCCGCAGAAACAAATGACAGGATCGCCAGAACCATGGCCGGAAACAGCACATTGCGCGCCCCAAAACGGTCGGCGGCTCGTGTCCATACTGGTACCGAAAGTCCTGCGGAGAGGAAAAACAACACCAAATAGGGACCGGCCATATCGGGCAGTTCCAGCTTGTCCTCGACGAAGAACAGAAACAGCGTTGAGGTCATGGCGACGGGCAGGCTGTTGACCAGAGCCAAGGCCAGAAGGCGAAACCCACCAGCCTCACGCAGGGCGGCAATTGACAGGGGCTGCTCCGGGCGCGGGGTCGTGGTCCATAGACCGCGGGTCAGCCACCAGACTACGATGCAAAGCCCCGCAAGCATCGCGCCAAAGGCAGAATAACCGGCCTGACTGGCCCCCAGCGCACCCAACAGGCTGGGGGCGAGGGCGGCGAGGATGATCCCCGCCAATGTGCCACCCTCGCGATACCCGGCAAGGCGTATCAACGCCTCAGGGCTGCCGGCAAGCGCGGTGCTTTGTCCATAGAATAGTACGGTGCCCAAACTGTAGGCTGTGAACAGCAACACCAGTGCAATCACCAGCCAGGGCAACACGCCCCCGGCAGTTGGGCGATATGTGTAGAGCAGGAGGAACCCTACAGCCATTCCAAAGGCTGCCAGCGCCGCAAAGGTCGCCCGTTCCTGTGGCCAGCGGTCGGTGACCCAGCCGAGCAGCGGATCCTGCACGAAATCAAGCACCCTTATCCCGGCCAGCACTGCCGCCAAGGTGGCCAGGCTCACCCCAAGCTCCACCGTCGCAAAACGCGGCAAATGGATATAGAGTGGCAGGCCAGCAGCAGCCAGCATCATGGCAAACAGGGAAATACGGGTGGCCTGCATCAGTTGCCCCTGAGCCGACTGGACAGGCGCGCGGACCGGCTGTTGGGAGACAGCCAGATATTCAGAAACCGTTTGCGGGCCTCTGCATGGCGCACATCACAGGTCCGCCGCCCATTCAAATAAAGGGCCACCTGGTTCGGGTCCTGTGTGGTGGCGACAAAGCTGTCCCCGGCTGCCACATCGCGAAAGCAGGTTTCCAGCTTCGCAATCAATCGCTCCTGATCCGCGCGTGGCCCTTCAAGCCGGGTCAGTTCTGCGGCGGTGGCCTTGGTCAGCTGCGCCCGCGTGAACCCGCGCCGATAGCTGAGCTTTAGGGCCATAGGTGTTTGCCAATCGAAGCGGTTTTGACCCTCTGCAAACAGGCTTGCGTCATATAGCGGAAGGCCGAACCAGCGGAAGGTCACTTCACCCAGTTTAATCGGGGATTTAAGGCCTGTTTCCGCCGCTGCCGCGCTGCTCAGGAGCACAGCCAGCCCCAATGCGAAAGCTGCCATGACAGAGCGATGGCACGTCCGGAGGCTCTTGGGTACGTAGGGCTGGTGTGGATCAGGCATGGGCCAACTCCACTTGTACGACATCCGTCTGCCCGACCTCAAAGGACGCAGCACAAGTTTCCAAGTAATACCGCCAATTGCGCAGGAAGGCATCGCCATAACCCAGGGCCTGGACCTTTGCTGTCATCGCCGAAAGCCGGGCCGCCCACTCGCGGCAGGTGCGGGCGTAATCCTGACCAAAGGCAAAGTTATCCGTGACCTTCAGCCCGGCAGTGCGCGCTTGATGTGAAATGACTGCATCGGACAGCAACATGCCACCGGGGAAGGTGTATTGGCGGATATAGTCCGAGGATTGCCGATAGATATCGAAATAGCTGTCCTGCACCGTGATCGCCTGCACTACGGCACGGCCATCATCCGCGAGGCGGTTCTTTAAGGTCGAAAAATAGCTGGGCCAGTATCGTTCGCCTACAGCCTCGACCATTTCGATGGAGACGATATTGTCGAATTTACCTTCCGATTTGCGATAGTCGCAGAGCCGGATGTCGGCCCGTCCATCTAGTCGTGCATCGGCATAGCCGAACTGGCTGGGCGATATCGTCAGGCCAGTAACATGGCGGCCCTGTTCGGCGGCGCGATCCGCAAATCCACCCCAACCGCAGCCAACTTCCAACACCCGGTCGCCAGCGCTCAGACGGCTGAGAACCCGATCATATTTGCGGGTCTGGGCGCGGGCCAGATCATTGTCGCCGGGGGCAAACAGCGCCGATGAATAGGTCATGCTTTCGTCCAGCCACAGCTGGTAGAATTCATTGCCGACGTCATAATGCGCCTTGATATTACGCGATGCTCCCTTGATCGAATTGGCGCGCAGCATCCGGTCCACCACCCGGTATTTTAGACCCGCCCAGAAGCTGGGATAGGCATAGTCGGTCAGATGATCGAGGTTCATCAGCGCCACTTTGATCACATCTTCGATGCTGGGGCTGTCCCAAAGTCCTGAAACATAGGCCTCGCCGAGGCCGATATCCCCGCGGGCAGCCATAGCGGTGATCGCACTCCAGTCATGCAGTTGAATTTCTGCATGCGGGGCACCGGCGCCGAAATCATGCAGATCCCCTTCGGGCGTATGCAGGCGAAGGCTGCCGTTGCGGATGCGGGCGCAGCTGTCGAGAAAGTCGTGTTTCACACGTTTGGTAAGGAATATCATCAGCTGACCTCATGTTCCGGTGGGGTAGGGCGGGGGTGATAGCTTGCGCCCTTCAGTTTCAGTTTCAGCGCCTGCCAATAGATCAGCGCAAGCGTGCGCAGGGTTCCGGCAGGGCGGCGCAGGCTGGCGGCTAGCACGGCGGTGTTGCTCAGCGGCTGTCGTGGGCCGGTCAGGGTGGCAACTACCCCCTGGTCGCCATTCTTGTGGTCGATGCGGATTGCGATCCGCCGTGGCCCGATGTCGAAATTGAACCAGTAGTCTCCCGCGATCTGCTGAAAGGGAGAGACGTGGAATATCTTCTTGGCCTGCAGCTTGTCCGAGGGGGCAATCGCGGTGAATTCGGGTTTGTGACAGACATAGCTGTGCCGGTCGCCGAATGTATTGCTGACCTCTGCAATGACCGCGTGCAGTGCGGTGCCTCGAAAGGCGAGCCAGAAACTGACGGGGTTGAATATGTGACCCAGATAGCTTGGTTGTGTCAGCAGCCGAATGGTAGTCCCGTCCAGCTTCAAGCCGGCGTCGGCAAAGACCTGTTCCGCCCAGGGCAGCCCAGCGCCCCGACGTGGCGCGCCGCCGTGATTGCGGTCATGCACCGAAAGCAAATTGAAGCGATTGCGGGAGAACAGCAGCGGGCCGTTTTCTGCGCGGGGATCAATCAGCACATAGTCCACACCGTAGCGGAAGCTGTTGGCGATAGCACCATAACGGGCGTGGGTAGTCTGCCCGGCGATATGATCGGGCCACTGCGTCATCCCACCACCTTGGTGCGCGCGCTGATCCCCCGTGCGACGCGCACGGCGCTGGCAAAACCGTCTTCATGGAAGCCGTGGCGCAAGTAAGCACCTGCAAACCAAGTGTTGTTCTGGCCTTGGATGTCGCCGATTTGGCTCTGCGCGCGCAGGGCTGCCGTATCAAACACCGGGTGACGGAAGGTTTTCTGATCGTAGATCAGATCGCTTTGCACATCTTTTACCGGATTCAGGGAGACAAAAAGCGGGTCATTTTCATCGATGTTCTGAAGCCGGTTCATCCAGTATGTGACGCCGATGGCTGCCCGGTCATCGCGGGTGTCGGCCTTGTAGACCCAGGAGGACCAACAGGCGCGGCGGCGTGGCATCTGTGCGCTGTCATGATGCAGGATCATTTCATTGTCCTGATAACGCATAACCCCCAGCGTTGTCTGTTCTGCGCGCGTTGGCTGGCTCAGCAGGCGCAGGCTGTCGTCCGAATGGCAGGCCATGACCACCTGATCAAAATTCTCGCTGGTGCCGTCAGGCAGATGGATACACACGCCCTCTGCAGCGCGCTCGACACTGCGCACTGGGGTGCCGGGACGCAGCTGACAGCCCATCTGTTCCAGTCGGCTGGTCAGACGGCGCACATATTCGATGCTGCCACCTTTGACCGTCCACCACTGGTGTTGACCTGAGGCACTGAGCAAGGCGTGATTGCGGAAAAACCGCACCAGCGACTGGGCTGGAAAGCCACGGATCTCATCAGGTGGGGTGGACCAGATCGCGCCACAGATCGGCATCAGATAGTAGCGCTGGAACCAATCCCCCAATTGCAGATCATTGACCAACTCACCAATGGTGACGCTGTCGCTCTTGGCCACTTGTTCGGCATTGGCGTTGAAGCGCAGGATGTCCCTGACCATGCGGAAAAATGCGGGTCGCGCAATATTGCGACGCTGCCCGAGCAGCGCCCCAAGATCTCGCAGCCCGTATTCCACGCGTCCATCACCGATGCTGGCGCCAAAACTCATGTCGCTTTTGACAACGGGAACCTCCAAATCGCGAAACATCGACGTCAAATGCGGGTAATTCACATAATTGAAGACGATGAAGCCAGTATCGACGGGCTGATCCCCATTGCGCCCTGCCATCACCGTGCGGGCATGACCGCCCAGCCGCGGGGCGGCCTCAAATAGGGTGACATTATGCGTCTTTGCCAGCAGCCAGGCTGTGGCCAGCCCGGAAATCCCGCCGCCAACAACGGCGATACGCTCGCGAGCGGATGATAATGCGTCAAAGGACATGCTGTCTCCATCTGTGATTTCAAGTTGTTACGCGGCTTCTGCCCGAGCGGATCAAAAAAGGTGACAGCAGATTTTGGTGAATTGGGAAAAATACGAAAAAAATCCGGCGCAAAGTGATCCATCACCGGAAAACGAGCGTAATGCATACATGTTGACCACGCTGAGCGATCCAACTCTTGTAGCCCCTGCGCCACCCGTTACGGTAGACCGTGACACAAGTGCATCGTGCGAAAGGAAAAAAGTGGAACGGGAGAGCTTGTCTGATCAGACACTCTGGATGCTGGCCGTGCGCGATAATCGCTGCAAGGTGGCGTTTGGACGGCTGTTCGACTATTTTGCGCCGCGCCTCAAGGGGGTGATCTGCCGGTCCGGTATGCCGCCCAGTCAGGCCGAAGAGGTGGTGCAAGACGTCATGCTGACCGTGTGGCGCAAATCGGCAATGTTTGATCCGGAGCGGGCGCAGGTGTCGGCCTGGATTTACCAGATCGCCCGCAACAGGCAGATCGACGTGATCCGCAAGGAGCGGCGACCGATACCGGAAGAGCTGAAGCTTCCGGAAGAAACACAGGAAGATGCAGCGCAGATTCTGGCGCTGGATCAGGAAACATCGAAGCTGCGCGCCGCCCTTGCGCGGTTGAAACCTGCTCAGCGTGAGATGGTCGAAAAGGCCTATCTGGGCGAGCTGACCCATGCGGACATCCGGGAGCAAACCGGGCTGCCGCTGGGAACAATCAAATCCCGCATCCGCCTCGGACTTGAGCGGTTGCGTCACGAGTTGAAGGAACAAGGACTATCATGACCGGCGTACGCCATCATATCCCTGACCCGTTGTTGGTGGCTTACGCCTCTGGCAACCTCCCTTATGCCTATTCGCTGGTCGTAGCGACGCATCTGTCGATGTGTGACAGCTGCCGCACCCGGTTGGCTGCGCATCAGGCTGTTGGAGGTTCCGTGTTGGAAGCCTGCGGCACGCGGGATCTGTCGAATGATCTGCGGGATCGCGTGTTCGCTGAGTTGGATGAGCCTTATGAGGAGGCGCCGCAATTTACCCGTTCCGGCATTTTTCCGGCGCCAGTCATGCAGGCGCTTGGTGGCTTGCCGCCCAAGTGGAAATCCCTTGGTATGGGGGTGCGCCAATCCATCCTGAGCCATGACGACGGGGGCAGCGTTCGGCTGTTGTATATCCCGTCGGGGCAGGCGGTACCGGACCATGGCCACAATGGGCTGGAGCTGACATTGGTGCTGCAGGGCGCGTTTCGTGATGAGACAGGGCGCTTCGGCGTTGGCGATCTGGAAGTCGCCAATGATGATCTGGAACACACGCCGATCGCCGAGGAGGGTGAGACCTGCATTTGTCTGGCCGCGACCGATGCCGCGCTGCGGTTCCGGTCGCTGGTACCGCGCCTGCTGCAACCGATCTTCCGTATCTGAACATATAAGAGGACGCGTCTGGCCAAGGTTGGCAGGGTCATCCGGTTATGAGAAAGGGCTGCCCGAGGGCAGCCCTTTTTGCGTAGTCATGGATGGCAGTTCTGGCGTTCAGCCATTCATCACCTTGCCCATGTGGCGGCCGGTGTCGACCATCCGGTTGGAGAACCCCCATTCATTGTCATACCAGCTGACAACACGGACCAACCCTTCGGCGGTGACTGCGGTCTGCGGCGCGGCAAAGCAGGAGGAATGCGGGTCATGGTTGAAATCAATGGAGACCAACGGGTCAGTCTCATAGGACAGGATACCTGCCAGAGCGCCCTCGGAGGCCGCCTTCATTGCGCCGTTGATTGCGTCGACTGTTGCAGCTTTCTCAGGAATGAAGCTGAGGTCCACTACGGATACATTTGGTGTCGGTACGCGGATTGCCGATCCTTCAAGACGGCCCTTCAGATGCGGCAGCACTTCTGAGATCGCCCGCGCCGCACCGGTCGAAGTGGGGATCATCGACAGGGCAGCTGCACGAGCCCGATAAAGATCCTTGTGGCTGGTGTCATGGGTCGGCTGATCACCGGTGTAGGCGTGGATGGTGGTCATATACCCGGTCTTGATGCCGAATGTGTCATCCAAAACCTTGGCGACGGGCGCCAGACAATTGGTGGTGCAAGAGGCGTTGGAGACGATTACGTCGTCCTTGGTCAGGTCACCATGGTTGACACCAAACACCACGGTACGGTCGACATCCTTGCCCGGTGCAGAAATCAGAACCCGCTTGGAACCATTCTTCAAGTGTTTTGCGGCGGTGTCACGGCTTGTGAACAGGCCAGTGCATTCATACGCAATATCAACGTCTTGCCAGGGCAGTTCTTCTGGATTGCGGATCGCGGTCAGACGAATGCTGTGGTTGCCCACCTGCATGGTGTCGCCATCCACCTTCACGGATGCGCGCAGGCGTCCATGCACACTGTCGTATTTCAGAAGATGCGCCAGTGTCTCAGCCGGGGACAGATCATTGATGGCCACAACCGAGATATCGTCGGCGTTGCTCTCCAGCAGGGCGCGCAAAACGCCGCGGCCAATGCGTCCAAATCCGTTGATAGCAATTTTCAGGGTCATATGTGCAACTCCGATGATGATGTGGGTGCAGCCCTCGACGGGCGCGCCCGGTGGTCTGACAGTTGCGGCATCGTTATCGCTAACAGTGGCAAAAATCAAGCCCGTTCGCCATGCAGGCCTAAGGTGTTAAAATCTTTGGGTAGCGGTGCGGCGACAGTATGTACTGCTCTGGGCTTCGACGCATCCTTACAAGACTGCACTGGGCGGTTGGTCAGTCGTCGCTGCAGCTGGGCAAGGCCTGTCACGCTGCGGCAGACTGTCAGTTTCTCACTATCCTTGTGTCCTCAGATATCAGCCGCATGGTCACTATGGTGATTTAATCTTAAAGATTACACGCTATGATTGTTTAGTCGCTTTGGCGCAGGGAGCCTTCATGCCAATTCGAATTATCTTGTTGCTTGTCGTTGCACCATTGTTTTTGCTTGCCGGATATTTTGCCTATAGCGAAATTGCAAAGCAAAGAGAGCTGCATGTGCAGGCTGGGCAGACTGCCCAGACCGCCCGTGAAGACAGCGCAATCAGCGATGTAATCCATGAAGTACAAAAGGAGCGGGGGTATTCTGTTGGTTATGTGTCATCTGATGGTCTGACCTTTCCAGTTGAATTGACATTGCAGCGCGACCGGACAGATCAGGTTCTTGCATCGGCGCTGTCCGGTATCGATCTCATCGCGACAGAACACCGAACAGAATTTGATCACGCTGTCAGGCATTTGCAGTCCTTGCAGCACATGCGGCGCCGTATCGATAAAGGAAGCGGACCGGATAGCGAAACAATTCAAGAGGTGATCAGTGCTTACTCCAGTCTAATTGATACACTGGTGGCGCTCGCGCGGGCCAGCACGGGGTCTGACAAATCGACTGAATACCATGCATTGCGGCAAGCACGCTTTCTGATCAGTTCCGCAAAAGAAAAAGCAGGGCTGGAACGGGCCATCGGCGCGGCAGGTATCGTGAAGGTGTTTTCTCTCTCGCTGCAGGAAGAGTTGATGTCTCTGCGGCGCGAACAGCTAGCCATGCTGAGCGAAGCGGGCGCCGTCAAAGGCAGCACAGCTTGGTTACCGGTGCTGCAGAGAACGAGACAATATATAGTGCTAAGGGACTTGCACGAGACCGTTGTTGCAGCTGATGCTGCCCTCCAGACGACCCCCGTAACGCGCCCACAGTGGATTACGGCTTCGACTGCCTGGATTGATCTTCTGCGACTGGAAGAGGCTGTTATCACAGCTGAACTCGTTTTTCTCGCCAATCAGCTCGAGCAGGAGACGGCATCCCAGTTGACAGAACTTATCTGGTTCTCGCTTTTCGCGGCCCTTTCGGCTGCGACTTTCGTCGTTGTAGCGTTGAAGTAGAGGATTCTTGGACCTGCGCCGACGATTGTCCCCACCGCATCTGCCACACGAACCTTGCGCAGTGCAGGCGGCTTAACGGTCCAAAAAATCGGGTGGCCTGATATTCGCGCTGGCTCCTCGGCAGAGCATCGGATTCCAGTTCAAAGAGCGGCATGTGATCGAAAATCACTCGATCCGCCCGCATAGCGCACTTCTGTGCGCCATTTTAGGAGATGTTAGGACATCTAGGTTACCGCTGGGCGCATATTTTTTTGTTTCATTCACGATGGCGTTTAAGAGCAAGAGGTACAAATGTTTAGATCGATATCTATTTCAAACCGAATTAACGCGGGATTTGCCGCACTTACAGTGCTACTTGTAGCGCTGGCGAGTTTGTCGCTGATGGTGGTCCGGGACTTGGGCGAAAGCTATCTTCAGTACCGGGCGACCGCCAAGCAGAGCATTGCGACCAGTGATTTTGTCGAAGATCTGTTCCAGGCGCGGATCGCGGCGCTTAAGTATCGCGCGACCCGCAGTGAGGAAAGCTCTGCGGAGGTTCAATCTAACATTTCTGAAATCATCCGGGATGGAAACGATCTGACTGTCTTCGGTGAAAACGCAGCCTATTCCCGAGATATCGAAGCTGTGGTTCAATCCTCACAACAGTATCTGGCCTATTTCGAAGATCTACGTGTTGCTGTCGCACAGGAGGAGGCTCTGGAGCACGGGGCTTCACAACTTGGAAAATCGGCGCGTAAGAACCTTACGGAACTCAGCACTGTCGCTAACAAAGGTCATGAAGGCGATCTCCAGTACCTGACGTCTCGTGTTCAGGAAAACCTGTTGCTCAGCCGGATTTATATCGAAAAATACTTCCTTTCTAGAGACAGCGTCCATTTTGAGGAGGCAAACTCCTATATCTCTGCCGCACTAGATAGCCTGCCGCGCGTGGTGGTTTTGTCCAGAACGCAGAAAGAGAAAGACCTGGCAGGGGCGGCGAGTGAAGACATTACACTGTTCCAGAAGCAACTCGCTGAGATCCAGGTGGCAGTCACCCAGGTCGATGAAATCAGTGCGCGTTATCTGGATAAGATCGGCCCTGAGATGCAAAACAGTTTTGAACAACTCGCGGAATCGATCGTTGCGACTCAAAATGAACTTGGCCCCAATGGCCAAGCAATTGTTGACCGGATGTTCGTATTGGTACCCGTCGCTGGGCTGCTGTGCACGGTCATCGCTATACTGTTGTCGGTGACAGTTGGGCGCTGGATTGTTGTCCCGCTTCGTCAGGCCATCAAGACAACCAATCGCCTTGCTGAAGGTAAAACAGACGTAGATATTGTCGGGGCGGAGCAGCGGCATGAACTTGGTCAACTTGCACAGGCACTGGTGGTGTTCCGTCAAGCGCATCTAGATCGTGATCGTATTGCGCAAGAGCGTGAAAACCGCGCCCGGGAAGAGCAGGCAGATGTTGTTAACGCCTTGAGCAAGGGGCTCGAACTGCTGGCCGATGGCAGCCTTTCTACGCGGATCAATGAAACCTTTCCCGAAGAATACGATGCGCTGCGGGTGAATTTCAACGCGGCTATGGAGAAACTGCAAGCGGCTATTCAGTCGGTTATGTCCAGTACCGAGAGCATTCGATCCGGTGCATCTGAAATCAACCAATCGTCCAGTGAACTGTCCATGCGGACCGAAACGCAGGCTGCAACGCTGGCACAGACGGCGGCAGCTCTCGCCACTCTGACCGAGACCGTGCAATCCACTGCCTCAGGCGCTGAAAAGGCAAATGCCTATGCGAGCGAGACCAAACGAAGCGCCGAAGAGAGCGGGGAGGTGTTGGAACAGACGATCTCGGCAATGGCGGAAATTCGTGAGTCGTCGGAGAAGATTTCTCAGATCATCAGCGTCATCAACGATATCGCCTTCCAGACCAACCTGCTGGCACTGAATGCCGGTGTCGAGGCCGCGCGCGCGGGCGAAGCGGGGCGCGGCTTTGCGGTTGTGGCCTCAGAGGTAAGGGCGCTGGCACAGCGGGCGTCGTCTGCGTCGGATGAGATCGAAGGATTGATTTCCAGCAGCTCTCAACATGTTCAGGACGGCGTGTCCTTGGTCGAAAAAACCTTTGGCTCCCTGAAACAGATGATTGAGAAGATCACCAGTGTGAATGGTCTGGTAGAAGAAATTGCAGGGGCGACGAAGGAGCAGTCGACCGGGATCTCTGAAATCAACACAGCGATTACCCAGTTGGATGGCGTCACGCAGCAGAACGCAGCCATGGTTGAAGAGACCACTGCGGCCGCTCAGATGCTGGATACGGATGCTAACACACTGAACGGCCTGACAACGGTCTTCTCGTTCACAGAAGGGGTCGCCGCACAGTTCCGTCGCAAGAATGAAGCGGATGGGGACAAGGGCAGCGTCATCCCATTCTCCGATGGAAATCTGGCAAACGCTAGCTAAGACCGCTGAAGTCTCTGAAAATAACCTGCCGTCGCTGACAGCGGCGGCAGGTTATTCTATTCCAATTATTCAGGTACGCGCGGCTTCAAAGGCGCTCCAGGCTTTTTCAAAGGCGTCGAAGTCGAAGCCTTCCTTACGGGCGGGATCCAGCACGAGCTTTTCAGTCTCCAGCAGTTTGCGGATGGCCGCCTCTAGCTGCGGCAGCACTGCGGACGGGATCACAACTGCGCCGTGCCGGTCGGCATGAACCAGATCGCCGTCTTTGATCTTGAGGCCAAATACCGTGACCGGTGTGCCGATTTCTTTCACATGAACAAACCCATGCGACGGGCCAATAGATCCGGCAACGACTGGGAAACCTTCCGGCAGGTCGCCAAGATCCCGCATGACGCCGTTGGTTAGCGCGCCGCTAACGCCGAAGCCTTTGTGAACAGTTGTGTTGATTTCACCCCAATAGGCACCAATGCAATTGGGGTAATCAACATCCTCAACCACGGTCACGGCTGGGCGTGGGCCGCTGGCCATATGGCGGTAATAATCCATCCGCCGCGCTTTGATCACCTCAGGAGGTTCGGTGGGGGGCGCCAGCGCCGAGATCTTGGCGGTCCGCGCATAGCCGACCATCGCGCCTGCCTCGGGGGCTGAGGCCAGCATGGTACCGCGGGTGAAGGCGTTGAAGCCGCGTTTGCCTTCGGCGACCTCAATCGCGTTGCAGACGGTGGGTGTGTCGACCTGGCGTAGCAGGTCCAGAAGTGTGGGGGTCATAGGCTCTCCAGCCAGCGGCGCAGGGCGGCTGTGGTTTGGTCAGGGGTTTCCAGCGTCGGCAGATGACCGGCACCATCGAGGATTTCCAGATGGCTCTGCGGCAGAAGGTCATGCATCAGCTCATGGCGGTGCGGCGGGCAGAGCGCATCATCGCGCCCGCACAACACGAGCGCCGGACGATCGAACTGACGCAGCGTGTCACATTGGTCTGGTCGGTCCCGCAGGGCTTTGGACTGGTTGACGAACACCTGCGGCCCAAGATCCATGGCCATTGCCATGCAAAGATCAAGGATATTGCCCCGGTTGGGGCCGTCCGTCAGGTAATTGGGCTTCATCTCATCACGCATGACCTGCCGCAGCCGCCCTTCTTGGGCGGCGTCAATCTGTGGCTGGCGGCGGGCTTTCACCTCGGCGGTTTCAGCGCGTGGATTGGTGTCCATCAGGGCCGCCCCGAGAACACGTTCAGGGGCTTGGCGGATCAGCTCCATCGCCAGAATGCCGCCCATGGACAGGCCCGCAACGGCAAACCGTTTTGGTGCGATGTCCAGAATCCCGGTTGCGAGGGCTGCCATGGTGTCATCCTGTCCCATGGGGGCGGTCATGATGGGGTATCTCCCCGACAGGGTGGCGATTTGCGGCTGAAACAACCGCGCATCACACATCATCCCGGGGAGCAGCAGAAGTGGTGTCACGCGCGCCCCGCTGCAAGTTTTGCGCCTTCGGACAGGGCAGAGAGCTTGGCATAGGCAATTTCAGGATCAACCGCGCCAAACCCTGCAAAGGTGCCAAAGCCGCAGTCTGATCCGGCGATCACCCGGTCCTGACCCAGAATATCGGTAAACCGCTCAATACGCTGGGCGACGACCTCTGGGTGTTCGACAAAATTGGTGGTGGTATCAACCACGCCGGGCACCAAAACCTTATCATCTGGGATTTGCGCCTTGTTGTCACGGAACACGGTCCATTCATGGGCATGCCGGGGGTTGGAGGTTTCAAACAGCACATAGCGCGCCTTGGTCGCCATCAGCGGGGCAAAGACCTTGTCCATGGAGATATCGCAGCAATGTGGCCCCTCGTAGTTGCCCCAGCAGATATGCACGCGAACCTTTTCAGCTGGCACGTCGGACAGCGCGTAATTCAGCGCTTCTACGTGCATCTGGGCGACTTTCACAAACTCATCATCGCTCAGATCCGTGAACAGCATGTGACGTGACAGCGCCAGATCCGGGCAATCCAGTTGCAGGTCAAGCCCGGCGCCAACGATGGTTTCATATTCGGTCTTCATCGCATCGGCGAGGGCGGCCAGATAGGCTTCGCGCGTCGAATAGTAGTCGTTTTGTAGAAACAGTGAGATGACACCAGGGGAGGCGGCATTCATGAAACCACGGGTGGCACCATGTTCTGTCATCGCGGATTTCAGATTGGCGATATCTTTTTCCAGCTCTCCCTGCCCTTTGGAGCGGACCTCTCCGGTACACATAGGGCGGGCATATTGCGGGGTGCCTCCATCATCCGCGAGCCGTTTCAAAAAACCGGGAAACATCTTCAGATCAGCAGGCGCGTTGCGCGGGCTGTCGCCGGAAAACCCGGTGTAGCGGTCCTTCACATAGGTCGCATAGGAAATCTTGGAGGTCTCACCGTCGCTGACGATATCAACCCCGGCCTCGACCTGTTTTTTGACCGTATCGCTGACTGCAGTGCGCATGCAGGCATCGAACTCGGCCTGATCAAAGGGCTGTTCCCGTTCACGGGCGAAGATGAAATCGACCACTTCCTGAGAGCGGGGAAGGGAGCCTACGTGGGTTGTTTTGACCATATGCCTGTTGTCCTCAAATCAGATCGGTGACGCGGGGGCGCCGCCCTGAAGTCGCCCCCGCGCTACGATTGTTATGTGCGGGGGCGGTTGTTTTAGCTGCCGGTCCAGGTGGCGCCGGCCGGATCATCGGTGGCGGTGACGCGGTAGAGGCTGGCCTCGCCGGTCATGGAGGGCTCCAGGCTGTGTGTCTCACCCGCCTTGATCAATGCAGTATCGCCGGGATTGAGGGTTGTTTCTCCCCCCTCCCAACACAGCCGCCAGTGGCCGCGTACCGGCATCAACACAGTGTGCTGGTCATGGCTGTGCATGTCAGCAGGCAGGGAACCGCGGGTCAGGAAATCGACGCAGAAGCCGGGTTTGTCCTTGAGGAGTGCATCTGCACCGATCACCTTAGCCGGTTTATCACGGGCCAGCGCCATCAAATCCCAGTAGCGGGCGACGTAGTCACGCACCACGGCCTCGACCGGGACTTCAGGGTATTGCTTCAGCTCTTCCTCGCTCAGCAACGGCATCGGGTTGACGCCCTCGGGCAGGGTGATGCCCTGCTTGCTGTCGTAAAGGACGCCATTTTCTCCCAGTACCAGCCCGTGATCGCGGGCGTCCTCAATTACCTGCGGGGCCCATGTGACGCCGCCCCCGGCATCATCACCGCCGAGAACGGCCATGATCATTCCGTAGTCGGTGCCGATGTTCTCAAACCCGCGGAAGATGCCGGTGGGGATGTTGAAGATATCACCTTCCTCGGCGATGAACTCACCGGCATCCCCATGACGGCCCCAGAAAAAGCGCCAACGCCCCTTCAGCACGAAGAAAACTTCTGCGGTGGTGTGACTGTGCAGGGAGTTGCGGCACTTCGGCGGTTGGCCAGCGGCACCGATGTTGAACCCGATCTGGTCGGTGATATGGACATGCTGATCCGGGCTTTCGGAAACGCCGCCGCCGATGATGGTGAAGTTTTCCTTCTGATCGGAGCCGGGTGTGTGGGCGTCGATGAAGGCGGTTTTGCAGGGACGCAATTCACCGTAGCGGACGATGCGGTCTTGAATAGTGCTCATGTGTTTTCTCCGTTTTGGATATTGGGTTTGACAGATCTCAAACCCGCATCCCGGGAGGGCGATTGTTCAATCGGCGCGCCCGCAGGGAGGCGCGGTGCGTATGATAGCGCCGCGCGGCCTGAGTGGCGTTCAGATATGAGGTTTGCGCATTCACTCAGAGATCGCCTGTCTGTAGCAGGATCTGTTTCCAGACCGATGTTTCATCAAACAGCGTGTATTCCCGGCGCAGGCCCCAGGGACCGAATTCGGCATGGCTGGCCCCCAATATGAACACTTCGGTGCCGGTTGGCTTGCCAAAGGCGCCCCAGCCGTCGTGCTTGCCATGCAGCGTCCAGCGCAGTGCGGCGCGAGGGGGCATCATGGGGTCGTCGCGGCCAATCTGGTGCTCGATAGTGAATTTGGCGTTTGGGAAGGACGCACGCAGGCCCATCCAGAACCGATCCACAGGGCCAAAACTGTGGCCGGTAGCACCGCCGGGATATTCTGACTGAACCGCACGGTCGTATTCACTTTCGATCGTACGCATGTCGGCGTTCATGATCCGGGTTAGGATGTCCGCGTATTTCTGCCCCCATTCATTGTCATTTCCCCGCCCCTTATAGGGGCCAGGCTGATCGGTGGCTGGTGTGTAGGGCTGTTGGCAAGCATCGGGCCCGCCCTCACGCGCGATCAGGTCACGTGCATAATCTTTGGGGTCCCAGCCCATCTGCTGCACGATCGCGCTTTGGTCGCGTATCAGCCATTCATCATTGATCTGATTGTCGATCGCATGGCAGTCGGCGATAATTCGGTACGTGAGCTTCTTGCCTGTTGCTTTGCCATAGACGCCGTCGCCCAGATGGGTTGCCGTGGACAACAGGCGGTGGGACGAGAGCATGCCCTCCTCAGGGGTACCGGACCAGATCACGTCTTCCCCCAACAGGGTGCGGTCTGGGAATTCAGCCAGAGTGGCCATCGTGGCTGCAATGACCCCTTCGTTACCGGTGACCACCGACGCTGGCGAGCGCACAACGATCTCGGGCGCGTAGTAGTCATGCAATGTGGAGATGCCCCGATCTTCCCATATCTCTTTTGTGATGCCAATAATGTAGTCGGGGAAGTCTTTGAATTTGGGATCAAAACCCTTCATTTTTCCATCCTTTTGGAATGCGGGCAGAGCCGCGAACAATCAGTGGGCCATCAATGGCGATGCGGCGCGGCCCGGTGGAGCTGCCCTCGATTTCATCAAGCAGGATATCAACCGTGGCCGAAACCATGCGGTTTGCAGGTTGCCGAACGGTGGTCATGTCGTAGGCGGGCCAGGCGGCGGTGGGCACATCGTCATATCCCACAACGGAGACATCTCCGGGCACCGACAGCCCCAGTTCCGAGCGCAGCACATCCATCACCGCAAAGGCCATGTGATCATTGCCGACAAACACTGCATCCGGTCGGTCGTGTGCGAACATCTGGCGGGTGGCTTCGGCGGCGGTTTCCATCTTGAAGTTCCCGACGCCACGGGCATGCAGTGTCAGCCCATCTTCGGCCAGACGCTCGCAGAACCCCGTTTCGCGGTCCCGCTGGGTGGAGGCTCCTTCCCAGCCTGCAATATAGCCGATCTTGCGATGTCCTGTGGCCAGCAGGAAATCAGCGACCTTGCGTCCGCCTGCATAGTTGTCCGAGGTGACGGCGGACATGCCCGGGTCGTCTTGAGATCGGTTGAACAGCACCATCGGTACACCGGCGGCGCGGCAGCGATCTGAAAGTTCCGACGACATCGCAACGGAGGCTGCGATAATACCGTCAACTTGATAGTCAAGGATTTCCTCTATCACGTTATCAATACTGGTGGCGGTATTGGGAGCCATGAACATCAATACGTGGTAGCCACGCTCCTGAAGGGCATTGGAGAGTTTTTCGATGGCTTCGGGATAGAAGTGGTTTTCCAGATAAGCCACCACCAGCCCGATGATGCGCGACCGGCCGGAGACCATCGCGCGGGCCAGAGAATTTGGCCGATACCCCAGGCTTTCGGCGGCGGCACGCACCTTGTCCACGGTTTTTTTCGATGCGGAAGCTCCGGGGGTGAAGACCCGGCTGACAGCGGACTGCGAGACACCCGCCAGCCTTGCCACATCGGCAGAGGTGACTTTCGCGGCGGTCATTCGGCGGTCCACCCACCATCGATCATCAGCGCGGTGCCGGTGATCAGGGCCGAGGCGTCAGAGGCCAAGTAAACCACGCCGCCCATGATATCCTCGACCTCGCCGATGCGACCCAATTGGATTTTGCTTTCGATCCAGGCCCTGCGTTCAGGGCGATCAAACGTGGACTGCGTGAGGGGCGTCACAATGAAGGTTGGGCAGATGGTATTCACCCGGATACCCGATTTCCCCCATTCGATGGCCATGGATTTGGTGAAACCCTCAACCGCGTGTTTGGTTGCAGAATACACGGCCCGGTCCAGACCGCCGACCTTGGCCATCTGGCTGCTGATGTTGATCAATGATCCTGGCTTTTTGGCAGCGATGAGTCCTTTTGCCACCACCTGTGTCAGGAAATATGCGCCCTTGATGTTCAAGTCGATCACCGCGTCGAAATCACCTTCAGTGGTATCTCTGGCAGGGCTATGGCGCGCCAGTCCGGCGGAGTTTACCAGAATGTCAAAGGCGCCGTTTTGGGTGACACACTCATCGATGCTGGCCTGAGTGGCGGTGATGTCAGCAACGTCAAGAACCATCGCCTCTGCCTGCATATCGGCGGCCTGCATCTCCGTAACCAGAGCCTCCAGCGGCTCAATCCGGCGCGCTGCAATGGTGACATGGGCACCGGCCTCTCCCAGAGCCACAGCACAGGCGCGTCCGATGCCGGAGCTGGCTCCGGTCACCAGCGCGCGTTTGCCATCAAGACGGAAGGAAGGGGTGCGGGGCAGGGTCACTGGTGGTCTCCAGGTGTTGGGATCGGGCCCAGATTGCGGGCCTTGTTGAACTCGCGCAGACGCGCCATCACGTCAACGCCAAGCTGTGAATAGACGTCAAGAAGGTCGACCAGAACCCAGTTTTCGCGGATCAACCCAGACTCCAGCCGCCAGAAATCAAGACTGCGCAGATCGATCATCTTGCCGGAGGGCGCTAGCCCCAGCCAGCCATCGGCTGAGAGGCTCTGCCGCATGTTTGGCCAGCCGGTGACCGCAGCGTAATCGCCATCGCCAAAGAAATGGAAATCCAGCGTCTCATCCTTGGCGCCACGGTCAGGCATCGCATTCAGAAAGGGGATCTGATGCCAGTTGCGAAAGCCCGAAACGCCGCGTGCGGTGCCAATCCCTGCCGGGCCGTACCAGTTAAAACGGGGATGCCAGAAACGCTCCATCTCCATCACCTCCGGGCCACCCTGCGCCGGGTGGCGCGTCAGATGGGCCAGCATGTCCATGATATGATCACAGGACACCGTCGCTTGATCCCGGTCCCATGGTCCGGGGACAAATCCATCCTGCGTGGCGGGGCCGGGGACAAAAAACTCCCGCCCGAGGGAGGGCGCCATGGGCCAGGCACCGGCCTGCATCATCAGCTCCGGGATGTCCCAGATTGCCTGCATCTCGACGATTTTTCCATCTGAGATGCGATAGAACTCGTGATAGCGCATATGGGCAATATGCCCGGTTGGGGGAATGTCCAGCCAAGGTGCACGAAAGGTCCCGACATAATGTCCGCCCATTCCCAGCCAGTGATCCCCCTGTGGTGTCTCACCGGCCATCACAATCCAGTCTCGCCGCTCAAGATCAGGCATCGCTGCCAGCAACGGCGCATAGGCCTGATCATAGAGAGCATCTGCACCAGTCAGATCGCCTAAGGGATGGCAGAGATGGATCTGCGTGTCCGCCGCAAAAACTTTGGCCATGGCACTGCGCACCGGCCCGGCTGCGAAATCACGCATTGCCGTGAACAGGGGCTTTAACAGGGCCTTATGGGCGCTTGGGTAATCCATTTCTGGTCCAGACAGGGGAGGGAGTGCCGGGCAGGAAAATCCTGCCCGCACACAGAGTGTGTTTATTCAGCAGCGTCGCGGTAAGGGGCGCCTTCGCCATAAGGGACGTTGATCCCCCCAAAGCGACGGACCCGGATGTTGCATTGCTCGGCGTGGCCCACGAAGCCTTCCAGCATGCACAGACGCGAGCCGTATTCGCCGATCAGGGTGGCGGCCTCGTCGCTGGTGACCTTCTGATAAGAGTGTGTTTTCAGAAACTTACCCACCCAGAGGCCACCGGTATAGCGCCCGGCCTTTTTCGTCGGCAGCGTGTGATTGGTGCCGATCACCTTGTCGCCATTGGCAACATTGGTGCGCGGGCCGAGGAAGAGCGCGCCGTAGCAGGTCATGTTGTCGAGGAACCAGTCATCCCGGTCGGTCATCACCTGAACATGCTCGGACGCAATATCATCGGCCACCGCAAGCATCTCGTCATAGGTATCGCACAGGATCACTTCGCCGTAGTCCTCCCAGCTGACGCGGGCGGTGCCTGCGGTGGGTAGGATGGTGAGGATCCGGTCGATCTCCTTCAGCGTTTCCTCGGCAAGGGTGCGACTGTTGGTGACCAGAACGGCGGGGCTGTTGTAGCCATGTTCCGCCTGCCCCAGAAGGTCGGTCGCGCAGAGTTCGGCGTCAACCGTGTCATCAGCGATGACCATGGTTTCGGTCGGACCCGCAAAGAGGTCAATGCCCACGCGGCCAAACAGCTGTCGTTTGGCTTCGGCAACAAACGCATTGCCGGGACCCACCAGCAGATGCACCGGGGCGATGCTCTCGGTGCCGATGGCCATGGCGCCCACGGCCTGAATACCACCAAGCACATAGATCTCATGTGCGCCGCCGAGGTGCATCGCCGCTATTACGGCGGGGTTTGGCTCACCGTTGAAGGGTGGGGTGCAGGCCACGATGCGGGGCACACCGGCGACCTTTGCCGTAGCGACCGACATATGCGCGGAGGCCACCATCGGGAATTTGCCACCGGGCACATAGCAGCCGACGGATTGCACCGGGATATTCTTGTGGCCGAGGATCACGCCGGGCATCGGCTCCACCTCGATATCGAGCATGGAGTCGCGCTGCGCCTGGGCGAATTTGGTCACCTGTTCTTGGGCGAACTTGATGTCTGCCATTTCGCGGGGGGAGACCTTTGCGATGATCGCTTCAATCTCCGCCTCGCTCAACCGGTAGCTGTCGCGGTCGTAATTGTCGAACTTGCAGGCCAACTCGCGCACGGCAACATCGCCGCGCGCCTCGATATCTTTCAGCGTTGAGGCCACCACAGAGGCGGTCTTGGCGTCGTCTTCGGCCCGGTCTGCTTCGGGTTTGCCGCGTTTGAGATAGTCAATCGCCATCGTATTTATCCTTTGTTGTCGGGTCGCGGCGGTTGCTTCTCGCCACGATCAAATGCTTCCCAGCCTTCGCCGTTGAAGAGGTCGACGCCGAGCTGGGCGGCGACATGGGCAAAATCGACATTGACCCAATTGTCCACGATCTTGCCGTCAAAGACTTTCCAGAAGTCCATGTAACGGATTTCAATCCGCTTGCCGGTGGGCGCGATGCCGAGGAAGGTGCCGCTGTGGGTGGCTTCCTGCCGACCAAAGGCCGCAGCCCATTCGCCCATATAAAGACGGGCTTCGTCGATGCAGACCTTGTCGGAGAAGGCGGCCTGAAACGGGCGCTGCCAGTTGTCCTGGAATTCCTTCAGCCCGGTCTTGGTGCCGCAGCCCTGATTGCCCATCCAGCGAAACCCTTCGGAGAAAAACTCGCCGATATCGCTGATGCGGTGGTCGTTCAGCCCGTCCACCATCTCTTCGATGACGCGGCGGGTGTCTTCAGTTTTGCTCATATCCGTGTGTTTTGTCAGCACGGCTTGTTCTGGGCGAGAGCCTTTCATGGGTTTTATCCTTTTCAGTCTACCAAGGGAAAATCTGTGTTGGGGGGAGGAGATCCCGCACACAGAAAATCCCTTGGCATCCTGTTCAGCGCCGGATGGCGACCGAGGGCGTTATGACGGAAAGATGCGCTCATCCTTTGACTGCACCTGCGGTGAGGCCGCTCACGATCTGGCGCTGGAAGAACATCACCAGCACAAACAGCGGGGCGGTGGCAGAGACCACGGCGGCCACGGCAAACATTACGTTGCCTTCGGTCTGGGTGGTGCCCATGAAGCTAGCAATCTTGGGGATCATGGTCTGATTGTCCTTGCTCAGCAGCATCGAGGTGACGGCAAAATCGTTGTAGGCCAGCAGGAAGGAGAACAGGCCGGTGGTGATGACGCCGGGCCACATCACCGGGATGATCACATGGCGGAAGGCTTGAAACTGTGTGCAGCCATCGACCTTGGCACTTTCGTCCAGTTCCTTGGGGATCGACTGGAAAAAAGAGTGCAGCATCCACAAGGTGAAGGGCTGGTTGATCGCCACCAGAACGATGACCGTGGTCGCCAAATGCCCCCAGAGGTTCCATTCAAAAAACGGCAGCAGGTAGCCCGCAACCAGAGTGATCGGCGGCATCGCGCGGAAGATCAGCGCAGTGATAAGCAGCCAGAAAGTATAGCGGTAACCGGAGCGGGACAGGGCATAGCCGCCCAATGTGCCGATGGTCAGCGAGGTCATGACGACAAAGATACAGACCAATGTGGTGTTGATGCCTGCTTTCCAGAATTCCTCCTGGATCCACGCCCCTTCATAACCGGCGCCGGTCAAGGATGAGCCGTGGGTTGCCTTGGTCAGTGTGCCGGTCAGCGCATTTGTCCAATCCGCGATGGAGAAGAAATCCAGCTCAACCTTGAAAGAGCCCCAGAAGGTCCAGAGAAACGGGAAGGCTGCGAGAATGAGCCAGAACAGGATGAAACCATTGACCAGCAGGCGCAGGCCCAATGGGCGGTGAGTGGCGGCGGAACTGCTCATGTTAAGTCTTCCCCTTGAAATCTTGCCAGGTCCGGATCAGCACCGGGGTCAGCAGTACGGCAACGCCGAGAATGGTCAGGACGGATGTGGTCGCGGCGGAGGACAGAAGCCGGGTTTCACCGCCCATATCGTTGAAGATGATCCAGCTGAAAGATGTCGCATGGGCCTCGGCGTTGAAGCCGACAATCGGTTCGAAGACGCGGAAATTGTCCATCAGCTGAATGAGTGCCACAAAGGTCACCAGCGGCATCAGATGTGGCACCACAACGTAGCGGACGCGCTGCCAGCGGGTGGCGCCGTCGATCTGCGCGCTTTCCAATTGGTCCTGCGGTAGGGTCTGCAAACCAGCGTAGAAGACCACGAAGGCAAATGGAGCCGAGTGCCAGACGCCATAGACGATCAGCATGATCCAGGTCAGTCCGGTCGAGGCCTTGAGCGATAAGGTTGGATCATCGGTCAGATATTGCAGCGCCGACCCAAGAACACCGCGGCTGTCGATCATCCAGAACAGGATGAGAGAGCCAATCAGCGGTGTCACGATCATGGGCAGCAGTGAGAAGAAGATCACCAGCCCTTTGAGGTGCCGGTTGAGCGAGTTCACGGCAAGCGCGATCATCAGCCCCAGCACGATCAACAGCGGCGTCACGGTAAAGGTGTAGGTCAGCGTGAAACCCATCGCGCGGTAAAAAGGCAGGTCGCTGATTTCGCCGAAGAAAGCGCCGATGCTGTCGGTGCTGCGCCAGGCTTCTGCCACCTCGGACACAGCCAGATGGCCACGATCAAAATAGATCTGCAGACCTACAAATTTGCCTAAAGGCTCCGCATCGCGCAGGGCGCGGGTGGCCTCCTGGTCGATGGTGGTTTCCTCTTTGCAGCCGAAGGGACCGCAGTTTTCAACCGTCACCAGAACGGCGTCATGGGGGGTGTGAACGGACTGGAACAACACCGACACGATGGGCAGCGCGATGAACAAGAGCATCGCAAGCCCGGTGGGCAGAAAGAACCAGAAAAAGGTGCGGTGTTTCATGACAAACCGATGTCCAGAGTTCAGGTGGTGGTGGCAGAGGGGAGGCTCCCCTCTGCCGGTTGGGCCTCAACTTAGTTGAGGAACCCTTTTTCCTTGGCGGCAGCGGTATAGGCTGCTTCTGCATCAGCAAGAGCCTGTTCGGCGCTTTCCTTGCCCTGCATGAAATCGCTCAGCTCAGCACCCAGCGCAGTATGCAGCAGACCCATGTAGGGCAGCATCGGGTAGGGGCTGGTGCTCATCTGCACGGCCTCAAAGACACCCTGAGCGGCATCGGTCGGCTCATAACCGTCGATCAACCAGACCGCCTGAGGGGCAGTTTCTTCGTTCAGCATCGCGGGACGGATGCCGTGGGTCAGGGCGACAAAAGTCGCTTCGGCTTCGGCATCGGGAATGTTCTTGGCAACTGTCCAGCCATCCCACCACAGGGTCGAGGCCGCATCAGAGCCACCCGCCACGGTCAGTGGGCCGGAGATCGCCATGTGATCCTTCACCTCCTGCACAACACCATCGGCATCGGCCAGAGTTGCAGCGCGGCTGCCCCACATGTTCATCAGCGCGACATTGCCAGCACGGAATTCGGCGTTGGTGGCGTTGGAATCATGGGTCAGGAAGTCGGGGTTCATATATTCCGACAGTGACTTCATCATTTCCAGAGCGGCCACGCCCTGTTCATTGTTGATCGAGACCTTGGCGCTGCCCGGCTCAAAGAAGCTGCCGCCATGGCCCAGGTACATGTTGTTGAATTCCTGCGCGAGGTTCCAACCCGCCTTGTAGGCACCGCCAACCGGGTTCTCCATGAGACCCTTCTCGCGGATCATCTTGGCCGCTGCCAGCAGGTCCTCATAGCTTTTGGGGGGCTCGACACCGATCTCTTCCAGAACGTCGGCGCGATAGACCAGATGCTGGGCGTTCGCCATGAAAGCAACTGCCATGATCTTGCCATCGATGGTGATCAACTGGGTTTTCTGCAATCCGTCACCATGTTTGGCGACCAGATCGTCCAACGGACGGATGACGTCTTCGTTCATCAGGGCCACGATGGAGGAGTTGGCGATAATGGCAGACGTGTACTCCGCCGGATTGCCGGTCATGCCTGCGACGTTGATCTTCTGATGGTCTGCGGTCAGGTTGGCCTTGACCTCGCCACCGGTGCATTCCTTGGCCGCGTCGGCGACAGAATGGATGGCGGGGAATTCATTGCCAACGATGTTGACCCGCGCCGAAATCTCGCAGGCAGAACCTGCGGTCGCGGCAAGGGCCAGAACCGAGCTGGCAAGTGCGATATGTGTGAATTTCATGGTAGTCTCCCTGTTATAGGGGGACGCCGTCCGGACAGCATCCCCATCTTTGCCCCCGTCGCATGCACGAAGGCGGCGGTGGTGGGGGATTACCCCCCCAGCCGCGCACCTGTTTGTTTGTCAAACAGGTGGCAGTGATCGGTGGGCACATGGATCGACACCATATCGTCGATCTCTGCGCGGAATGTTTTGTCTGCCTTGACCGAAACCAGGACGCCGCCAATGCGGACCGTGACCATGGTTGCGTCACCCAAAAGCTCCATCGTGTAGATTGGGGCGTTGATCTGGCCGCCGCTCTCAACGACGCTGGCGTCCTCGGCGCGAAAGCCCAGTGTGACCGGACCATCCGGGCCGGACAGCCCGGCGATATCCGTGTGTTGTGCAGTGAATTGTCCGCCAGAGAGGCTGCCCTCCATCAGGTTCATCGCAGGTGAGCCGATGAAACTTGCAACAAAAGCATTGGCGGGGCGGTCGTAGATCTCTGTCGGGCTGCCGACCTGCTGTACGACGCCTTTGTTCATGACCACCACGCGATCGGCGAGGGTCATCGCTTCGATCTGGTCGTGGGTGACATAGATTGTTGTCACGGCCAGTTCATGGCTGAGGTTTTTGATCTGCGCGCGGGTAGAGACCCGCAGCTTGGCGTCCAGGTTCGACAGTGGCTCATCCATCAAGAACACGTTTGGTTCGCGTACGATGGCCCGGGCCAATGCCACCCGCTGACGTTGACCACCGGAGAGCTCTGCCGGTTTGCGGTGCAGGAACTCATCCAGTTCAACCATGGCGCTGGCCCGTCGGACCTTCTCGTCATGGGTCTTGCTGTCAACACCGCGCACCTTCAACGGAAAGCGGATATTTTCGTAGACATTCATATTGGGATAGAGCGCGTAGCTCTGGAACACCATGGCGACGTCCCGGTCTTTCGGCTCCAGTTCGTTGACCCGATTGCCATCCACCAGAATGTCGCCTTCGCTGGCGCTTTCCAGCCCGGCAATCATCCGCATTGTTGTGGTCTTGCCGCAGCCCGACGGCCCCAAGAGAACCAGAAACTCCTTGTCTGCGATGGTCAGGTCGAAATTATCAACCCCGACAAAGCTGCCCCAACGCTTGCTGATATTACGCAGCTCAATCTGTGCCATGCGGGTCCGCCTCCCAGCGAAATCTATTTTGCATACGATTGCAAAAAGGTTAGTCTTTGCTGCGTTAATTTGGCAAGATAATTTTGCAATCGTATGCAAATCGGTGCCAAGCGATTGAAAATAGGGAATGCAATGGAACATCTTCAGGCAGCAAAAGCCGTTGTGCGCGCCTTCTACGCCGATCTCGACGCCCCGGAAGCGGATCTTGAGGCGGTGTTGATTCGACATACATCGCCTGATTACCTATGGCGTGGTTTTCACCCGTTTAATGAGATGACCGAGGCTGCCGAGGTTGCGCAGCAGTTCTGGACGCCACTGCGTAAAAGCCTCACTTCACTGCAGCGGCGTGAGGATATCTTCTTTGCCGGTCGCAACCAGATGGATGGTTTCCAAGGCATCTGGGTGGTGTCTATGGGGCATTTGATGGGGCTGTTTGATGCGCCATTTGTTGGCATTCCCCCCACGGGCAAGATTGCGATGCTGCGCTATTGTGAGTTCCACCGGGTTGAAGACGGTAAGATTGCCCAAACCGCGATGTATTTCGATCTGCCGCATCTGATGGCGCAGGCTGGTGTCACAGCCTTTCCCGGTCAGACTGCCGCGCAGTTGGTGCAGCCGGGGCCAATGACGCATGATGGCCTTTTGTTTGAGGCGCAACCAGACCACGAAGGCGAGATGACGCTGGCCGTTATCAACCGCATGATTGGTGAACTGGGGCAATGGGATAACAAGCTCAGTCTTGAAGATGAGCTACGTCAGACTTGGTGCGAGGACATGTTGTGGTGGGGGCCGACCGGGATCGGCGCGACATATACCGTCGCGCGTTATGCCCAGCAGCATTCCGGCCCGTTCCGCGCAGCTTTTTCTGACAGATCCAAGACCAATCATACGGCGCGCTTGGCCGAAGGCGCCTACGGTGGCTTTGCCGGCTGGCCGAACTTTACCGCGCGTCTGACCGGTGATTTCATGGGGCGCTCGGCGACCAGTGAGCAGGGTGAATTCCGGGTGATTGATATTTACCGGCGTAGCGGTGACAAACTTGCAGAAAACTGGATCTTCATCGATCTGCTGCATTTCTGGAAGGGGCAGGGATATGATGTTCTACAACAGCTCAGCGATGGGACCCTGGCATGATTGACGCGCATCATCATCTGTGGGACCTCGCGGCGGTGCATTACCCTTGGCTGTCCGCCAAAGGTGTTTCGCGGTTCTTTGGCGACCCGAGCCCGATCCAGCGCAACTATCTGCTGCCGGAATTTCGCGCAGAGGCCGCTGCCTTGGGGATCACCGGATCTGTTCACATTCAGGTCGGTGCAGAGGATCCGCTGGCGGAGGCGAAATGGGTCCAGTCCGTCGCGGAAGCCAACCCAGGCTGGCCTTTGGTGCAGGTTGTCCATTGCGATTTGACGGCACCGGACCTCGCACAGCAATTGGATGTCATGGCAGCGCTGCCCACAGTCCGGGGGGTGCGCCAGATCGTTGGTCGCGCGCCCGGAGAGGACGCGCAGACCGGTACCAATGCGCTATTGGATGATCCGCGCTTTCTGGAGGGTCTTTTGCAGCTTAGCGAACGAGGGCTGTCCTTCGATCTGCAGCTTATTCCAGAGTTGATGGAGAAAACCGCGCGCGTTCTGGCGCAGGCACCGCGCACAAATGTGGCCCTGTGCCATGCGGGCAGCCCCCATGATCGAAGCCCGGAAGGGCTCGGAGAGTGGAGACAGCGGCTCAGGTGGCTTTCTGATCTTCCACATGTGTGGTGCAAACTCTCAGGTCTGGGTATGTTTCAGCACCGCTGGACCGTTGAGGATTTCAGGCCGATCATTGAAACATGCCTTGATCAATTTGGCGCTGACCGTTGTATGTTTGGCTCCAACTTCCCGGTGGATAGCCTTTATTCAGATTATGAAACGCTCCTGCGCGCACATGAAAAATTGGTGCCGGACAGCCAGAGGTCGCAGGTCTTTGCTGAGACCGCAGCAGGTTTTTATAAGTTCTGAACTTTGTTGCCTATGGGAGGGTAAGGGGGACCAGTGCAAATGCGCCTCCTCATGTCGAACCGGCCTGCGGGCGTGCCAAAAGCTGTGGTCGCGCCACTGACCTGTCCTATCCCTTACTGCATAAACTAAGCTCGGCCTGCGCGTCACTTCAGTTGCGCGCAGAAGGCGTGGTGACTGAAGAGATGTTTTGCGTTGGAGCCTGCAAAAATCTTCACTTCTGTTTGTTTTCCAACGACACGATTTCGACATAGGCACCCAGCATTTCCACCGCAGATTTCACCGCATCATAGGCGTTCTCTTTGACGATATAGCCGGCAATCTTATGCTCATAAGCAACAGCAATGTCCGAGGGTGCATCGGACGTTGTCAGAACAAAAATCACTGAGTTCGCCAGTTCTTTATCCTCACGCACCTCAGCGAGGAATTCCAGCCCCCCCATACGCGGCATATTCAGGTCCAGAAGGATGATATACGGGCGCTCAAGCGCGGTGGAATTCACTCCCCGCAGCAGATCAAGGGCTTCCTGTCCGTCGCCGACAACTTCAATCGGGTTCACAAGACGTAGTTTTTTCAACGCGCGTTTGATCGCCATCACGGCAACCTCGTCATCGTCTACAATCAGAAATGTAACGGATTCTCTATTGGTCATGCGGCCAATCCTTGGATGTCATTCTGTGTCTTTGCTGAGGGGGCGTTAAGGGGAACACGGACCGTAAACACGGTGCCGCGGGCCACATCCGGGTTGGAAACGACGGACACGCTGCCGCCCAGAGATCTGGCAAGTTTTTGTACAAGTGCTAGGCCCAAGCCGGATCCCTCCACTTCGTCACGGGATTTCAGCGTCTGAAACAGAACAAAGATCTGTTCCTGATATTGTTTCGGTATCCCGGGCCCGTCGTCGGCCACGGTGATCTCGACGTAGTTGGGGTACAGCTCGCTGCTTATGCGGATCGTGCCTGAGGATCTGTCGTGATGCTTGCTCGCGTTGCTGACAAGATTGATCAGAATGGTTTTCAGCGGTGTCAGATAGGCACCGAAGGGGCCACAATCCTGCTCTACCCTGATTTCGAAAGCGGAGTTGGAATTGAAGTAGAGCCTGAGCTCATCTGCAAATTTGGTCAGGCTGAAGGATCCGTGTTCACCATCAATCTGGCCGGCTCGCGCGTAGTCCAGCAAGGCAGACAGATGGCCCGACAACCTGTCGGTACGATTGCGGATCAACCCGATATTCTTTTGCGCGTCAGCGGGCATCTCATCGGCGAAATCTTCTTCTGTCCATTCGATCAGATTTGAGATGGCGCGCAGCGGCGCCCGCAGGTCATGGGCCGCCACATAGGCGAACCGTTCCAGTTCCTCATTTGAGCGTTTCAGGGCGGCCGCAGTGAGCCGGGATTTCTCCACGGCCTTGGCGATTTCAGCAATCTCATCTGAGCCGTTGGTGTCGATCGGATCATCAAGATGGCCGCGGGACATGCGCTGGATGTGGCGGGTCAGGCGGTGGATCCTCGAAATCATGCGTACCTCAATCATGAATCACAAAAGGGCAAGTGATATCAGAAGCATACACATATTAAAGGCGACATCTACGAACCGAATACGCTCAACAATACGGCTTGTTTCCGCCGCGCTTTGACGGAATTCCATGGCTGCACGCTGGGTGCTCGACCGGGTCCAGGCACCGATGTTGTTGAGCACGGCCTCCGCCTCAGCATAAAGCTGCTCCTGATCTGCTTGGCTCGTTTGCAGGGCTGACAATGCTTCGACCACGCCGGCCGGGCCCAGCATGGTGTTGCGATAATCGACCAATACACCCGCAACGTCGTGACGCGCTTCCAGGTTTTTCAGCCGGGCAAGGCGAGAGGCAAGAATATTGATTTCTCCCACCATCCGCTGGCGTGCGCCCGTCTGTGCGGCACCGGTTTCGACGGCAAAATCTTTGGTCAGAATGGCGAGTGAGGCAACGCTGCCAGATATTTCTCCCAAAGTCTTGGCTGTATCGATTGCCCAGATGACCGACCGGGGTCCATCCTGTTTGGATTGCGCGTCACGCTGTTGGTTGCCGAATTCGATCTGCGCGACAACGATGGATTTTTCCAGCGCCAGGATTTCGTCAACGGCCTGTGAAACAAGGGTGTTGATCCTGATATTTTGAGCGACGATGTCCTGGCGACCTTTCACCACGTTTTGAAAAACATCCGCATCTGCTGATGACAATTCTTCCGCGATTGTATCTTCTCGGTAGCTGAAATTCTCGCGAAACAACTGCGATAGATTGTCGACGCGCCGCGCCAGCCCGGTCAGCCCGTCCAGATCGTCGATCAGTCTGACCCGAGCTAGTGTTACTTCCAACCCATGTTGCAGGTCGCTCAGGTCGGCAATTCTGTCGAGCAAGGGAATCGTCCGGTCAGACAGGTTCTCTGTCTTGCGCTCAATGCGGCTTAGGTCGTTCCATTCCGCATACATCGCGACGCAAATCGACGCGAGGCATATAACGACACAAGATCTGAGGCGTGCGGTTAGCGACACTACGGGTCCCTTTTGCTGCTGGTGTGCTCAACATAGGGTTGAGAGGTTTACCAGTCCTTAACTGGGCGTCGATAGGCTTAAAGATACTGAGCCACACGCGAGGATCCCCATGTTCACGAGACGCGCCTTCACAACACATGCCTTGGCGCTTGGCGGGGTTGGAGGCCTGCCTGCCGCAGCGCGTTCCGGGCTTGATCACCAGCATCCTAATCTGCTTCGTATTCTGATCCCCCAAGGGGCGGAGGCAAGCCTTGCTCCAGTGGCCAATAGTTTTGAGGCGATGTGCGGCTGTCGCACGGAATTGGTCGTAGTCGGCGTCGGCGAGGTGAACGCAGTTCTGACGCTGGAAGCAATGCTGAACGATGTCGGCGTTGATGTGGCGCTGCCAGCCACCTTTGGCATCCCGGACCTTGTCGAGGCAGAGGCGATTTTGCCCTTGGATGCGCTTGCACAGCGATATGCTCCGCAGGGGCTGACCGATGCGATGATGTACACCAGCGGCGATGTTTTTGACGAGCAGCTGTGGGGGTATCAGACCGACGGTGATGTATTTTTAATGTTCTATAACAAGAGGTTTATGGAGGATCGGGACCTCGGCAATAGATACGCGGACCAGACCGGTACCGCGTTGTCGACGCCGCAAACCTGGGATGAACTGGACCGACAGATGGCGTTTTTTCACGATCCGGACGCGGGTCGGTATGGCGGCTGCCTGTTTCGCACGGCGGATAAGGTCGCCTGGGAATGGTGGGCGCGGTTTCATGCTAAGGGCGCCTGGCCGTTTTCACCCACGATGGAACCGCAGATCGCAGGAGCGCGTGGGATCGCCGCGCTGGAGGATATGATTGCCTCTGGCGCGCATCTTATCGGAGCTGATCTGGATCTGTTTTCCAACTGGGCGCGCTATCAGGAGGGCGATATCTACGCCAATATTGGCTGGGGTGGCACACAGAAGAGCCTCTATGCGCCCGGATCGGTGATGCGCGACAATATGATCAACGCGTCGTTGCCCGGCGGCCGTATAGGCGAGGCGGTGGTCCCACTCTCTTATTTCAACTGGGGGTGGAGTTATGTTGTTGCCAAGAATACAAAACAGCCAGAGCTGGCGTATCAATTCTGCGTTAATGCCGTCTCTCAGCAGGTCGGCGCTGCAGCGATTGCCCAGACTGATGGGTTCTTTGACCCGTTCAGAACCGATCAGTACCAGGATCCGGCTATCATCGAAGCCTATGGCACGCAGTTTCTGACGGTTCATGAGCAGGCGATGCGTGCGTCGATGCCGGATCTTTATCTGGCGCGGCGTGGAGAGTATTTTGAGGCTTTGTCCTATTGGCTGTTGGCCGCACTGGCCGGGGATGTGACAGCCGAGGTTGCGCTGGATAATGTTGCTCAGTCCTGGCGGGCGACAACAGATCGTGTGGGCCAGGAGGTGCAATCGCGCCGCTGGATGGCGCTGCGCAATACCTATCCTGCAGACCTGCGAAAGGCTCTTACCGATGAAACATGACACACCCGATCCGGCTCTGAGCCAGACCATGCGCGATCAGGCCATGATGGAAGTGGTCTATAAAATCGTTCACGACCTGCGTGGTTCGGTGCGGGCCATCGCTGAATTGCCGAATTGGATTGAGGAGGACCTGCAGGATGTCGGCGTTGTGCTGCCCGAGGGGCCTGCGCAGTCGTTTGACCTGATGCGGCGCCATGCGGAAAAGCTGAACATGATGCTTGATCAGCTGTCGCGGTACTCCAAGACCGGATATCGCGAGACAGAGCGGGTTTCAGTCAGAACCTGTCTGGAACGGGCGATTGCGGCGCTGAACCTGCCGAGTGACATGCAGGTGCGGGCCCGATTTGATCCGGCGGAAATCGAGATGAATCCCGATGCGTTGACGTCGATATTTCTGATCCTGTTGGGAAATGCTGCCGAGCACAACGAGGGACCGGTGCGCATTGCCGTGACCAGGCGCTTGCGCGACGGGTACTGGGACATGATGCTACGTGACAACGGGGCTGGGTTTCCGGATGGAAAATTGGAACAGGTCTTTGATCCAATGAGCAAGTTTTCTGTCGCGGAGACCGGGGGAGCAGGGATGGGCCTCGCGATTTTACGGCGTCTTGCCGACAGCTATGGCGGTGTTGTGGAAGCTCTACCGCCCCGAACCAAGCGGGACGGAGCGACCATTCGATTACGCCTTAAACAGCTTCACCGCGATTGAAGGGTGGCGATATGGTCCACCTTAATGGCGGACCGCATTGAAACTGTTGCTGTAATTTTCGATTTCGTCGAAGAAACGCCAGATGTTTAGACAGTGTGTTTCAATCTCATCAAGGGCTTCGGGGGAGGGGGTCAGCCCCTGATTATGGCAGCCGCGAATGAACGAGATCTGACGATACATGCGTCGCAGTTTGGGCTGTAATTCACTGATGCAACCCTCCGCCATGCCCCGGATCACGTTGCGTGTGGCGTCTTGGACTTCAGATTTCATCGCCGGGTTTGAGAATGTCTCCGCAATGGAATTGTAGATCACACCATGCAGTTTTTCCGCGGTCAGATTGCCCTTGCCGACATAGTCCACACAACCGGCGCGAATGGAACTGACCACCGCCTCGGTATCTTCGCGGCCAGAGATCATTACCACTGGCACCTCTTCGGTCTCCAGCCGTTTTTTGACCACGGCGACCGCTTCAAGGCCAGAGGCGTCGCGCAACTGGTGATCAATCAGGCAGAGATCAACAATGTTCTCTTCCAGTGCTTTTTCGAGGTCTTGAATGTCCGAACATGTAATCACCTCGACCGTCCGATCAGCCTGCGCAATGAGCCGACGCATTCGCGTCCGGTCAAATTCACTGTCGTCCAGCACCAAGACGCAGAGGTTGCTGGAGGGCAGTGTCGGGTGGCTGGTCTCTATTGTAACCTCAGTACCATTCATGATGACGCCCTTTCCAAAGACTGTGGCCAGAAACTGACATTTCAGCCTTAATGAAAGATTAATATGCCTGCCTCCTGTCGTTAAGACTTTAACCAGACAGCCGGGAGTTGTGTTTCTTCAAGTGGCTGGCTCCCCATGTTCATATGCTGTTAAGGCTGTTTTTCTCCTGTTTTCATGGGGTGATCGCATAATAGGTCTCAGTATTTTTGAGATTTCTTCGATTTTACTTTATCTATGAAATTGTTTGAGGCGATGCTGTTTTCCTAGAGTTACCCTGCCGCAATGCCCTCGTAAAATCGTTTGTATCAGCGTTGCGGAGGTTGGTGTCCCGCTAGAGCATCAGGCCGGCGAGTCCTAAAAGTGCCACCGGGACGAACAAAAAACCCTGAGGAATGTCCTTGTACCTCTGACCATTTAGAATCGGCAATGAGAGCCCCCAGGTGGCGTAGGCAGTGGCCAGGCCAGTGGCGATGATTGTAGCGATTTCGGCCTCGCCCGACCAGGCGGCCCAGAGGAAGAGCGCCGCCACAGCCGCCAAGTTTATGCTTACGAGATGCCAGCAGTAATAATTTACGTAACGCACTTCTGCCGACAGGTCGCGTGCCTCCAGCAGTGGGCGTGCGACGCTGGGACCGCCGGCAAAAATATGCAATAGGGTGTTGATGACAGACAGACCACCAGCGGCCAAGAGCCAGATATTCATGCGCGTTCATGCTCCAAACGGTTTGAGAACCTATTGAGCGCAGAAGATGTCGGGTCTACCGCAGCAGGGCAATGTGGCAGACTGCCAGCGCGACAATACGCGCCTGAGCCCACAAGTATACCGTCAGGTCTTCAGGTCATGATTTGGGTTAGCTCGGCCCATTGGGCACGGCTGACCGCATCCTGCCCAGCGATCATCCAATAGGTGGCGTGATGGTCAAGGCGGTCCTGACCCATCCGCACCAGCCGCCCGGCTGCCAGATCCTGATGGCAGAGCGGCAGGGAACCCAGTAGCACGCCAGTGCTGGCACGGGCCGCCCCCAGAGCGGACAGAAACGTATCAAATCGCAGATGCGGCACCGGCGTTGATCCACCGCCGTGACAGGCAACCCAATCCGGCCATCCCGGCCGAGGTCCAGAGCAGGCAATCCGGGGCCACTCGCTCCAGTGCCCGCCTCTGCGGCCAATCAACTCCGGGGAGGCCATGGGGGCGATCCCTTCGGAATAGAGCGGAAGCTTGTAGGGATGCGGCCAGTCGCCAACACCGTAGCGGATGCGGACCACCTCGTCCTCTACCGCATCATGGGCGCCCAGAACCATGGTCCGTATCGCCAACTGGCCGCCTGCGACGTCGCTCAGGGCGGCAAGCCGCGGGGTGAGCCACAAATCAATGACCGATTGGCTTGCGGAAATCGTCAGCTGTCGTCGTCCGGTGCCAAACAGCGCTTCGGAGCTGTCGCGCATTGTATCCAGAGCCGACTGGATGTGTGGCAACCAGGCTTCGCCCTCCACGGTCAGGGTCACGGCGCGGGGGTGGCGGTGAAACAGCGCTGTGCCCAGCCGTTTCTCCAGCTGGGCGATACGCTGTGAAATGGCGGATTGAGTGATCCCGGTTTCCGCAGCCGCCGCGGTAAAGCTGCCGCAGCGTGCCGCCGCCTCAAAGGCGCGGATCCATTCCAGGGGCGGCAGGGTGGGGCGCTGCTGTTGCATTAGCTGACCTTGGCCTTAGTGCGGATATTCCTAATTTGAGATTATGTAGGGGCAATGGCAACATGCGCGCAAGAGTCATCTTCCGCGTTGCGGACCATCAATGAGGATATCATGCCGACAGTCACGATTGCCCCGGCGGGCGACTATCTTACCCTATCTCTTGGAACGTCTGAGCTGCGCTTTCATGCGATCTGGTTGCGCGACAATGCCAGCGATCCGGAAACCCGCGCCGAAGCCAACGGTCAGCGCCTGATCGCATTGCGGGACATCCCGGCAGACACCATGATTGCGGAGGCCACGCTGCAGGGCGGCAGTCTCAAGGTACAGTTTACACCCGAAAACAAGAACGTGGCCTATGATATCTCGTGGCTGGAGGCTCATGCCTACGACAAGACCCAACCCGAGGATGCGGGCTGGCTTGCAGACGGGGTCGAGACCTGGGACGCGGGGCTGATGGACGGCGTGCCCACCGGCGATTTTGCAGCGCTGGAAGCTGGCGGTGCGGCGCTGGGCGACTGGCTGGGCGCTGTGACGCGCTATGGCTTTGGTAAGGTCGTCAATGGGCCGATCGAAGACGGCGCATTGTTCCGCGTGGTCGATCTCTTCGGACACGTGCGTGAGACCAACTACGGGCGCCATTTTGAGGTGCGCACCGAAGTAAACCCGACCAACCTCGCCTTCACGGGTCTGGGCTTGCAAGCGCATACTGACAATCCCTATCGCGATCCGGTGCCGACCATTCAGGTGCTCTACTGCCTCGAAAGCTCAGCTGCCGGGGGCGAAAATATGGTCGTGGACGGCTTTGCCGCCGCGCTGCGTCTCAAGGCCGAGAATGAAGCCTATTTCAATGTGCTGGCGGAGCATTGTGCGCGATTTGAATACGCAGGCGAGGCCGGGGTCTGCCTGACCTCTCGTCGCCCGATGATCGAGCTGGCCCCCGATGGGGAGCTGATCGGGGTGCGTTTTAACAACCGGTCACTGGCGGCGGTGCAGGATGTCCCGTTCGAGAAGATGGCGCTTTATTATGCGGCCTATCGCCGGTTGGGCGAGATCATCGACGATACGGCGATGGAGGTCACGTTCCGTCTCAATCCCGGCGAGGCCTTTGTGGTCGACAACACCCGCGTCTTGCACGCGCGCAAGGGCTACTCGGGCGAGGGGACACGGTGGCTGCAGGGGTGTTATGCTGACAAAGACGGGTTGCGGTCGGCTCATGAGGCGCGGCGACGTCAGGCGTTGGCGGAGGCGGCCGAATGACCAGCAGCCAGCCACAGCCAGCAACCACGCATGTCCCACCAGCGACGTTGGATCGGGACACAATCGTCGCCTTCCTCGGCTCCATCTTCGACCGGCGCGGCGGGGAGGAATATCTGGGCGAGCCGGTGACCATGGGCGAACATATGCTGCAGGGCGCCACCATCGCCGAGCAGAATGGTCAGCCTGAGGAGATCATCGTCGGCGCGCTGTTGCATGACATCGGCCATTTCACCTCGGAGTTTGGCACCTATCATCCCGATGATACAGAGGATCGCCATCATGAGGACGCGGGCGCAGAGGTGTTGGAGCGGTTCTTTCCCAGTGTGATCACGGATTGCTGCCGCTACCACGTTGCGGCCAAACGGTATCTCTGCGCGACGAAGCCTGAGTATTTCAAACGGCTGTCCCCTGCGTCCGTCCATACGCTGGAGCTTCAGGGCGGGCCGATGAACGCTGGGGAGGTTGCGGAGTTTGAGGCCAATCCAAACCTGAAAGAGATTATCGCGGTGCGCTATCTTGATGAGGCAGGCAAACGGGCGGGCATGGAAACCCCTGATTTCTGGCATTTCGCGCCAATGGTGCAGCGCATGGTGGACCGTCACTGCGGTGTGCCCGGCTAAGTTTTGAGCCGACGATAGAATTAGACGAAAAATGCGGCCTCTCTCAGCTTGGAGAGGGGCCGCAGTCTTAAGGTGCCCTATGCTGCGTCAAAGACGCGCCGGGTCATCTATGTGCTGCGCTTAGCCGGGGGACGGAACAAGCGCAGCCGCAGGATCATTGCAGATATGCTCTGCTTAGATCACATGGCATCCTTGAACAGCTGGGTGAGATTGGCCTCGTCAAGAACGACAGGGTTGCCGCCGCAGGAGGGATCAATCAGCGCGCCCTTTACCAGGTCGGGGATGGCCGCCTCCGTGACGCCCAGTTCGGACAATCCGCGCGGGATGCCGAGACTGTCGTTCAGGTCCTGCACATAGGTGCAGAAGCCTTCAAAGCCGCCTTCGATGCCCAGATAGGCCGCCGCCATATTGAACCGCTCCCGGATTTCCGGCGCGTTGAAGGCCAGCACCGCAGGCATGCAGACCGCATTGGTGGTGCCGTGGTGGGTGTTGAAGACAGCGCCGATCGGGTGGCTCATGGCGTGGATTGCGCCCAGACCTTTCTGGAAGGCGGTGGCGCCCATGGCGGCGGCGGACATCATCTGCGCACGGGCTTCAATGTCGGTGCCGTCGGCATAGGCGCGTGGCAGATACTCCTTGACCAGGCGCATGCCTTCCAGCGCGATGCCCTGGGACATCGGGTGGTAATGGGGTGAGGAGAACGCCTCGACACAATGCGCGAAGGCATCCAGACCGGTGCCTGCGGTGATGAACTTCGGCATGCCGACGGTCAGTTCGGGATCGCAGATCACCACGGTGGGCAGCACCTTGGGGTGGAAGATGATCTTTTTCTGATGGGTCACACTGTCGGTGATCACGGAGGCGCGACCCACTTCGGAACCGGTGCCCGCTGTGGTCGGCACCGCGATGATCGGGGCGATGGCATCAGCGTCGGCACGGGTCCACCAGTCGCCGATATCTTCAAAATCCCACACCGGACGGCTCTGACCGCACATGAAAGCGACCATCTTGCCCAGATCGAGACCCGAGCCGCCGCCAAAAGCGATCACCCCGTCATGGTCACCTGCCTTATAGGCGGCAACACCGGCCTCCAGGTTCTTCTCATTCGGGTTGGGATCAACCTCTGAGAACATCGCCCGGCCGAGGCCCGCAGCCTCCAGGATATCGAGCGTGGATTGGGTGACCGGCAGATCGGCCAGGCCTTTGTCGGTGACCAGCAGCGGCTTTTTCATGCCCGCTGCCGTGCAGGCCTCGGCCAGTTCCTTGATCCGGCCAGCGCCAAACTTGATTGCGGTCGGGTAGGACCAGTTTCCAACAAGAGTCATAGGTGTGTTCCTGTGATGAAGCCGGGGAGGGGGCGCTGCCCCCGCTTGCCCTGCGGCAAGCCCCCCGGAGTATTTTTCGGAAAGATGACGGGGTTCAGCCCGTGACCTTTTTCAGATGATAGGATTTTGGACGGGTGAGGTTATGATAGCCGATGACAGAGAGGCCGCCCCCGCGCCCGGTGTTCTTGCAGCCGGTCCAGCACAGGCCGGGGTCCAGGTAATCGGCGCGGTTCATGAAGACGGTGCCGGTTTCGATCTGATCACCAACACGGGTCGCGCGCTCGACATCGCGCGTCCACAGCGAGGCCGTGAGGCCAAATTCGCTGTCATTCATCAGCTGGATGGCCTCCGCGTCGGAGGTGACTTTCATGATGCCCACCACGGGGCCAAAGCTCTCGTCGCGCATCACCCGCATGTCATGGGTCACATTGGTCAGGATCTGCGGGGTCAGATAGGCGCCGCCGTCATCCTCTGCAAATGTTTCGATATGAGCCACGGCGCCTGCCTCAACGGCCTCGGCAATCTGGCTACGCACTTCGTTTGCAAAGCGCACATTGGCCATCGGGCCGATGGTGGTCTCCTGCGCGAGGGGATTGCCCAGTTTGTAGCCTTTGACGATCGCCACGGCCTTTTCGACGAAGGCGTCATAAAGGCTCTCATGTACATAGATCCGCTCGATCCCGCAGCAACACTGTCCGGAATTGAACATGGCGCCATCAATCAACGTATCCACCGCTGCATCGAGATCGGCGTCTTCCATCACATAGCCCGGATCCTTGCCGCCCAGCTCGGTCCCGACACCGGTAAAGGTGCCCGCTGCCGCGCGCTCCATCGCCTGACCGCCACCAACAGAGCCGGTGAAGTTGACGAAGTCGAAGGCCTTATCTGCAATCAGCGTTGATGTGGTGTCATGGTCGAGGAAGATATTCTGGAACACATCCGCCGGAACGCCCGCCGACTGGAAGGCCTGCGCCATGCGCTCGCCCACCAAGAGCGTCTGGGTGGCGTGTTTCAGCACCACGGTATTGCCCGCAATCAGGGCAGGCGCGACGGTGTTGATGGCGGTCATATAGGGGTAGTTCCAAGGCGCCACTACCAGCACCACGCCGTGGGGAACATGTTTGATGTAGCGCTTGAAGGTCGCGTCTTCGCCGACCTCGATATCGGCCAGCGCCTCTTCGGCGATCTGCGCCATATGGCTGGCCCGTTCGTTGAAGCCGCCGAACTCGCCGCCATAGCGCACCGGCCGACCCATCATATGGGCAAGCTCGGGCACGATTTCATCGTTCATTGCGCCTACAGCCGCCACACCGGCCATCACCAGGTCGATGCGTTCCTGCAGGGGCCGGGCAGCCCAGGCTGTCTGGGCCGTGCGGGCTGCGGTCACGCACTCCGCTGCGGCCTCCGGTGACAGCGTCTCACGCTCGGCATAGACCGATCCGTCGATCGGTGAGATACATTTCAGGGTCTGGCCCATGGTCTTCCTCATGTGGTTTGACGGAGGCCACGCCCCCATTGTCATCTTTCCAAAGATACTCTCGCCGAAGGCTCTGCGCGCCTCAGGCGCGCTCGAACCCGCGGGCAATCTCGTAATCGGTCACGATCCGCTCGAAATCTTCGATCTCGACCTCGGCAGCGCGCACGTAGTGGTCCACCACGTCATCGCCCATCGCAGTCCGCAACATGGCCGAGCCTTTGAGTGCCACAGCCGCATCCCGCAGCGTGCCTGGGATCATGCCGGTGTCGCCCTGATAGACATCGCCCTTGGTAGGGGCTTGCAGCTCCAGACCTTCCTCGATGCCCGCTATACCTGCGGCTAGCATGCCGGCAATGGCCAGATAAGGGTTCATGTCCGAGCCCGGAATGCGGCATTCGACGCGGATGGCTTTGCTGCCGACGCCACAGAGACGATAGCCCGCCGTGCGGTTGTCCACCGACCAGATGATCCGGGTCGGGGCAAAGGTGCCCTTCATGAAGCGTTTGTAGCTGTTGATATAGGGCGCCATGAAGGCGGTGTAATCCGGCGCGTATTTCAGCAATCCCGCCATGTAATTCTTCATCAGGGGTGACATGCCCAGCTCATCGCTCTCGTCAAAGAACGCAGGCTTGCCGTCCTGCCACAGCGACTGATGCACATGGGAGGAGGAGCCGACCTTGTCGTGGCTCCATTTCGGCAGGAACGTCACCGCATGGCCCTGTTGCTGGGCGATTTCCTTCACAGCGTGCTTGGCGATGGTGTGATATTCTGCTGTGTCCATCGCCGCGGCGTATTTGATGTTCAGCTCTTCCTGACCGGTCTCTGCTTCGCCTTTGGAGTTCTCGATTGGCAGGCCCGCGTCCCACAGGTGATTGCGGATCGGGCGCAACACATGCTCTTCGCGAGAGGTCTGCAGGATGCTATAGTCTTCATTATAGCCCGAGATCGGCTCCAGATCGCGGAATCCTGATTTGCGGATCGCATCAAAGCTCTTCTCGAAGAGAAAAAACTCCAGCTCGGTGGCGCACATCGCATCAAACCCCATCTCCTTGAGACGGGTCACCTGACGCTTCAGGATGGAGCGGGGGGAATGGGGAACCTCTTTATGGGTGTGGTGATCCAGCACATCGCAAAGCACCATCACCGTGCCTTCAAGCCAAGGCACCGGGCGCAAGGTGGCGAGGTCGGGCTTCATGACGTAGTCGCCATAGCCGTTTTCCCAGCTGGTCGAAGCATAGCCATCCGGTGTCGCCATCGCCAGATCGGTGGCCAGAAGATAGTTGCAGCAGTGGGTTTCCTCCCAGGCGCCATTCACGAAATGTTTGGCGTGGAAGCGCTTGCCCATCAGGCGCCCTTGCATGTCCACAAGGCACACGAGAACTGTATCAACCGTGCCGTCGGCAACCTGGTCCTTAAGAGTGTCGAAGGAGAGCATGAGCAGCCCTTTGCATTTTGAGGCCAGAACTTTTTGACAAAAAAGTTTGGCAAATTCCTTGAGTAAGGGATTTGGCCCACCCCACGCAGGCCAAATCCCGATTTGTGAACCGACGTTTAGCCGTAGCGGTAGGGGCGTCCGGCTTTCTGCATGTCGGCGTTGTACTTCTTGATGATCTCCACAACACGCGCCTTGGTCGGGCTTTCGGCTGCGATCTCATCCCAGAACTTATAGGCAGCCTCTTCAACGGTGGCCCATTCTTCGTCGGGGATGGAAGTCAGCTCCATTTTCGGGCCGTTGACGCGCAGGTCTGCTTCGCCGCCCCAGTACCACCACTGGCGGTAATAATGCGACTGGTCACAGCAGACGCGGAACAAAGTCTGCAGATCTTCCGGCAGCTCGTTCCAGCGACCTTGGTTGGCAAAGAAAGACCCAGCCCAGGCACCGGAGATGTTGTTGGTCAGGAAGTAGTTGGTCACATCTGCCCAACCGACGGTGTAATCCTCGGTGATGCCGGACCATGCGATCCCGTCGAGTTCGCCAGTCTGCATGGCGACTTCGATATCTTCCCAGGGCAGGGTGACAGGCACCACGCCGAACTGGCTGAGGAAGCGGCCAGCGGTCGGGAAGGTGAAAACGCGTTTGCCTTTCAGATCTGCCAGGCTGCGGATCGGATCCTTGGTGGCAAAGTGGCAGGGATCCCAGGCGCCGGCCGAGATGTGCTTCACGCCGACCTTGGAGTATTCTTCGTCCCAGATCTCATTCAGGCCATATTTGTTGAACAGGACCGGCACGTCGAGCGAATAGCGCGAGGCAAAGGGGAAGTAACCGCCAAAGACCGTCACATCGGTCGGGGAGGCCATCGAGTCATCATCGGACTGCACTGCATCGATGGTGCCACGCTGCATGGCGCGGAACAATTCGCCGGTGGGGACCAACTGATCGGCATAATAAAGCTCGATCTGCATACGGTCGCCTGCGATCTTGTTGAACATGTCGATGGCGGGTTTCACCACATGTTCGGCCAGCGCCGCACCGGCATAGGTCTGCATACGCCATGTGATCTTGGACTGGGCCAGTGCAGGGGTGGCCAGCGGGGCTGCGAGGGCACCGACACCGGCAGTCTGAATAAACTTACGTCTTGTCGTCATATCTCTTCTCCATGTTGAATGTCCGGCCCCCTTGCAGGGCTCTTCTGAGGGTTATTTTCCGTAAACATATTCGGGCAGCCATAGGGCGATCTGAGGGAAGATCATCACCAGAGCGAGGGCCACAACCATCACCGCGGCGAAGGGGATGATTGAGACATAGATATCTTTCAGCCCGATTTCCGGTGGCGCCATTGCCCGCATCAGGAACAGGTTATAGCCGAAGGGCGGCGTCATATAGGCGATCTGGGTGGTGATGGTATAGAGCACACCGTACCAGATCAGATCGAACCCCAGCGCGCCCACCAGCGGCACATAAAGCGGTGCCACAATGACCAGCATCGCGGTGTCATCCAGGAATGTGCCCATCACGATGAAGCTCAGCTGCATCAGGATCAGGATCATCCAAGGCGATAGCCCCAGCTGCGTGGTGAACAGATCCTCGATCGCCTTCACCGCGCCCAGACCATCAAAGATCGCACCAAAGCCAAGGGCGGCCAGAATGATCCACATGAACATGCAGGAGATGCCGAGTGTGGAGCGCACAGAGGTTTCAAACACCTCCTTGTTCATGCGGCCTTTGAGGATGGCGGCGATAAAGGCGGTCATCGCGCCGATGGCGGAGCTTTCGACCAGCGAGGTCCAGCCGTTGACAAAGGGCACCATCATCGCGGCAAAAATCGCCAGCGGCAGGACGCCGGAAAACAGCAGGCGATATTTTTCACGCATGAAGACATCGTGATAGAAGGCAGGAATGCTGCGGGTCACAAAGGCCAGAACAGACCCGACCAGCGCCACGCCGATTGTGGGCTTTGCCTCAATGATGCCGAGTTTGACCACCAGCGGCACCAATACAAGCAGTGCCAGCACGACATAGTTCAGCCGCAGCGGATGATCGCTGATGCGTTCATATTCGGCCAGATCTTCCGGGCTCATCGCCGGGCCAAGCTCGGGCTGCATACGGGCGCGCAGATAGATGTAGATGATGAACATCGTCGCCATCAAAAGCCCCGGCACGACGCCGGCAAGCCACAGCTGCCCGACAGGCTGGCGCGCAATCATCGCATAGAGAACCAGCACCACCGAAGGAGGCACCAGAATGCCTAGGGAGGATCCGGCCTGAATGGTGCCGGTCACAAGGGTTTTGTCATACCCCCGGCGCAAGAGTTCCGGCAGCGCGATGGTGGCACCGATTGCCATACCTGCCACGGACAGGCCGTTCATCGCGGAAATCAGGACCATCAGGCCGATGGTGCCAATGGCAAGCCCACCTTTGACCGGGCCCATCCACACGTGGAACATGCGGTAAAGATCATCGGCAATCTTGGATTCCGACAGCACGTACCCCATGAAGATGAACATCGGCAGCGTCAGCAGCGGATACCATTTCATCAGTTTCATGGCTGCGGAGAAGGGGATTTCGCTGCCGCCGGTGCCCCAGAGCAGGAGACCCGCAACAGCGCCGACAAATCCGATGGCACCAAACACGCGCTGACCGGTCATCAGCATCAGCATCATGCCGGCAAACATCATAATGGCGATGAGTTCATAGGACATTAGAAGTCGTCTCCGCGAAGGCGTCCGAGATCACGGAACAATTCAGCAAGGCATTGCAGCAGCATCAGAAAGACGCCGAAACAGAGGAGGGTTTTGATGGGCCACATGAAGGGGCGCCAGGCGGTGGAGCTGCGCTCCAGATAGCCAAGTTTGGCGCTGGCAGCGTCAAGACCTTCGGTCACAAGGGTCATCAGAAGGTCGCCAAAGAACTGAAAGGGTTCGAGTCCGAAATAGCCCAGCGAATAGGCTGTGGAACTGATGGCCCCGTAAAAGAGCACGCTCAGATAGACCATCAGGAACAGCACGGTGAAGGCGTCCACCCATGCTTTGGTCTTCAGCGACCAGGACCCGTAGAATAGATCCATGCGGACGTTGCTGCCCATCTGGATCGAGTAAGGCCCGCCCAGGATGTAGTAGGCAACCATGACAAACTGTGCGGTCTCCAACGTCCAGAGTGACGGGTTGAAGAATGTCTTGGAGATCGACGACCACAGCAACACGCCGACCAGCACAAAGATCAGATACATGGCAAAACGACCAATCAGCCGGTTCATCGCATCAATGGCGCGCACGTAGCTTTTGATGGCTCTAGGCATCGGCGGCCCCCTTTGTAACGAGGGTCGCGAGAGCCGGGCGCAACAGGCACAGCAACTCTTCGGTCATGGTGGTTTCCTGTTCTGGGGTGCGCAGCAGATCATTGCGGATCTCAATCATCACATTGGCCAGACCGTTATCCTGTCCATGCAGCACCAGGGAATGGGTGACGCCGTCCTGCGGACCATAAGGCGCATTGCGCTCAACCTGGCGATGGGACAGCGCAGGTGCCGCGTCCAGCATCGCGTCGGCCAGCAGCGTATCATCATCATGCAGAATGCCGATTTCGACACTGCGTGGGCTGCCGTAGTAGACCGGTGTGAAGCTGTGAATGGTGACCAGCATCGTCTCACGACCTGCAGCCTTGCGATCTGCAATTACCTTGGCCACAGCCGCACAGAAAGGGTCGTAGACGGTTGCCACCCGTTCTGCCCGCGCTGCTGCGTCCAGATCGCGGTTGCCCGGCACCTCGATCAGTTCCGATTTGGCAGGCATGGCGCTCGGGGCTTCGGGAGGGCGGTTGCAGTCATAGACCAGTCGCGACACGCAGCTTGCAACCAATGGCGCGTCCAGCGCATCCGATAGGCCCTTGGCAACCGCCAATGCACCGGGATCCCAGGCTGCGTGACTGCTGCGATCTTCCTCTGACAGGCCAAGCCCCTCGTACCGGGCCGGGATGTGGTTGCTGGCATGTTCGCACAGCACCAGCACCGCGCCGGTTCCAGTCGCATTCCAGACCTCTACCGCCCGGTTGGGCAGATCTGGCGAGGCGGCAGATGGAGCGTTGGAATCGCTCAGTGACATTGGGTACTCCCTGATTTTGGAAAAATGTTTTCACGTACGACTTTTTGTGTCAATATCTTTTCAGCGTCAGTTTGATGACCTGCGATTTGAATGGCTCTTGTTTCCGAGCTGTGCTTAGATTGCAGGCAAAACAGAGGGATAGCCGGACTGTGACAAAACCGCCCGCCACCGTGCGCGAACTCATCCGGGAGCAATATGCGAGTCTGACGCAGGCGGAACGCAAATTTGCCAACGCCTTGCTGGCGAATTACCCAGCCGCTGGTCTGGCCTCCATCACCATCGTTGCTTCCAATGCCGAGGTGTCGACGCCGACCGTGGCCCGTATGGTGCAAAAGCTTGGTTTCAAAGGGTATCCTCAGTTTCACCAGGCCTTGCTGAAGGAGTTGGAGGCCAAAGGCTCCGGACCAACCCAACGGCGGGCGAACTGGGCGTCGGAGGCGCCGGACGGGCATCTGCTGAACAGATTTGCACAGGCGGTGACAGACAACCTCAGTCAGACGTTTTCTAATGTCGACTCAGAGCAGTTTGACGCCGCCGTTCGTCAGTTGGCCAACACCGAAGGCCGACTGTATGTCGTTGGTGGGCGCATTACCCGTGCGCTGGCGGACTATGCGTTCACCCATTTTCAGGCGATCCGACAGCGCGTTACGCATATGACGTCCTCTTCCGCTACCTGGCCGCACTACGTGTTGGATATGGTCGAAGGCGACACCCTGCTGATGTTCGATGTGCGGCGCTATGAAACCAATCTGCAACGGTTGGCTGAACTGGCCTCGGAACGTGGTGTGCAGGTGATCCTGATCACCGACCAATGGTCGAGCCCCATTGGTTCAGTGGCGGCCCAGACGTTCAATTGCTGGGTGGAGATCCCGTCAGCTTGGGATTCCAATATCTCGACGATGATGCTGCTGGAGGCGATGATCTCTGCCGCACAGGAAGAGCGCTGGGATGAAACCCGTGCCCGCTATGAGAAGCTGGACACAATTTTTGACACCACCCGGCTGTTCCGTAAATTCACCTGACGGCTGCCGCTGGGCGGTTCATCATGCCCTAAGGTCTCCTGAAATACAAAAAGGGAGGCCCACGGCCCCCCTTCTATCTGTTCGTCGCGAACTGGATCAGTAGCGGTTGCGCACCGCCATACCAATCAGTACGCCGACGCCCAATGCCCCTGCCACAGCGAGTGCAGGGTTCTTTTTAACGAAATCTTCGCTTTGGCTCGCCAGATCACTGACGGCCTGCGATGTGGTTTTGACGCCGTCGCTGGCAATCTCGCGGACGGCTTGTGCGTTGCGAACAGCCATATCCTCAAGCTGCTCTCCAACGTCCTTCACCTTTTCGGCGATCGGTTGAGTCTCCTCGGTTTTGTTACCCTCGGCGCGGCGCGCTGCGGGCGATTTCTTGGTCTCGTTCTGTGTTTGGGTCGCGGCCATGATGAAATCTCCTTTCCCCCACTCAACGTGTAAAATGTGCCGAAGGTTCCATGGAACTATCGCCGTGCGGCTTGAGTTGGGCAGGTATCACAGCGCAACACGATATGAAGGAGGCTGCCATGCTCTATTGGGCACTCTTATTCTTTGTAGTCGCAGTCATCGCTGGCCTGTTTGGCTTTGGCGGGGTTGCGTCTGCTTCTGCGGGGATTGCTCAGATCCTGTTCTTTGTATTTCTCATTTTGTTCGCCATCGCGATGGTCGTTCGGGTGATCAGGGGCAGGTAATATGCAGATCTTGGATCCGGACCTGACACAGACGGGCGGAGGTGCTGACTTCCGCCCGTTTTTCGTATCAGTTCAATGTTTCGCGGCGGTCGCCGGGCGGATCAAAACAGGGTCTAGAAAATATGGAACCTCAGCTACCGACATACGTTGGGTCAACGATAACGACATAGTTAAAGGAGACGATGAAATGAGCGAAGCGCTTTCAGTTGTGCCCAGCCGCGACGATGTTGCCACCGGCGTCCGCGACACATCTGTAATTGCCAGTGGCATTGCCGACGTGCTGGCTGACACCTACCGCCTTGTATTCAAAACTCACGCCTATCACTGGAATGTCGAAGGTCCGGCGTTCTATTCGGTTCATAAGCTGACCGAAGAACAATATGAAAATATGTTTGCTGCTGCCGACGATCTGGCCGAAAGAATCCGAGCTCTGGGACATCTGGCGCCGTCCAGCCTTGCCGATATCGTGGGCCGGTCGAAGCTGGAGGACAAACCTGGTGGGCTGACGGCAGCGGAAATGGTCGAAGATCTTGCCCATAGTCATGAGCGCGTGGCGCACCGGCTGCACGCTCTGGCTGAGCTGGCTGGCGATCGCAAAGACATCGTGACCGAAGATCTGGCCACCGCGCGTTCAGCATTTCATGAACAGGCGGCTTGGATGCTGCGTGCCATTTCAAAAGGGTAACACCGCCCAGACTGGCCGCTGACAGCCTGTCACCTTTCCATAAACACTCAAAAATAGCCGCCTGATTTCAGGCGGCTATCACAAATAAAGCGTTGGTCGTTGATCAGGCTTTGAGCGTCTCGGTCGAAGAGAAGAACATCGCCTGGCTGACAGCTGAACGGACCTGATCCTCAGTATAGGGCTTCGAGATCAGGAACGCAGGCTCCGGCCCCTCACCGGTCAGCAGCCGTTCGGGGAAGGCGGTGATGAAAATGACCGGGCAGTCATCATGCGCTGCCAATATCTTGTTCACCGCGTCGATGCCGCTGGAATTGTCTGCCAATTGGATATCCGACAGGATAAGGTCGGGGGTCTCCTGCTGCGCGAGTTTCAGCGCGGCATCTTCTGTGCGGGCAATACCTGTAACGCGATGGCCCATATCCGACACAATCCCTTCAAGATCCATGGAGATGATTGCTTCATCCTCAATGATCATAATGCGGCCGGAGGTGGATTTTGACATTTCCTGATAGGCGATCTTGACCAGCTCTCCCGCTTCTGTGGCGCTGACATCCATGACCTGGCCCACTTCTGCGGTGCTAAAGTCCTCAATGGTGTGCAGCAGCAGCGCCTCGCGGGTGTTGGGCGTGAGCCTGCGCAAATGCTTCTGCGCCTGTGTCTCCAACCCGCTGTCGGGCTCATCTACTTCCAGCGGCGCGCCGCTGGAGCTCCAGATGATGTGGAAAGCGCGAAAAAGGGCCACCTTGGCCTTAAGCTCAGGCTCGAAACGATCAGGCTCGGCCAAGATCGCCTCCAGTGTAGCAAGGGCATAGGTGTCACCGCTTGTCTGGCTGCCTGTTAGCGCACGGGCGTAACGGCGCAGAAATGGCAGGTTAGACCCAATCTGATTGGCAAGAACTTCTCCCGTCGGGGCGGTCATTTGATATGTCCCTTTTTTTCTGACTACATATGGAACCATACTCTCGGTAACTGCGTTTGGTTCCAGAGCCTACGTAAAAAAAATATAGTTGGATCGTATGGAAAAGCACAAGGCAACTGAAACACGCAGCGATGCGGTCGAGCGAGAGATCGATAGCAATCTCAAGAAGGCCTTCGATACGTTGGCCTCCGAGCCTATTCCGGATCGTTTTGCTAACCTGCTGGATCAGCTGAAGGCGAAAGGGGCAGACCCCACGAAATCCTCAGGCAGCAGCGCGGGTGACACCAATGAGTGACCCTAGAGACGAGCTGGTTGATCACCTGGGTGCGATGCGCGCCTTTGCCATCAGCCTGACCCGTAACACAGCTATGGCCGATGATCTGGTGCAAGACACGTTGGTTAAGGCTTGGACCAATATCGAAAAATTCGAAGAAGGCTCCAATATGCGTGCCTGGCTCTTCACGATCCTACGCAACACCTATTATTCTCTCCGCCGTAAGCGCCGCCGCGAGGTCGAGGACGCTGACGGGGTTCTCTCCGAACAGCTGTCACAAAAACCGGACCATGACGGACGCCTCAACATGCGCGATTTCAACGCGGCTTTCGAACAGCTAAACGATGAGCAGCGCGAAGCGCTGGTGCTGGTCGGTGCCGGCGGTTTCTCCTATGAGGAAGCAGCGGAAACCTGCGGCGTCAAAGTCGGTACGATCAAGAGCCGCGTCAATCGCGGACGTGCACGGCTGGCGGAGTTGATGAACCTTGACGAAGATGAGCCGATGGAGCTGACGGATACCGTCACTGCTGGCATCGTGTCGCAGCAAAGCGTGGCATAACATGAAGTTGGGGCGGGCACTGGCCGGCGGCTTGTTTTTCAGGCTCGCCGCTCTCATGACCTTGGCCCTGTTGCCGCTGGGCATGATTGCCATCTATCAAACCTATTCGGTAATAGATGAGGCCGCCCGACTGTCGCGCGTCGCCATTTTGGCGCGGGCGGAGAACGCCGCCTTGGCTGAGCGTGAGCTTCTGCAGCGCACAAATGGCGCTGCTGAAGCGCTCAGCGCAGTTGCGCTTCCACTCAGCGATCAGCCCGAGGCATGCAATGCGATGATGACATCGTTTGTGGCGGAGCAGGGGGCCTATTCCTTCGCGGGCTTGTTCCGACCGGACGGGCAGCGGATCTGCAGCTCGGGTGGTGGGCAGGCCAGTATCGCCAATACAGCGATCTTCCAACGTGCACTGTCCCGCGGCGCGTCGTCTTATGGCGTCGGGCGCAATCTTGACGGCAGCGATGGTTTTGAGTTGTCCCTCACTCGTCCCGTCGAAGAGGCGGGCAGGACAGTTGGCTATCTGGTTCTGGCGATCCCGAACCGGCTGACCAGCAGCTTCTTTACCGATGACTGGAAACTGGAAGGGATCCGCTTCGCCACGATCAATGAGGAGGGCGACGTCCTGTCTGCATCCGAACCTCGGTCCGAGGCGGGGTTGATCCTGCCAAAAACATCAGTGCGCAAGGATTTGATGGCGCGATCCGGCCAGACATTTTTTGCAGAGTCGAACGCGGGTGAAGAACGGTTCTTTGCAGTGAGCGATATCATACCGGGCGAGATTGCGGTTGTGGGCAGCTGGCCGGCAGCAAAGGCCAAGATGGCCACCGGCGCGGGCGGTTGGGTCTTCACACTGGCCTTTCCAGTGTTGATGTGGCTGGCGGGTATGGTTGTTGGGGTATTTGGTCTGCACCGATTGGTGATCCGTCACCTCAGCGATCTGCGCGCGGCGATGCGGCGCTATGCTTTGGGTGAGCGCGAACAGGCGCAGTTGGAGCTGATCAACCCGCCACGTGAATTCGCCGAGGCACAGCAATCCTTCAACCGGATGGTATTGATCCTCAGCAAGGCAGAGGAGCGCCGCGAAATCGATCTGCGCGAGAAAACAATACTCTTGCGTGAAATCCACCATAGAGTGAAGAACAATCTGCAGCTGATCGCCTCCATCATGAACATGCAGGCCAGGTCGGCGCGTTCAGATGAGGCACGTACGGTGTTGGCGCAGCTCCAGCGTCGGGTGCGTGGGTTGGCGGCGATCCACCGCTCTTTGAATACCAACCCGGACGTCACAACCGTCGATGCGGCTGAACTGATCACCGCCTTGGCGAAGGAGGTCGCGGCCATGTCGCTTGGCTCTGATGCCGCTGTGTCCATAGAAACCAAGCTTGAGACTGTTCCGCTCAACCAGGATGATGCAGTAAACCTATCCATGCTGGTCGCTGAGGCGCTGACCAACGCGGTTAGATATGCTGGTGCGGCTGAGGATGGACGACGCGTGGTTCAGGTCTTTTTCGCCGAAGAGAAAGACGGTATGTGCCATCTTGCAATCCATAATGCGTTGGATCCGCGATCTGGAGTGGCACATGAAGATCGCCATTTCACGACCGGGCTCGGCGCGCGGCTAATCAAGGCCTTTGTCGCCCAGTTGAACGGTGACGCCAAGGTTACGGAAACTGAGACCGCGTTTACTTACGAGGTCGTCTTCCCGCGTAGTAATGATACCGCAGCAGCGGCGATCGCGGAACAAAAGGGTGCAAATGACAATGCGGACCTCCGACATACCGGGTGACGCGACCGATCCTGAGGTTTTTGAGGTTCTGGTAACGGCGGCGCAGGCGTGGCCTGCGTTTGAACGCGCAGTGCTTGGCGCGAAAAAAGAAGTGCGGGCCAGTTTCCGTATTTTCGATTTCTCGACCGCCTTGCTCAGCCCCGAAGCTCGGGCCATCGGCGAAACATGGTCTGATCTGGTTGAACACGTAGTTGCACGCGGTGTCGATTTTCATCTGGTGATCAGCGATTTTGACCCGGTCATGGGACAGGAGCTTCATCAGAAGACCAAGCGCAGTGTGGAACAGGCGCAGGCTATTTCCGTACGGCTGGCCCGTCGCGCCACCAATGATGCGGTGGGACGTCTTCAGGTCGAGGGGGCGATGCACCCGGCGCGCGCGGGCCTTCTGCCGCGACTTGCCTTTGGCCCTTTCGTCAAGATGAAGAAAACGCAGAATCCCGGCCATGGACAGTCCTCCCCGTCGGAGGGTGCCCCAGGCGATGAGGTCCTCCCAGAGGTCCGCCCGGTCACCCATCATCAGAAACTGGCGGTGATTGATGAGCGCCTTCTGTATGTTGGTGGGTTGGATCTGAATGACCGGCGCCGCGACACGCTAAAACACGATTTGCCATCGCAGGAGACCTGGGCGGATGTGCAACTTTTGGTCAGCGGGCCTGAGGCGCGGGAGGCGGCTCATTACCTGCGCCATTTCCAGCGCTATGTTGCCGGAAAAGAAACACCGCCTGAGGGACAGCTCATTCGGCGCACGATTTCTGCGCCGCGTCGCTTTGGGTTCTGGGCGGTATCGCCCCGTACAGTCCTGCGCGAGATCGAGGAGGATTATCTGGCTGCCTTCGAACGGGCGGAACATCTGATCTATCTGGAAACCCAGTTCCTGCGGTCCAGCGTGCTTGCTGATGGGCTGGCCGCCGCCGCCAAACGTAACCCTGATCTCTCGCTGATATTGGTCTTGCCAGCGCTGCCGGATGATGTGGCGTTTGAGGGAAATCGCGATCTGGATGCGCGCTACGGTATGGCGTTGCAGGGGCAGGCTCTGGAGACGGTGCAGGCGGCCTTTGGTACGCGGGCCACAATCGCAAGTCCTGTACAGCCGAGTCTGGCGAGTCGTGAAGCCCCATCGGTTCTGGCGGGGTCACCTGTGATTTATGTGCATAGTAAGGTACTGATTACTGATGACAACTTTGCGATGATCGGGTCCGCCAATATGAATGGGCGATCTATGCGCTGGGACACGGAGGTCGCGCTTCGGATCACCGATAAGCAGCGCGTCGCGAAAACCTGGCAGGCGATGTGTGCCCATTGGTGGCACCAAGATCAGATGCCTGCGGAGGCCCGCGCTGTCGAGACAGCGGCGGACTGGTGGCAGCGTGAGATACAGCGCAACGGCGTTCGCCTGCCACAGACCCGCAGTGGATTTCTGGTGCCGCATGATCCGCAGAAGATGGCGGATTTGCAGCAAGCGCTGCCGGGCGCGACCGAAGATGTGGTGTGATTGCAAAAGCTGCCAAGCGCCTCCGCCCGATCAACGCGGCTCAACTTGTTTGGGTTTCATCGCCCTGTAGTCTGCGCGCCTCTGCCGAGGAGCGCAGCAACTGCCCAATCCACAGCATCACTGGTAAGGCGACAATAGCGCCGACAGGTCCCCAGATCCACAAGCCGAAAACAATGGCAAGGAACACCACAAGGGGACTGAGATGCAGTTGATGACCCACAAAGGCGGGCGTCACAAATTGTGCCTCAATTAGATTGAGCGCCAAAAACAGCGCCGGTGGCATTAGCGCTGCGGCGCCGCCCAACTGCGTCATCCCGACAAAGGTCAGCCCTGCGATCATCATCAGCGGTCCGAGGTAGAGAATGAAGTTCAGCAGCATCGCCGCGAGCCCCCAGATTAACGCGCTGTTGATACCAAGGGTCGCAAGGCCAATCGCGGTGGCTACGCCCAGGCCTGCATTGACCAGCGTCACAGCCGCAAAATACCGCGCGACCTCATGTTCGGCACGATAGAGCCGTTTGCCCAACGATCCGGCCGCCGCGTAGATATCGGTCCGCGTGAGCACGAAAAAGAACAGCGTTCCGATGAAGATGAACACCTGAGCGCCAAAGTTCGGCGCCACCCACAGTGCGTCCATCAGTGTCGGAAAACCGCTCGTGACATCTGTTTCAGCGCCGCCTGTACCGACTGTTTGTTCTATTTCTTGACTGATCGCCTCAATTCCGCGCAGCAGGCCAGACATCATGTAAACCCAGCTTCTTATCTCCTGTTTGATCTTTGGCAGATCTTCGACCACGCCCGAAATCAGCGGTTCAAGGGATAGGAAGAGCAGAACAATGATGACACATGAAAACAGCAATAAACTGGCGGCGACAATCACGCGCGCGACTCCGATGCCCTGCAGCCGATCCGCCAGAGGCGAAACCACAATGCCGACAACCACGGCAAAGATAACCGGCGCAAGTACGGGTTTTGCAAAGAAAAGTGCAAGGCCAAGGGCAAGGGCTGTCAGGATGAGCAGCATGATACGTGCGGCCCGGTCAGAGAGCATTGAATTCAACATCGCAAAGGCCTTGTTCAAAGAAAACCCCTCCGGCATCGTCAGTGCGGAGGGGAGTTGTAAGCTCAGTCGAGTGAGGCACGCAGGGCGTCACGCCCTTTGCTGACCTGATCGTGTAGGGCTGTTTCGCCCTTGTCGGCAAGGCTGCGCATCTCCTGTTGCAGAATGTCGCGGGCTTCTGCCATCAACGCATCGCGCTTTTCGCCTAGGAGCGCATCTTCCTGCCGGGTTTGCGGTAGCAACGCCGCAGCGACGGCACCGAGGCCGAAGGCCAGCCCGCCAGCGACCAAGGGCTGGGCTGCAATACCCTCCTGTGACGCTCGGCTGAGCTTGGCGGCGCGGCGCTCCAAATCTTCCTGAATCTGGATCGCGGACATCCTCGCCTTGCGGATTTGTTTGCGGGCTTTGGGCGGTAGTTTGTCCAACCCGTGATCCAAGGCAGCGCGCAAGCGTTTGGCACTTGGACTTTTGCTCGCGAATGACTGGGCTGTTGGTGTCACAGGTGGCCCCGCAGGGGCATCGGATTGCGGTCGCGCGGCAGCGTCGCGGCGCTGGCCAGCGCCGGACATCAGCAGCGCAATACCGGTGCCAACCAAGGCCAGTGCCGCCGGGTTGGCCCGCGCGGTTGACCACAGTTGTTGCGAGATTTCGCCGCCGTAGTGCGATGCGGTGGCCGAGACCTGCGTTGCGATGCGATCAGGCGAGAGGCTAACAGCCAGTGTATCAAGGGATTTGGACAAGGCCACGCGGTCGCGGGCCACTTCACTCTCAAGATCGGTCAGATCAGATGTCTCAGGCATGGCGGGTGGTCTCCTTCAGTGTCTTCAGGTCGCGCTGGACGTTGCGCAGGCTGCGATCGGGCATCAGGGCGGACGGGGACAGACGGTTGACGCCCAGCATGACCAGACCAACCGCCAGCGCGATTAGCGGTCCACCAACAATCAGCGCGGCGGTGCCGACGCTCAGGCCCAGGGCAGAGATTGCCGCGACCAGAGCAGCGGCCAGCACATGCAGGCCCACGACGGCCAGTACGGCGCCGACCGCGATCATCGCAAGCGCCACGCCCGCGCGGGAGAGGTTGCGGGACATCTCTGCCCGTATCAGTCGCACCTCATCCTGCATCAGCTGTGACATCTGCTTCAGCACGGTCACCATAATGCCCGGCGCCTCGGAGGGGCTGGCTGCTGTATTCTGCTCTTCCATTAGGACACCCTCCGCGTGGCGTCCGAGGCAGATCCGTGACCGGTCTCGCGCGCCATCGCACCGTGGTCAGAGTTGGTGTCGTTGGTCGGATAGACGTGGTTTGCCTCGTAGCTACCCCATGGGTCATCGGCGGTGTCGTCTGCGACAGTCGTAGCGTGGCCCGAGTCCGGGGCCGTGGACTTCAGAAACCGTGTTGCGGCAAAGCCAAGCAGGGCGGCCCCGCCAAGAAATAGCATCGGATTCTTGCGGGCAAAATCGCCGGTATCGCGGAGCACCTTGTCGATATCGGCAGTCCGGACTTTATCTGCGAATTGTTCCAGGCCCTGTGCAAGTTGCTGCGCAGCTTCAGCCTGAAAAGATCCCTGCGGAAGTTCAGACGCCGCAGCGTCTGCCGCGCGGGCCACGGCGGCCGCTTCACCTGCTGCCTGCGTCTGTGCCTCTTCGGCTCGGGCGCGCGCCTCACTTCGCAGCGTGTCCTGCGCCTGTTCGGCCAGTTCGCTTGCATGCTGCTTGGCCCGCTCAATAGGGTGCGGGGTCGTGCTGTGATCAGTCATTTGCCTCTCCTGTTCTGTCTGGATGGCTCATGCTCTCAACGCTGACTACGGCTGTTGGTTCCCGATCCTTTGCGCAATCGGCGGACGCAGCCAGTACAATCGGCAGAAGATGTGACGTAGGGGGCCGGTGGTGGTACCGAGGGTAAAACTTCTGGGAACTAAGGCGATATCGGCACGTTGGTTTTGCGAGGGTACTAAACGATAGGAGCACGCTATGAACCAGGACCAGATCAAAGGTAATTGGGCGACCCTGAAGGGTAAATTCCGCGAAGCCTATGGCGATTTGACGGATGACGAAGTGGAGCAGGCCAAGGGTGACCGCGAGCAGCTGGTCGGCCTGTTGCAAACCAAATACGGCAAAGCCCGTGAGGAAGCGGAGCGTGAATTGGACAAATTCTTCGCTTCTGTCTGACTGGTCCCCGTATCGACCACAGTAATCGCAGATAGCGACATGGGGAACGGGCTGACGTCCGTCCCCAGCACAAATCAGAGAACAGACGCGAGTACATAGAGCAAAAGGACTTTATCCGTGGCACGACAGACCGAGACAAAAGACGAAGCGACCTCCCAACTCTGGTATCAACTGGAAAAACGCCGCACCTCTATGCTGGCGGTACGCGACAGTGACCAGCACCCGCAGCCGATGACTCATTTCGCCGACGTAGAGAATGGCGCGATCTGGTTCATCAGCTCATCCGACAGCGATCTGGTCAAGGCAACCGGCCTTGGCGCTGACGCACAGCTGACCTTTGTGTCGGATGGCCAGGACTATCACGCCAGCGTGCGCGGCCCGATTGAGGTCACCAATGATCCCGATAAGCTGGACGAGCTTTGGAGCTTTGCAGTCGGTGCCTGGTTCGAGAAGGGGCGCGATGATCCAAAGGTCACGCTATTAAGGATGACCCCGCGGGAGGCGGCGGTCTGGGCCTCGCAGGGCAACGCGGTTCTGGTTGGTCTGAAACTGCTGCGCGCCAGCATGAGCGAGACCGAAGGCCACCCGGACGTTGGCGTACACCACGTGCTCCAGCTCAATACCTGAGGCCGCCGCGGGCCGCCCGAACATGCAAAACAAACAGCGCTGTCTCGCAAAAGACGGCGCTGTTTTTGTATCATCGAACTAAAGCGCACTGGCTAGCGCGCGCGGGGACCAAAAAGCAGCCAGCAGATAAACCCAAATATGGGCAGGATCAGGACAAAGACCACCCAGATGACCTTTTTGCCGGTGCTGGCATTGGATCCGACAATTGATACGATCGCCCAGATCGATAACAGCAGGACAATAAGCCCGCCAATTCCAGCATATTCTATCATCTATCACATCTCCTGGTTGAAGGGTGTTACAGACCGCGCAGCGCGGGCCTGACTGGATCAGCCCTTGCGCAAAGCCTTGATCAGTTCATCTTTGTTCATGGTCGAACGCCCCTCAACCTCAAGCTCGCGGGCACGCTCCATCAACTCATCCTTGGTCCAATCCTCATATGGTGGCGCTTTGCCGCCTTTTTCAGAGGGGGCCATAGTGTCGTTGGCCTGGGCATTGGCGATAGCTGCGGCCTTGGACTTGCTATAGCCCTTGTCGCGGAGAGCATCATAGGTGCTGTCATTCTTGATAGAGGGGCTGTGGGTTTTTGCCATGGGATGCTCCTTTGTCTCAGGGGCAACGCAGAGACATGAGCGATTGTTCCGCGGAAACATCAGTCTTCACGGTTGCGCTGCGCGAGGTTTATTCCGCTTTCTGGCCCTCACTCAGCAGATCGCCACCGCCGTCGGGGGCGTTGCGTTCACGGGTGGCGGCTTCCTCATTGGCGTCTTCAACCCGCGCCGGATCAGCGGCTGCTGGAAGGGGAGTCTCTGCCGCAGCTGGTGCAGGCTGCGGCGACGGATCAGCGGTGTCTCCACGCGGCTGATCGGTGATGGGCAACAGGCTGGCCCCGGCCTTGGCATCCACGCGCAGGCGGTAGATCGGTTCTGGCAGGCCAAATCCGTTGCTCTCCAGGGCGGTTTTGGCGGTGCGGATCGCCTCGCCGCGCGCCTTCAGAAAGCTGCTGCGGGTCTGGTCCACCCAGCCGGTGAAGGTCAAGATCACGTTGGAATCGCCCACTTCCTTGACCCATGCCCCCACCGACGGATCGCGCAGCACGAAGGGCAGCGATTGCAATGCGTCGACTGCCGTCGATAGGGCCGCTGCCAGATCGGCGTCCGCATCAACCCCCAGCTCAAATTCAAACCGCCGGTTGGCGTCGCGTGTGTAATTCACAATCCGGCCCTTAAATACGGTCGCATTCGGGATGCGGATATGGTTGCCCTCCGGTGAAATCAGAATGGTTGCACGCGAGGTCAGCCGGGCCACAGTGCCCATATCGCCAGCGATCTCGACAAAATCATTCGGTCTGAAGGGTTGCCGCAGGCTCAGCAGGATTGAGGCGATGAAATTCTCTACCGTGTCGCGCACCGCAAAACCAACCGCGAGCCCCGCCACACCCGCAGCCCCCAGAACCGCACCCAGCAACGCGGTTGCGTTTAGGATATCCAGTGCCACCACCAGCCCCAGAATGATGAAGGCGATGCGGGCAACGGCGCTGTAGACCTCTGCGATAAAGGAATTGGGCGCCAGACGTTGCCAGATCCGCAGCCGGGTGGTGACCAGCCATCCAAAGGCGGAGATCATCACGAAGACCAGCATCGCAACAAAGAAGATCGGCGCATTGGCGATGATATTGCGGGTCCGCTCCTTCAGTCTGGAGACGGCTGAGTCCAGCCGTTCGTCCAGCCGACCATTGACCAGGGTTTGGTTTTCGATCGCCACGACACCATCAATCCGCTCAATCATGGTGGTGAGTTGGGTCTGGCGTGCGTTGTCCAGAACTTCTCCCGCAAGGGTTACCACACCGTTGGAAACCGTGACGCCGACTTTATCAAACCCGTCGATTTCCCCCAGGAGTTCGACGATCCGGCGGCGGATCTGCGAATCCGGAGCTGCTTTGCCGTCCAGTTGGATTGCGCTGTTAGTTTGAACCGGTTCGCTGCTAGTCTGGGCTGCCGCCAGAACCGGCATCAGCAAGGATATCATCAGGGTTGCTACCGCCAGACCGTGCAACAGCAACTGCAGCGCCCGCTCGGGGCAGATGATGCATGTCATGGCAGGGCGTACGCCCGATACAGCGATTGCTGGGCGGCGGGCAGGGCAGTCAGGCATTGGCATCCTCGGTCTGGGGCGCAGATGTGAAATTTCGGCAGCGGATCGAAGTCAAGGCTGGCTGCCGCTCCGCTATGGTTCTGTGACTTCAGGGCTAGGTCAACCGCAGACGGGCGTCGATGTCACGACAAACTACCTCAAATGCAAAAACACCCCGCCAGAACGGATCTGACGGGGTGCTCGGGCGCAGTTGGTTTACTGTGCTTCCTGAGATTCTTCGGTAATGGCATCGCCAAGATCTGAGACGTCGCGGCCGAACCCTTCGGTGGTTTCGCAAGCGGCCAGGCCGGCCAGAGCAAGTGCAGCAATGAAAAGTCGCATATCAATTTCCTTTCGTTTCACGGCGCTGGGGCCGTTTCCAATCCGGAATATCCTCCGGTCTTATGCGCGCCAGTCTGCGACCAGCGGAAGGGTGGGGCGCGGGCAAATGCCCGGTCGCGTCCCCGGTTGGCCCCGATCAGCTGGGGCCTGTCCCGTCTCATCACGGGGTTGCGCTGGGATAACGCCCGTCGCGCAGCATCGGTTCCCACCGAAGCGGCTGATCAGAAAAGAAAATGGCTGACAGGTTAGTGTGGAGTTCTGAGGGGTGACTGTGTCGGAACCACAGCGCCACCAATACGTTTTGGTACTAAGTTTATTCTGAATTGCCGGACAGGAGCCTGCAGAACATGACATCCCAAGATCAGCCCGTTGCCGAAATGATCGAGGCCACAACAGAGCTGCTTGAGGAAGACAGCATCAGCGTGGCGGACGTTGTGGAGGATCTGGGCCACTCATCGATGTCGGCGACCCTGCTGCTCCCTGCCATGGCGGTTGTGTCCCCTCTCAGCGGGGTGCCGCTATTCTCCACAATCTGCGGTATGCTGATCTTCCTGATTGCAGGGCAGATGGCATTGGGGCGCGATCATCTCTGGTTGCCGGATTGGCTTCGAAAGCAGCGGGTCTCCTCTGACCGTGCGCGAAAGGTGTTGGGGCCGATGCGTCGCATGGCTCGGTTTCTGGACCGTCATACGGAGGCCCGTGTCAAGATTTTGCTACGGCAGCCTTTTCTGACAATCCCATGGGTCATCTGCGCGCTCTGCGGGCTGGCAATGCCATTTCTCGAACTGGTGCCGTTCAGTTCCTCCACACTGGGGATTGTCGTCAGTAGCCTCGCCGTCGCGATGTTGACCCGTGACGGATTGGTAATGCTGATTGCTTTGCTATTGCTGGCCGCGGCGGGGATTGGCCTGCCGTATCTGCTGCTCTGATGTCAGGTCATCCGGGCCGTTGATGACGCCGCCGCACCTTTGCTGGGCGACCGGGGATGGACAGGTCCGCATCGCCGCGCGCGCTCCGGCTGATCACCTTGCCGCGTGAAATCACCGCGAGGCGCGCAGGCCGCAGACGCAGCGCCTCGGTCGGGGTGGCGGCATCCAGCACCACCAGCGATGCACGGTCACCTTTCTTCAGCCCATAGCCCTCAAGCCCCATGATGGCGGCATTGCTCTCGGTCACCATGGTGAAACACTGCGCCATCTCATCGGGGTGGGTCATCTGCGCCACATGCATCCCCATGAAGGCCACATCCAGCATGTCGCCGGTGCCAAGGCTGTACCAGGGATCCAGCACGCAGTCCTGACCCCAGCCTACGGTGACACCCGCTTCAAGCAGTTCCTTCACGCGGGTCAGGCCGCGCCGCTTCGGGAAGCTGTCATGCCGTCCCTGCAAAACGATATTGATCAGCGGGTTGGGGATGGCCGCGATTTCCGCTTCGGCGATCAGCGGCAGCAGTTTGGAGACATAGTAGTTGTCCATTGAATGCATCGAGGTGAGGTGACTGCCCGCAACGCGTCCCTGTAACCCGTGCCGCAGGGTTTCCTGCGCCAGGGTCTCAATATGACGCGACAGGGGGTCATCGGTCTCGTCGCAGTGGATATCAACCTGCAAACCCCGATCCGCCGCAATCTTGCAAAGGTCGCGCAGAGAGTCCGAGCCATCCTGCATGCTGCGTTCGAAATGTGGAATGCCACCGACCACATCGACCCCCATATCCAGTGCGCGGATCAGGTTTTCGCGCCCGTTTTCAGCGCGATAGAGCCCATCCTGCGGGAAGGCGACAAGTTGCAGGTCGATATACTCCTTCACGGCCTCGCGAACCTCCAGCATCGCGGTCACGCCCCGCAGGTGATCTGCGGTGATATCCACATGGGTACGGATCGCCAGCAACCCCATGCTGGCCGCCCAATCGCAATAGGTCAGCGCGCGGTTGACCATATCGTCGACACTGGCCTGCTCGCGCAGCTCCCCCCAAAGGCTGATACCCTCCAGAAGTGTGCCGGAGGCGTTGACCCGTGGCAGCCCGTAGGACAGCGTTGCATCCATGTGAAAATGCGGATCCACAAAAGGGGGCGAGACCAGATCGCCGCTGGCGTCTATAACTTCGTGCGTCTCGGCTGTGATGGAGGCCGCAACCTCGCTGATCCGGTCGCCGGTGATGCCGATATCCGCGACAGAACCGTCGGGCAGGGTGCCGCCCTTGATCAACAGGTCCAACATCATCTCTCTCCCTTGTTGAATGGCACCATCAGCGCGGCAGGCACCTCGGCGCGGCGCGACATCACGACCAGCGCCAGTATCGACAGAATATAGGGCAGCATCAGGAACAACTGATAGGGCACCACCGCGCCGATTCCGGTTTGTTGCAGGCGGATTTGCAGCGCATCAAAGGCCGCAAAAAGGATCGCGCCAAGCACCGCCTTACCCGGTCTCCACGCGCCAAAAACCACCAATGCAATACAGATCCAGCCGCGCCCGTTCACCATGTCGAAGAAGAAGCTGTCAAAGGCCGAGAGCGTCAGAAACGCGCCGCCCACCGCCATAAACCCGCTGCCGACGACCACCGCGCCCATGCGGATCGCGGTCACCGACAGCCCCTGCGCGGCCACGGCCGACGGGTTCTCTCCTGCAGCCCGCACCGCAAGGCCTAGCGGCGTCCGATACAGCGTATAGGCACACAGCCCGGCCAGCACAAAGGCGGCATAGGTCAGTGGTGTCTGGGAAAACAGTGCCGGTCCGAGTAGCGGCAGGTCTGATAAGAACGGGATTTCATAGGGTTGGAAGGCTTCGATCTTAGGCGGCGATGACACCTCGGGCAGCACCACGCGGTAGGTGTAGAAGGTCAGGGAGGTGGCCAGAAGTGTCAGCCCGATGCCCACCACATGCTGCGAGAGACCAAAGGGTACGCTGAGCGTCGCATGTAGCAGGCCAAAACCCATGCCAGTCAGCAGCGCCACACCAACCCCACCCCAAAGCGGCAGGCCCGCCCAGACCGCAATCCAGCCGGAGAAGGCGCCAGCGACCATGATCCCCTCAATCCCGAGGTTCAGCACACCGGCGCGTTCGCAGATCAGCTCTCCCAATGTGGCAAAGATCAGCGGCGAGGCGATGCGGATGGCGGCTGCCCAGAAGCTGGCGGAAAGCAGGATTTCGAGAATGTCCATCTCAGTCCCTCCGCAGCCGGAATTTGCTCAGAAGGATCGCCAGCACCATCAGCAGCAGGGCAGAGGCCAGCATGATATCGGCCAGATAACTCGGCACACCCGCAGCGCGGCTCATGCTGTCGGCACCGACGAAAATGGCCGCCACAAACAATGCCGCAAAAACAACCCCGATTGGATGCAGCAGGGCAAGCATGGCCACAACGATGCCGGTGTAGCCAAAACCGGGGCTGAGATCGAGCGTCAGCGCGCCTTTGAGGCCTGATACCTCGGAGTAACCTGCGAGCCCGGCCAGACCGCCCGATAACAGTGCAGTCTTGAGGATTACGCGCGTGACCGGAATGCCCGCAAATCGCGCGGCCTCGGCGTTCTGGCCAACCGCGCGCATCTCATAGCCCAGCGTGGTGCGTGTATTGATTACCCAGATCACCACAGCTGAAATCAGCGCCAGCGCAAACCCCCAGTGCAGCCGCAGCCCGTCCACCACCCGAGGCAGACGCGCGTCGGGGCTCAGCCGTGGGGATTTCGGCCAGCCCATCCCCATCGGATCCTTCAGCGGCCCTTCGAGCAGGTAGGAGACAAACAAGAGAAAGATGAAGTTGAACAGGAGCGTGGTGACCACCTCATCCACCCCCAGCCGCGTTTTCAGCAGCGCAGGCCCCAGCAATAGCGCAGCCCCGGCGACCATCGCGGCCAGACCCAGCAGCGGCAGCAGCAGGGGCGCAGGCAGGTTCAGCGCGCCGGTTCCCAGCACAACCGTGATAACCGCCCCAGCATAAAGCTGCGCCTCAGCGCCGATATTCCAAAGTTTGGCGCGAAAGGCGACGGCAATGGCGAGGCCGGTGAAGATCAGCGGGGTTGCCCGGTTCAGGGTTTCCAATAGCGCAAATTTCGACCCGAACGCGCCGGTCAGGATCAGGCCAAAGATTGACAGTGGCTCTCCACCAGCAATCTGGGCCAGTGCTGCGGCAATCACAAAGGTCGCCAACAGCGCCAGCGCAGGCGGCATCAGCCGCCGCGGCCAGCTTGGCGCGGCAATCGGTTCAAGCCGCATGGCCATCCTCCGTCTGTGGGCTGTCAAAGCCATGACCGGCCATCCAGGCCCCTAGCTCTTCTGGCTGTTTGGAGCCTCGGGCAAACCCGGGGCTTAGACGCCCTTCGCTGATCACATGAATCACATCAGATAGCTGCATGATCTCGTCCAGATCCTCAGAGATCAGCAAGACCGCCGCGCCTCGGGCACAGGCCTTGGCCAGTTGTTCATGCACATAGGTGACCGCGCCGATATCCAGCCCGCGCACCGGCTGATTGGCGAGGATGATCTGCGGGGCCTGCTCCAGCACGCGGCCAAGGATCAGCTTCTGCATATTCCCACCGGACAGCAGACGAATGCGGGTGTCCGGGCCGGGGCAGCGGACATCATAGCCCGCGATCACGGTCTTGGCGAAGTCACGCGCGGCCCGCCAGTCAAGCCAGCCACGGTGGCTGAAACGGGTGGCGTAGGTTTCAAGGATTGCATTCTCCGTCAGATCAAAATCGGCAATCGTCCCGGTTTTGTGGCGGTCTTCGGGGATGCGGGCAATACCTGCACTAATGGCTTTGCGTGGTGTCCAGCTCGCAATATCGCTGCCATTCAGGATCAGGCTGCCGGATTGCGGCGTGATCAGGCCGGAGACCAGATCAGACAGCGCGGCCTGTCCATTGCCAGAAACCCCGGCCAGCCCTGTAATTTGCCCTGCCGCCAGATCCAGCGAGACCCGCTGCAACCCGGGGGCTGCGCCGATGGTGGAGGTGGTGACATCGCGCAATTGCAACAGGGCAGGGCCGGGTGTGTTGACGGCAAATTTCGCGGGCGTCACCTCCGCGCCCACCATCAATGCGGCCAGTTGATCAGGGCTGGTCTCGGCGGTATTGCGTTCGGCGACCAATCGGCCATGGCGCAGCACCAATACGCGGTCTGAAATCGCCATCACCTCATGCAGTTTGTGGGAGATGAAGATCACGGACAGCCCCCGGCTGATGGCTTCGCGTAGGGTCGCAAAGAGCGCATCAGCCTCCTGGGGCGTCAGGACCGCCGTCGGCTCGTCCAGAATAAGGATCCGGGCGTCCCGGTAAAGCGCCTTCAGGATCTCAACTCGCTGCCGTTCACCCACGGTGAGCCGGGACACCTTGGCGTTGGGGTCGACCTTCAGATGAAACTGCTCGGCCAGTGCGCGGACGCGGGCCTTGGCCGGTCCGGCCCGAAGGCCGAGACCCAGCAGCGGCTCCACACCAAGGGTGATGTTCTCCCAGACCGTCAGATTGTCGGCCAGGGTGAAATGTTGATGCACCATGCCGACACCGCCATCCAGCGCTGCGCGCGGCGCACCGGGGGGCAGGGGGGAGCCAAACAGCTCCACACAGCCTGCATCGGCCGTGTACTGACCAAACAGGATGTTCATCAGCGTGGTCTTGCCCGCGCCATTTTCCCCAAGCAAGGCAATGACTTCGCCCGGAAACAGGTCAAAGCTCACGTCAGCGTTTGCGGTGACGCTGCCAAAGCGTTTGGTGATATTTTGCAGGCGCAGCACCGGGGTGGTCCCCGATGCCGCCGCCATCTGGTCCGACGTCATGCGCGGCCTCTCGTCAGGAGGACGCAGGCTCAGCGTCGTTGATTTCCACCACATAGGAGCCATCCTTGATGGCCGCTGTGCGGCTGGCGATCAGGTCCAGTGCTTTCTGCGGAATCTTCCCCTCAAAGGTGCCAAAAGGCGCCAGGGATGCGCCTCCTTCCTTCATGAAGGAATAGACGCCATAGTCCGCCGCAGTGAAGCTGCCGTCCCGCACCTTGGCAATCGCAGCATCCAACGTTGGCTCAAAATGCCACAGGGCCGAGGCCGCGACAGTGTCAGGGTAGTCGCCCTGCGTGTCGATCACATTGCCGATGGCCAGAACGCCCTTTTCCTTGGCAGCATCCGACACCCCAAAGCGTTCCGCATAGAGCATATCTGCCCCGTTTTCGATCATCGCAAAGGCGGTTTCCTTTGCCTTCGGCGGGTCAAACCAGCTGCCGATGAAGGAGACCTGGAAGGTGATGTCGGGGTTCATTTCCCGCGCACCGGCCATGAAGGCATGCATCAGGCGGTTCACCTCAGGAATGGGGAAACCGCCGACCATGCCGATATTACCACTCTCGGACATCGCACCGGCGACGATGCCGGACAGGTAGGACGCATCCTGAATATAATTGTCGAACACTGCCAGGTTGGGCAGCGCAGGATCTTCCTTGAAAGAGCTTCCCATCAGGAAGGCCACATCCGGGTAATCGGCGGCGACCTCGCGGGCCTCGGCCTCTACGCCGAAAATCTCACCGATGATCAGCTTGTGACCCTGTTCGGCGTATTCCCGCATCACGCGCGGGTAATCGGTGTTCGAGGTGTTCTCAGAGAAGGTATAGGTGATATCACCGCGATCCTTCGCGGCGAGGGCAGCAACATGGATGCGGCTGACCCACTGCTGTTCGACGGGCACCGTGTAGATGCCTGCAACCTTGATCGGTTCCGCGGCCTGTGCTTGCCCAGCCAGAGTGCTTCCCAGCCCAACGGTCAGCGCACCAGCGGCACAGCTGAGCAGAAACTGGCGGCGCGACATCCGCGCGCGGGTCTTGGTCGATGTCATGTCATTTCCCCCTGTCGATGGCCCTGCGGTGTTGCAGGCTCTTTTGGAACGTCGCCGGTCAAGCCCGCGTGTTATCGACGCTAGGGGCTCGGTCGTGACCCCGGCAATACGCGTCATATGTTCCGCAGGGGAAACTATAGGGGGGCGCTTCTCTTTTCGGCAAGGACGAATTCAAATATCAAAATTTGTGCGGTATTTGAACGGCTTGCTGCCGGTGAATTGCTGGCAGCTGATGTCCGTCTCGGGGTGCATTGCCATGCCACGGCCGGACCGATATCCCTGATGCAGACCCGCCCTCCGGCGTGGCCGTCATCGCATGAGGATCAAATGACACAGATCGAACGCCACCATACCGGCACCCGCATGAGCAAAATCGTCAAGCATGGCGATACCATTTACCTCTGTGGTCAGGTCGGCACCGCCGGGGCCAGCATTGCCCAGCAGACGCAGGATTGCCTTGATAAGATCGACGCCCTTCTGGCCGAAGCAGGCAGCGACAAATCCCGCATGCTGCAATGCACAATCTGGCTCTCCGATATGGCCGATTTTGCGGCGATGAATGCGGTTTGGGATGCCTGGGTGCCTGAGGGCGCGGCCCCGGCGCGGGCCTGCGGGGAAGCCAAGCTGGCGCGGCCTGAGCTACTGGTCGAAATGATCGTGGTTGCTGCTGCCTGATATCCGCAATTGCAAAAGGCCCCGGATGCGCCGGGGGCCTTGGCTGTCTGTTGTCGCTGCAGGCCTAGCGTCGCCGCAGCAGCCAGATGAAGAACACACCGCCCACCAGCCCCGTGACCAGTCCGATGGGCATGTCTTCTGGCGCCATCAGGGTCCGGGCGGCAATATCGGCGGCGACCAGAAACAACCCGCCAAACAGTGCTGACACCGGTAGCACCCGGCGGTGATCGCCGCCAACGATCAACCGGGCCACATGCGGTACAATAAGGCCGACAAAGCCGATCATGCCGGAGAATGCGACCATCACCCCGGTGATCAGCGCGCCGACGCAGAAAGTCATCAGGCGAAACCGCGCCACCGGGATACCCAGCGTTGTGGCCGTCTCGTCTCCGACCGTCATTGCGTTCAGATCGCCAGAGCGGGACCAGAGCCAGCCGCCACAGAGGAGCAGTACCACCAGAGGATAGGCCAGATGGCTCCACTGGGCGAGGCCAAGTCCCCCCAGCATCCAGAAGACCACGGTATGGGTTGCACGCGGATCGCCAAGGAAAATCAGCACATTGGCGCCTGCCATGATCACGAAGGACACTGCAACACCCACCAGAACCAGACGGTCGGCGGTGGTCGCCTCGGCAAAGCGGGAAACAGCCAGAACCAATGCCGTCGCCCCAAGCGCACCGACAAAAGCCAGCAGGGGAACAGTCAGAAGCCCCAGAAACAGTCCGGTGTGCAGCAGCGCCAGAATCGCGCCAAAGGCGCCACCGGCAGAGATGCCCAGCAGATGCGGATCGGCCAGCGGATTGCGGGTCACCGCCTGCAGGCTGGCCCCCACCATGGCAAGCCCGGCGCCGACCATCATCGCCAGCAGGGCGCGTGGGAACCGGATATCCCAGACAATCGCTGCCTGACCCTTGCTCCAGCTCACGTCAAATACACCGTCTGCCGCAAGCGCTGATCCGTGGGTCAGCTTGTGGGCGATAATGCCCCAGACGGAGGTCAAGGGAATGCCAACTGCGCCCACAGAAACGGCAATTGACAGGGTTAGGGCCGTCAGTACGGCCCCGCCCAGGATCCAAGCCAGCCGCCCACGCAGGCGCCGCTGGGCGCGCGCGCTGAGGCGCGGCTCAGGTGCGGGATGTGCGTGGGTGGTGGACATATCAGTTGCCTACCGGCTGCGCCGCGTCAAAGCTGGTGGCCAACGTCTTGATCGCGCGGATGTTGCGCGGGCCAGGCGTGGCTTCGACATACTCAAGGGTCACGAAACGGTCGTTCTTTACCGCGTCGATCTCGGCAAAGGCCGGGTTGCTCCGCATGAAGGCACGCTTCTCTTCAGCCGTGACGGACCCGTAGTTCACGATCACGATCACCTCGGGATTGCGCTCCACCACGGCTTCCCAAGTCACGGTGGCCCAGCTTTTCTCCAGATCATCCATGATGTTGCTGCCGCCGGCCGCCTCGATCAGCGCGGTGGGCATGGCGTATTTTCCTGCGGTGAACGGCGTATCCTCGCCGCTGTCATAGACAAAGACGCGCAGCGGATCGCTAGCCTCGGGGCGGTCCTTGGCAAAGGCGGCGAGTTCATCCTTGTAGCCCGCAACCAATGCCTCGGCTGTGTCTTCAACGGCGAAGATCCGGCCGAGGTTCAGCAGGTCATTGTACATGTCATCCATGCTGACCTTGGCCTTCTCACCGATATGAATGCAGCTTTCGGTCAACTCATAGACCTTGATGTCAAACGGCGCGAGGGTCTCTGGGGTGACTTCACCGCCCACTTTCATGCCGTAGTTCCAGCCGGCAAAGAAGAAATCCGCATCAGCGCCGATCAGTACTTCCTTGGAAGGGTATTTCGCCGACAACTCCGGCAGTTCCGCAACGCCGTCACGCATCACCGGATCCAGCGTTTTCCAGCCCGAAATACCCGTGTAGCCCACCATGCGATCGGCCAGTCCCAGCGCCAGCATCATCTCGGTCAGATTGACGTCATTGGAGATGGCGCGTTGCGGTGGTGCATCAAATGTCACGCTGCGGTTGCAGCTCTGTACCGTGGTTTCTGCCTGCGCCATGGGGGCGAGGGAGATGGCCATAACACCGGCGGCGAGCAGCTGCGTCATTGTGGAGAAACGGGCAGTCATAGTCAGGGATATCCTTATGAAACAGGGAGGTGAAAGGTCAGGTGTTCCTGCCCGGAGGGGGTCAGGGTTTCGCGTCTGGCAGCGACGTTGAAGACCCGGCTAACGGTGTCCTCGCTCAGCACGTCATGCGGCGCACCAAAGGCCAGTTGGCGGCCCTCGGACATCAGCAGGATTTCGTCACAGGCGCCGGCCGCGATGTTCAGGTCATGCAGGCTGGTCACAATGGTCACATCCAGATCCCGGATCAGCTCCAGCACGTCCAGTTGATGGCGAATATCCAGATGGTTGGTCGGCTCATCTAGCACTAGAAGTGCGGGTTCCTGCGCCAGGGCCCGCGCCACCATGACTCGCTGACGTTCGCCACCCGACAGGGTGCCGAAGGCCCGGTCAGCCATGCTGTAAAGGTCGAGACGGTCCAGCATCTCCTCAATGATCGCAGCATCGCGCGCGCCCGGCGTTGCAAACCCGGAGCGATAGGGCGCCCGTCCCAGGGCAACGATCTCCGCCACGGTCAAGGCAAAATCGGTGGGTTGTTCCTGCAGCACGGCAGCAACGCGTTGCGCGGCAGCTTTCGGCGGCAGGGCCCAGATATCGCTGTCCCCAACCGCAACCGTGCCGCTTCGCGGCTGGTTGAAGCGATAGATCACCCGCAGAAGGCTGGACTTTCCTGCACCATTGGGGCCAACCACACCCAGCACACGGCCCGCATCCAGATGAAAGCTGACCGGATGCAGGATCAGAGGCGCCGCACGGCCCGGCCCCCAGCTGACATTTGTCACAGTGAGCGCGGCTGCGGTCATTCCGCAGGCTCCATCGGCGCGGTTATTTTTGCCGCTTGGGCCGGCATTGGAGCAGTGGGCAGCAGGGCGGGGATGCGCGACAGGGTGGAGCGGCGCAGTTTTCCGGGGCGATCGATCGAGCTGCACCAGCCGTCCGCCAGCAATTTGTAGAGATCGGCAAAATGCAGAATATCCGCCAGATCGTCCTGAAGGTTAAGATCGCCAAACACGTAGCTGGCCTTGCCCTCGGCCTGAAATCCGACAGTGCAGGGATGGCTGCATCCGGCCATGCAGGCCACGCCCGCCACCTCCACGACGGTATCGCCGCGCCGGTCAAGCTCGTCTCGCAAGGCGCCAATCAGCTGCGACCCCGGACGGGTGCCGGGGTCTGTCCCTTTGCAGGATGTGCACACCAGAATGCGGTGCCGTGCTGTCCCGTCCATAGCGCCCTCCGCGCAATCCGATCAGGGGACAAAGGGGGGAGGGGACCAGCCACGCCAAAGCGTCGTGCCGCATCATCCTGCCCGCCGGAACACCCCGTCCGGTTCAATAGGTTTCCTGTGGATGGCAGGTCTCCTGACTTGCGGGTTGCTGCGGGCCTCGGCCTTCCCGGCCCAAAGGCCAGTGGTCTATCGAGGTCGCTCACCGCTCACAGTTGCGGGGGCAGTCGCGGATTTGGCGCCTTTTGGCTACACCACACCACGTTCCCTTTTCATCCCGTGACCGCGTTAGGGCCGTGGGAACCATCTGCGACTTTGGGTAGATTTCTCGCCAAGGTTTGTAAAGAAAAATCATCACTGCTGCACCGCTGTGTGCAAGCGGTGCGGCCTTTCAGGTGGCGTCGGCAGCGATCAGCTCACCATTTGGGCTGAGCCGGGGGCGCGGGAGGTGCTGCAACAGCGATGCGACACGCTGGCGGCAGTGTTCACCGGCCCAGTCATTGGGGTGAAAGCGCGACGGCAAATCCGGATGTCGCAACACCACACGGCGCCAGCGATGCACGATCAAGGTGCGCAGCGTGGCGATCTGTGCCGGGTCAAGGGCATGTACATCCGCAGTCAACTCCGGCGGTTTGACGGCACATAAAGTGCTGTCGAGCCGGGCACAGGCCAGTTTCAGATCTTCGGGAAATAGCCGCTGGCGCAGCCAGTCAGGCACGGCCAGATCCGGTTGATCAACCACCAGAAATTGGTCCCGCTCCCGTGGCAGGGAGCCATGGCCCAGCACGGTAGAGCGGTTGACTGCGACGTAATTGGGCTGTTGCAACAGCGCATCCAGAGCGCCGCCTTGCCCGTCCTGCGCAATCAGCAGGTGCCAGTCATTGGGGGCGAGTGTCGTTGGAGCATAGATGCGTGGGGTCACAGCAGCGGACTGGCTGCGGCCCATCGGCGTCAGGAAATGCACCGATGCACGGCCAGAGCGCGTGCTGTCGATCCAGCCGTCTTTGCGCAGCCGGTGCAAGGCAACGCGGATTGCCTCTGGCTTGATCCCCATCGGGGTGATGATCCGGGTGAGGGCGCTGCCGCCAATCTGGTCCCCGTCCCGCTGCGCCAGATCGCCAAAAAGCGAGACGATAATCGACCAGACCCGCTGGTTCTGCGGGTCGCTCAGGGCAGCTACGGTGGCGTCGAACCAGGTGGTCTGTGCATTGGTCATATATAATAGATAAGTCGCCCAGCCCGGATAGGCCAGACCGGACGATCGTCTGATGGCAGCGACCTATCAGAATGCGTTCATGGTCAGCAGCTCATATTCGGCGGCAATTTCATCATCCTGATTGGTCAGGGTGACATGCCAGCGCACCTCGCCGTACTCCTCGTTGCGGGGTGTCTTCTTCTTGACGGTGAGGCGCACCTTGATGGTTTCACCGGCAGAGATCGGTTTCATGAAGCGCAAGGAGTCGAGACCGGTATTGGCCAGAACCGGGCCTTCATCGGGCTGCACAAACATGCCTGCAGCAAAAGACAAGAGCAGATATCCATGCGCGACGCGACCGGGGAAAAACGGGTTACGCTTGGCAGCGTCGTCGTCCATGTGGGCATAGAAGGTATCGCCGGTGAAATGGGCAAAGGTCTCGATATCTTCCAGCGTGACGGTGCGCGGCGCGGTATGCAGCGTCTCGCCAATAGATAGCTCGCCGAATTTGCGGGTGAAAGGATGTGCGGGACCTTCGATCTCTGTGCTGCCGGGGACCCATTTCTGACCAATGGCGGACAGAATGTTGGGCGAACCTTGGATGGCGGTGCGCTGCATGTAGTGTTTGACGCCCCGCACGCCGCCCAGTTCCTCGCCGCCGCCAGCCCGGCCCGGGCCGCCGTGCACCATATGGGGAAGGGGAGAGCCATGACCGGTCGATTCCTTCATCGAATCGCGGTTGTTGAAATAAAGCCGCCCGTGATAGGCGCCCGCCCCCAGTGTGACCTCGCGGGCCACCTCGGCATCATGGGTTATGACGGAGGCCACCAGTGATCCTTCGCCGCGATTGGCCAGCGTGATGGCATGGCCCAGATCGCGGTAGCCCATGATGGTTGAGACCGGGCCGAAGGCTTCGGTGTCATGGATGCGCTGTGCCTTGTCCGGATCGGCGCAGTGGAACAGCATCGGCGGCACAAAGGCGCCTTTCTCGGCGTCGGCGCCATCGACCGCAAATCCGTCAGGATCTCCATAAACGCGGGTGGCCTCTTGGCCGATGATGGCAGCTTTTTCCAGCACGTCGCGCTTCTGGCCATTTGAAACCAGCGCGCCCATGCGAGTGGTTTCGAGGCGTGGATCGCCGATCGGGGTCTTCGCCAGCCGCGCCGACAGCGCTTCGATCACCGCCTCCACCTGCGCTTCCGGCGCGATGATACGACGAATGGCGGTACATTTCTGACCCGCCTTGGTCGTCATCTCGCGACTGACTTCCTTGACGAACAGGTCAAACTCCGGCGTGCCGGGTTGCGCATCTGGGCCAAGAATAGACGCGTTGAGGCTGTCCTGTTCGGCCACGAAACGCACCGAGTTTTTCAGAATCACCGGGTTGGCGCGCAGCTTCAGCGCGGTATCGGCAGAGCCGGTGAAACTGACCACATCCTGCATACCAAGATGGTCCAACATATCGCCAAGGCCACCGGAGACCAGCTGCAACGCGCCCTCGGGCAGGATGCCAGAGTCCAGCATCAGCCGCACCGCCAGTTCGGTGACATAGCAGGTCGCAGTGGCTGGTTTCACAATGGCCGGAACACCGGCAAGCAGGGTCGGAGCCAGTTTTTCCAACATCCCCCAGACAGGGAAGTTGAAGGCGTTGATATGCACCGCAACCCCTTGCAGCGGCGTGCAGATGTGCTGGCCGAGGAAGGTGCCGTTGCGGCTAAGCTGCTCAACATCGCCGTCCAGATAGACATGGGCATCCGGCATCTCGCGCCGTCCCTTGGAAGCAAAAACGAACATAGTGCCAATGCCGCCGTCGATGTCGATCATATGGTCGGACTGGGTGGCCCCGGTGTCGAACGACAGATCATAAAGCGCTTGTTTGTGCTGGTTCAGATGGCCCGCCAGCGCCTTCAGCATCCGGGCGCGGTCATGGAAGGTCAGCTTGCGTAAGGAGGGGCCGCCCACCGTGCGGGCATAATCCAGCATCCCCTGCACATCCAGCGCGTCATTGCCCGCCTGCGCAAGCGGGGCACCTGTGATTGCGCTGTTAATGCTGCGCGCGCCCGCACCCGGTTCAATCCACTGGCCAGCGGCAAAACTGGAAACATCAAGAAGGCTCATGGGCGGGTTCCTTTGCGTCTGGACCGGGGACTGCACGGTCTGAATATGAGAAGTCGCAAATATATTGACCAACCGGTCGGTTTATGCAAGGTCTTTGTCAACAACTGCACGAGGGGAGGCGCTGCAATGTCTGAAACGCTGTTGGTGGAGGACCACGGGACATGGGTGGAAATCACCCTGAATCGTCCGGACCGATTGAACAGTTTCACCGAGGAGATGCACCATGCCCTGCGCGCAGCCCTTGAGGCGGCCCGTGATGGCGGTGCCCGTGCGGTGCTGCTTACCGGGGCGGGGCGTGGCTTCTGCGCCGGGCAGGATCTGGGCGACCGCGATCCGCGCAAGATGGACGGCCCGCCTGATCTGGGCCACACCGTCCGCACCTTTTATGCGCCGCTGGTGAACCTTATTCGCTCGCTTAACTTTCCGGTCGTTTGTGCCGTGAACGGTGTAGCAGCCGGGGCAGGGGCAAATCTGGCGCTGGCCTGTGATGTGGTTCTGGCGGCTGAGAGCGCCAAGTTCATCCAGTCGTTCTCCAAAGTTGGCCTGATCCCGGACACCGGCGGCAGCTGGCATCTGCCGCGTCTTCTAGGCGAGGCGCGCGCCAAAGGGCTGGCGCTGACGGCCGAGCCGCTGCCCGCCAAGACGGCTGAGGAATGGGGCCTGATCTGGAAGGCACTGCCGGACGCAGATCTGATGGTAGAGGCCCGGGCCATGGCGGAGAAATTTGCAAACGGACCAACTCTGGGTCTTGGCCTGACCAAACAGTGCATCCAACAGGCGGCGGTCAACACGCTGCCCGACCAGCTGGAGATCGAGGCAGACGCGATGAAAACCTGTGGTGAAAGCGCGGATTATGCCGAGGGCGTGGCCAGCTTCCTTGAGAAACGCGCGCCTGCGTTCAAGGGTAAGTGACCATGACACAGCCGATGACACCAAAGGACCGCGCCGAAAAATCCGCCGCCGCCATGTGGGCCGACGATCACGCCTCCAAATGGGCGGGGATGGAGATCACCCATGTGGACGAGGGTGAGGCCACGCTGGAGCTGACCGTGGCCCAGCATCATTGCAATGGTCACGGCATCTGCCACGGCGGCGTGACCTTCATGCTGGCCGACAGCGCCTTTGCCTTTGCCTGCAACAGCCGCAACCAGTCGACCGTGGCGCAGCATAACGTGATCAGCTTCACTGCACCGGGACGTCTTGGTGACAGGCTGATTGCCATGGCCCGCGAGGTCTCCCTGACCGGACGCAGCGGTATCTATGACGTGACAGTGACCAATCAGGACAGCCAACAGATCGCAGAATTCCGGGGGTTTTCCCGCGCGATCAAAGGCCAGTTGTTCGACGAATAAGGCGTGGAGGATGCCATGGAAGACCTGAGCCCCAAGAAGGGTGAATTGGACCCGATCGAGATCGCTTCGATTGACGAGATCCGCAGCTTGCAGCTGGACCGGCTGAAGTGGTCGCTGCGCCATGCCTATGACAATGTGCCGATGTACAGGCAGCGCTTTGACGATGCGGGGGTACATCCCGATGACCTGCAACAGCTGTCCGATCTGGCCAAGTTCCCCTTCACCTATAAAAACGACCTGCGGGACAACTATCCCTTTGGCCTGTTCGCCGTACCGCGTGAACAGATCATCCGGCTGCATGCCTCATCCGGCACCACTGGCAAGCCGACTGTGGTGGGCTACACGGAAAATGATATCAGCAACTGGGCCGATCTGGTTGCACGTTCCTTGCGCGCCTCGGGCCTGCGCAGGGGCGATATGGTGCATAACGCCTATGGCTACGGTCTGTTCACCGGCGGGCTTGGCGCGCACTACGGGATCGAACGGCTCGGTGCTACGGTTGTTCCGATGTCGGGCGGCCAGACCGAAAAGCAGGTCGGTCTGATCACCGATTTTCAGCCCGATGGCATCATGGTGACGCCCTCTTATATGCTCAACATTCTTGAGCAGTACCATAAGGTTGGCATGGACCCGCGCGCGTGCTCGCTGAAGGTGGGCGTCTTTGGCGCTGAACCCTGGACCGATGCGATGCGCCGCGAGGTGGAAGAGGCCTTCGATATGCACGCGGTTGATATCTATGGCCTGTCTGAGATCATGGGGCCGGGTGTGGCCAATGAATGCGTTGAGACCAAGGACGGCCCCGTCATCTGGGAGGACCACTTCCTGCCCGAAATCATCGACCCGCAGACCGGCGAGGTGCTGCCGGACGGCGAGCTGGGCGAGCTGGTGTTCACCACCCTCACCAAGGAAGGCTTGCCGATGGTGCGCTACCGCACCCGCGATCTGACCCGCTTGCTGCCGGGCACCGCGCGCTCGATGCGGCGGATGGAGAAGATCACCGGTCGCAGCGACGACATGATCATCCTGCGCGGTGTCAACGTCTTCCCCAGCCAGGTCGAGGAGCAGCTGCTGGCGACCGGTGGCCTGGCGCCGTATTACCAGATCGAACTCTACAAATCGGGCCGCATGGATGCGATGCGGGTGTTTGTGGAGGCCAATCCGGACGCAACCGACGAGCTGAGCAAGACCGCGGCAGCGCGGATGCTGACCAAGCGGATCAAGGATATGGTTGGTGTCTCCACCGAGATCATTGTAGGCGAGCCGGGATCGGTGGAGCGCAGCCAGGGCAAGGCCAAACGCGTCGTCGACAACCGCAGCCAGTCCTGAACCGGGAGAGTGAGCCTTGGCCCGCACGATTGCAAAAGACCACGACGAGAAACGGGCCCAGATCCTGAAATCAGCGGCCAAAGTCTTTGCCGAACAGGGGTTTGACCGCGCGTCGATGACCCAGCTGGCGCGCGAGTGCGGGATTTCCAAGGCCAATATCTACCACTATTATGACAGCAAGGATGCCGTATTGTTCGGCATCCTTGATACCTATCTGAGCGATTTGCGTGATCGGGTCTGCGGTGTAGACGTCAGCGCGCTTTCTCCTGATCAGCGGCTGCGCCGCATCGTATCGGAAATCCTGCTGGCCTATCAGGGGGCCGACCATGAGCACCAGGTGCAGATCAGCGCCATGGGAGCGCTGCCGGAAGAGCAGCAGAAACTGCTGCGCGCCTATCAGCGTGAACTGGTGCAACTGGTTAGTGACGCGCTTGCCGGGGTCGCGGCCGAGGGCATCGCCAAGGATCCGGCGAAGCTGCGCGCCGCCACGATGTCGGTTTTCGGCATGTTAAACTGGTACTACATGTGGAATTCCGGCGCCGGGCCGGAGGCGCGTGAAGATTACGCGCAGATGGTGGCGGATCTGACCATGAACGGTATCCGATCGCTGTAGCTGGCCGACCGGGGCAGTCCGGTGGTGGTGCTCTCCCGCGCCGGTAAAATAATCTACCCAGACATGCAAAAGGCCGCCTGAAACGGGCGGCCTTAGGGTGATTCTATCCACAGATTTCCATGGTCAGAATGTCTTTAGATGGATGGGCGCGGAAAACCCGCGCCGCGATCCTTACAGCAGTTCCAGCGAACCTGCGGACTGCTTGCCGTCACGACCAGTTTCCAGCTCGTAGGAAACTTTTTGGTTGTCGTTCAAACCATTAAGGCCCGAGCGTTCAACCGCAGAGATGTGTACAAACACGTCCTTGCCGCCAGACTCAGGCTCGATAAAGCCGTAGCCTTTTGTTGCGTTGAACCATTTCACGGTGCCATTGGCCATCCGAATTCTCCAGTATCTATCTCCCCGCAGGGTGCGGGATCGTAAGGCCTGATATCACAGAGTGACCGGCGCCACCATGCCCACAATGTCATAAGTTTTGCGAAGGATGGGGGCTGTGATTTCTCGGGCACGCTCTGATCCGCGAGCGAGAATTTTGTCGATCTCATCCTGATGCTGCATAAGCCGGGCCATTTCAGTGGTGATCGGGCTCATTTTCGCAACCGACAGATCGGCCAACATCGGTTTGAACTCCGAAAACGCCTTACCACCCACATCTGCTAGCACCTGTTCGACCGACTGCTCGGCCATGGCGGCGTAGATGTTGACGAGATTGCGCGCTTCGGGCCGTCCTTCCAGCCCTTCGGCCTCAGAGGGCAGGGCGTCAGGGTCGGTCTTGGCCTTGCGGATCTTCTTGGCGATGGCATCAGCATCATCGGTCAGATTGATGCGGCTTGCATCCGATGGGTCGGATTTCGACATCTTCTTCGACCCATCCCGCAGCGACATGACGCGGGTGGCTGCGCCTTCAATCACCGGCTCGGTCAGTGGAAAGAAGTCGACGCCGTAGTCGTGATTGAACTTGGCCGCAATGTCACGGGTCAGTTCCAGATGTTGCTTCTGATCTTCGCCCACAGGCACATGGGTGGCGTGATAGACCAGAATGTCCGCCGCCATCAGCGCCGGATAAGCAAACAGACCAAGCGAGGCGTTCTGCGCGTTCTTACCGGCTTTGTCCTTCCACTGGGTCATGCGCTGCATCCAGCCCATGCGGGCCACGCAGTTGAAGATCCACGCCAGCTGCGCATGCTCTGGCACTTGGCTCTGGTTGATCAGGATCGATTGTTCCGGATCAAGGCCAGCGGCGATGAACCCGGCGCAAAGCTCGCGAGTGGATTTCTTCAGATCCGCCGGATCCTGCCAGACGGTGATCGCGTGCATGTCCACCATGCAGTAGATGCTCTCCACGTCCTTGGCCTGCCAGTCCACGAACCGCTTCAGCGCGCCAAGATAGTTGCCAAGGTGCAGATTGCCCGATGGCTGGATGCCGGAAAACACGCGTGGCGTGAATGTGGTCTCGGTCATCAAGAAACTCCCGTCTGGAATTAGGATCCTTGCTGGCTTAACCATGGCAGGAACCATCGTCAACCGCGCACGGATCAACCGGGCCGCGGGGCAGGGCGGCAGAGCAGACAAGCAGGAGCAAGATCACAATGGACTACCAAAAAGAACCGTCTCCGGTGAACCCGCTGCCGCCGGTTGTGGTGGCGCTTGTGCTGATCATCATGGCGATCGAAGCCGGGTTTTCGCTTGGTGCGCGCGGGATCTTTGGCGGGCCTGAGGCGGTGGGCTGGCGGCTGGAGGCGATCCAGACCTATGCCTTCTCTTCAGAGGTGCTTTGGTGGATGTGGGACACAGGGCAATGGCCGACGGAGCATCTGATCCGCTTTGTCTCCTATCCCTTTGTGCATGTCGCCTTCACCCAGACGCTGTTTGTCTGCGTCTTCGTCCTCGCTATGGGCAAGATGGTGGGCGAGATCTTTGGCGATCTGGCCATGGTGGTGGTGTTTCTGGTCTCCGGCGTTGGTGGTGCAGTGGGCTATGCGCTGCTGACCCAATCCGCAGTGCCGCTGATCGGTGGCTTTCCGGCGGTCTATGGGCTGATCGGGGCCTTCACCTATATTCTGTGGCGGCAATTGTCGCTGGTCGGTGCCCAGCAAAGCCGCGCCTTCACGCTGATCGCCTTTCTGATGGGAATCCAGCTGCTGTTTGGCCTGTTGTTCGGCGGCACGCTTGATTGGGTCGCTGACCTTTGCGGCTTTGCCACCGGCTTTGGTCTGTCCTTCTTCCTCGCCCCCGGCGGCTGGGCCCGCATCCGCAACCGCATCCGCCGGGAGTGAGCAGTCGGCCCTTTGGTGGCGTGTTCAATTGCCTCTGCTACCTTACCGGGTTGCGCCACCACCTCGACGCACAGTACGTCTCAGATCTCCCAGGCGCACCGCGCCGATGATCTGGCCGATGCCAAAATAGATCACCGCGCCCAGCAAGATCAGCCCCAGAAGCGCCAGATAGCGCCAGCTGGGTAGGTAAAACAGCCAGCCAAACTGCTGCACCACACCAAAGAGCACGGCTCCCATGATGGCGGAGGCGATGAGAATGCGCAGGCTCCGGTCGTAGAACCGCTGGTCGAACCGCGCGACCTCTCCCATGCGGCGCGCGCCCAGCCACAGGCAGGCGACCATCGCCCAGCCCGCCACAGTCGCCGCGATGGCAGGGGCGATCCAGCCGGCATAGGGTTTCAGACCAAAGGCCAGCACCGCATTGATCACCATCGCCACCAGCGCGTAGCGGAACGGTGAACGCGTATCCTCGCGGGCAAAGAACAGCGGCTGCAAGACCTTTTGCAGCACAAATGCGGGCAGGCCCGCGCCATAGATAGCCACCGCCAAGGCAATGGCGGCCACGTCATCGGCACCGGTTGCGCCGCGTTCATAAAGGACCGAGACCAGCACCATAGGCACCGCCAGAAACGCGGCTGTTGAGGGCAGCGTTAGCAGCAGGGAGAATTCCCCCGCCCGTGAAAACGCATCGCGCGCCCCGGCGTCATCCCCCGCCCGCAGACGGCGCGACAGATCCGGCAGGAGCACGATGCCGATGGCAATCCCGACAACCCCGAGCGGCAGCTGATACAGGCGATCCGCCACAAACAGCCAGCTCACCGCGTTTTCGATGTCAGAGGCCACTTGCTGGCCCACCACGAGATTGATTTGCGTGACCCCCATCGCCAACGCTGCCGGTAGTGCTACCCGCACGAGGGTTTTCATCTGAGGTGTCCAGCGGGGCAGGCCGGGGCGCAGGCAAATGCCTGCACGGCCAGCTGCGATCCACACCAGCGCCAACTGCGCGATCCCTGCGACGGGAATAGTCCAGACCAGCCAGGTGATCACATCGCCGCCCAGCATCGCACCTGCCACCATCGCCGCACAGGCAAAGACATTGAGCAGAACCGGCGCTGCTGCCGCCGCCGCAAACCGCCCGGTGGCATTTAGCACGCCGGAAAACAGGGCCGCCAGCGACATGAACAGGATGTAGGGAAAGACGATCTGCCCATAGCCCACCGCCAGATCAAACCGCGCATCGCCGATGAAACCGCCCGCCGTCGCCCAAACCAGCGCAGGCATGAACACCATGCCAAGCCCCACCAGCGCCAGCACGGTGACTGCCAGCAGATTGAACGCCTCCTGTGCAAATCCCTGCGGGTCTTCGCCGCTTTCCAGACGCTTGGCAAACATCGGGACAAATGCCGCGTTAAACGCCCCCTCGGCAAAGAAGCGGCGGAACATATTGGGCAGGCGGAAGGCCGCAACAAAGGCGTCCATCAGCGGCCCCGGCCCGATATAGGCGGTGATCAGGATCTCGCGCAGAAATCCGAGGATACGGCTCGCCAGCGTCCAGAACCCGACGGTGAGAAAGCCTGACAGCAGTTTGATCGGCTTCATGATCCGGCTCGCTTTGCCCCTTCGGCGATGGCCTTGCGCAGCTTGGCCTCCAGCGATTTCTGCTTGGATTCGGCATAGTATTTCAAACCGAACATATCCTTCACATAGAAGGCATCGACCACCTGCTCGCCATAGGTGGCGATCACCGCATTGGCGATATAGATATTCGCCCCTGCCAATGTGCGCGCCAGATCATAGAGCAGGCCGGGACGGTCGCGCGTATCCACTTCGATGATGGTGTAGATCTCTGAGCCGTCGTTGTCGAAGGTGATATGCGTGGGCACGTTAAACGCCCGCTCGCGCTTCTTGATCTTGTCGCGCGATTTCAGCGCTTCGCCGGTGATCACCTCGCCCTTCAGGGTCTTGTGGATCATTTCACGCAGGCGGGGCAGGCGCTCCGCCTCATAGGGGTGGCCCTCGGAATCCTGGATCCAGAAGGCATCGGTCACATAGCCGTCCTTCGTCGTGTAGGACCGTGCATCGACCACATTGGCCCCGACCAGCGCCAGCGCGCCGGCAATGCGGGCAAAGATGCCGGGGTGATCGGCCATGCAGAAACAGGCCCGTGTTGCATCGCGGTCCTCATCTGGATGCAGGCGGACAATCATCCCACCGGGATCGTCCAGATCGGTCAGCTCGCGCAGCATCTCGGCGAAATCGATATGCGCGGTCACATGCAACCCCTGCCAATAGGGATCATAATGACGCGCGGTTTCCACCTTCAGCTCCGCCTTGGTCCAGTTGGGCAGGGCGGCGCGCAGGGCCTTCTTGGCCTCGGTGCCACGATGGGCACGGTTCAGCGCCTCCATGCCGTTTTCCAAGGCCTCGCGGGTCTGGTTATAAAGCGCGCGCAGCAGCGCTGCCTTCCAGTTGTTCCAGGTGTCCGGCCCAACGCCGCGAATATCGCAGACCGTCAGCAGCAGCAGCAGATCCAGCCGCTTGATCGTCTTCACCGCCTTGGCGAAATCGCGCACCGTGCGCGGATCAGCGATATCGCGTTTCTGCGCCATATCCGACATCAACAAATGATAGCGCACCAGCCATTCCACGGTTTCGCTGTCGCTCTTGTTGAGACCCAGCCGGGGCGCCACCCGCCGTGCAATCTGTGCGCCGAGGATCGAATGATCCTGCTCGCGCCCCTTGCCGATGTCATGCAGCAGCATCGCCACCAACAGCACCTTGCGGCTCAATCCTTTGCGCAGAATTTCTGAAGACAGCGGCAGCTCGTCTTCCAGCTCTCCCCGTTCAATCGCCGCAAAGTTGGCGATCACCTGAATGGTGTGCTCATCCACGGTGTAGGAGTGATACATATTGAACTGCATCATCGCCACAATCGGCTCAAATTCCGGCACAAAGGCGCTGAGCACCCCCAGTTCATTCATGCGCCGCAACGCGCGTTCTGGGTTGCCGTGTTTCAGCAGCAGGTCAAGGAAGATGCGCCGCGCTTCCTTGTCGTTGCGCATTTCGTCATCGACCAGATGCAGGCTGGCGGTGACCAGCCGCATGGCATCGGGGTGGATCAGCATCCCCGTGCGCAAGGCCTCCTCAAAGATCCGCAACAGGTTCAGTTTGTCCGCACAAAAGGCTTCGGGATCGGCCACATCCAGACGGTTGTGGATCACTGCGTAGCCGGGCTTTACCCGAGGGCGACGGCGGAAAATCCGTTCGAGCAGCGGCTCGCTTTTCTGGTGGGTGGCTTCCAGTTTCGTGAGGAAAATCCGGGTCACATCGCCGACCTTGGTGGCGTGACGGAAATATTCCTGCATAAAGACCTCAACCGCCCGGCGCCCGGCGCGGTCCTCATAACCCATGCGGGCAGCGACCTCGACCTGCAGGTCAAAACTCAGCTGTTCGGTGGCGCGTTTGGTCAGCAGATGCAAATGGGCGCGTACCGCCCAGAGGAAGTTTTCCGCCTTGGCAAAGGAGTCCAGCTCTTCCGGGCTGAACAACCCCATGGGCACCAGTTCGGCCACATCCTGCACCTGATAGAGGTATTTCGCGATCCAATAGAGCGATTGAAGGTCGCGCAGGCCCCCTTTGCCCTCCTTGACGTTGGGTTCCACGACATAGCGCTCCCCCTGCTTCAGGTGGCGGGCATCGCGTTCGGCCAGTTTGGCCTCGACAAAGTCGCGGGCGTCCTTGGAAAACAGCTCCGCATTGAGGCGCCGATCCAGATCCGCCGCCAACCCGGCGTCCCCGTCCAGAAATCGCTGTTCCAGCATGGCAGTGCGAATGGTGAAATCTTCACCCCCCAGCCGGATGCAATCACGGATGGTGCGGCTGGAATGGCCCACCTTCAGACGCAGATCCCACAGGATATAGAGCATGGATTCAATCGCGCTCTCGGCCCAGGCGGTGATCTTGTAAGGCGTGAGAAACAGCAGGTCCACGTCGGACTGCGGGGCCATTTCACCCCGGCCATAGCCGCCAACCGCAATCACCGCGATCCGTTCGCCCTGGGTCGGGTTGGACAGCGGATGCAGCAGGCTGGTGGCAGTGAAATATGCGGCAGTGACCAGACCGTCGGTCAGATAGACATAAGACCGGGTCAGCGCCCGCGCCGCAAAAGGTTCCTCGGCAAAGGCCTCGGCGATAGCGGCGCGCCCGGCCAGATTGGCCTCGCGCAGGATTTTGACAACGCCAGCGCGCAGCTCCGCCGCAGAGCAATCCCGCGACAGGGCGGTGATGGCGGCGCGTACGGCAACGGCGTCAAAAATTTTGCCGGGGTCGCAGATCAGCGGCCCCAGCAAAGGTGGGAGATGGACGGTGTCCGGCAGCGCTGGATCAGAATCCGGCACCGGCGAAGCTGCTGGGAGCTGGGTCAATAACCACAACCTTCTGTTCTTGGATTGTCGCAACCGCAAGGCCGCGTTCATTGGTGCCATCCGGGCGCAGGCGGAAAATCCCACCGGTCCCCTGGAACCCATTGCCACGGGTCAGCGCGGCGCCGGTGAGCGCGTCGGACTTGCCTGCACTCACCAATGCGCCAATCGCGGCGACCCCGTCATACGCAAGCCCACCGATGGGGTGCGGCGCGGCGCCATAGCTGGCCTGATAACGGCTGCGGAACTGCTGCGAGCGGTTGGTGTCAGGCATTGCGAACCAGCCGCTCTGCACGCCCGGCAGTGCCAGCGTCTGTGCCGGGATATCCCAGCGGGTGAGGCCGATATACTGTGTCGCCGCCGGGTCCACGCCCGCTTCCGGCATCAGCTGGGTCAGCAGAGGCAGGGCGCCGGCGGTATTCGCAGTCAGGAACACCGATTGCGCGCCGCTGCTGGCCACGGTTGAGCGGATCGTCGGGATGGCGTTGATCACGCCCTGCTGCGACAGCTCATAGCTGACTGCGCCATTGATGTTTGCGCCGTTGCCTGCCGCCGCGCGTTCAATCGCGACGCGACCGGCCTGACCTGCCGGATCACTGCCGCTGACAACCACCATATTCCCCTTGCCCTGACGCGCGGCATAGCTGGTCAGACGGCGTGCTGTGTTATCGAAGGTCGGGCCAAGGATGAAGACATTGCCACCGGCAATTGCGGTGTTGTTGGAGAAGGCCAGAACGTTGACGTTGCGCTGTGCGGCAACCAGACCCGCGGCATTGGCGGCCTCGGCATAAACTGGCCCGAGAATGATCCGCGCGCCATCATTGATCGCGGTGGTCGCGGCTGTCGCGGCCTGCTGTGGCGTGCCTGCGGTGTCATAGATTCGCAGGTCGATCTGCGCCCCGTTCAGATCGGCAATCGCCATCCGGGCCGCGTTCTCAAGGCTCTTGGCCAGCAGCGCATCACCGGGCTGGGCCGATCCGCGCGGCACCAGCAGGGCGACGGGCACGGGCTTGGTTGTGTTGATCGACGGGCCGCCACCGGTTGGCAAGGTGTCACAGGCGGCCAGTGCCAGCGTCGAAACCACGGTTGCAGCGGCCATTGCCGCCTTGCGGGCGTGTTGAAAAACAGCAAACATAATGGACTTGAAACTCCCTTGTCCGGCGGCGTACGCCGTGTTGGTACCTGAGGGATCATAAACGACCAACAAGGCGGGTCCAGCGTGAATCACAAGATCGTCCATTTGCCATCCGGCCTCTACTTTGTTGCGACGCCCATCGGCACAGCGCGCGACATCACTCTACGGGCGCTGGATGTGCTGGCCTCCGCCGATATGATCGCCGCCGAAGACACGCGCTCTTTGCGCAAGCTGATGGAAATTCACGGTGTTCCGCTGAACGGGCGGCAGATTGTGGCCTATCACGATCACAGCGGTGCAGGGGATCGCGCACGCCTGCTGTCAGCGCTGGAGGAGGGGCAATCGGTTGCCTATGCGTCCGAGGCGGGTATGCCACTTATCGCCGATCCGGGCTATGATCTCAGCCGCGCCGCTGCTGAGGCAGGGCATCTGGTGACCGTGGCACCGGGGGCCTCTGCGGCGCTGGCGGCGCTGACACTGGCTGGTCTGCCAACCGATGCATTTTTCTTTGCAGGTTTCCTGCCCAATGCCAGCGGCGCCCGCCGCAAGCGGCTGGAAGAGCTGATAGCCGTGCCCGGCACGCTGGTATTTTACGAATCGCCGAAGCGGATCGCGGCCTCCCTGCGCGATATGGCGGCGGTTCTCGGGGATCGCCCCGCCGCGCTCTGCCGTGAAATCACCAAGAAATTCGAGGAGGTGCGCCGCGATAGCCTGCTGACCCTCGCCGAGGGGCTGGATCAGGCTCCCGTAAAGGGCGAGATCGTGGTGCTGGTGGACCGCGCCCGCGGCACCAGTGTCAGCGACGGCGATCTCGACAGCGATCTGCGCGCTGCGTTGAAGGACAATTCCGTGAAAGACGCTGCCTCCATCGTGGCGGAGATGCACAATCTGCCTCGCCGGAAGATCTACCAGCTGGCGCTTGATATGGCCAAGGACGCAGGCTGAGCATGGCCGGGCGGCAGGACACCCCGCCCAAACGCGCCTCTGCCCGTGGGCTGCGCGGTGCAAAATCCCATCACGCCGGACAGGCGGCGGAGCAGTTGGTGGCGCGCTTCTATGAGCGGCAGGGCTATCAGGTCGCGGCACGCCGTTGGCGCGGTGGCGGCGCTGAAATCGACCTCATCCTGCGGCTGGAGGCGATGGTGGTGTTTGTAGAGGTCAAACATAGCACCACCCGCGATCAGGCCATGGCGCGCATCAATGCCGCGCAGATGCAGCGCATGATGGCCAGTGCCGCCGCGTTCCTTGCGGATGAACCGGCGGGCCAGCTGACCGAAGCACGGCTGGACGTGGCCGTGGTCGATGGCACCGGCAGGGTTGAGGTGCTGGAAAACGCTTATGGTCAAGGTTGATCAGTTCAGCCATTGAACCCGCCGCCAAGCTGGGCCATGTATTCGGCGTGGGCGGTTTTGCCCATGTCATTTTGCCCATGTCATGAGGGACTGACATAATGAAAATCGCCTTTCAAATGGACCCGATCACCGACGTTGATATCAACGCCGACAGCAGCTTTCGCATCGCGGAGGAGGCGCAGGCGCGCGGCCATGAGCTGTTTTTCTACAGCCCGGACCAACTCGCCTATCAGGAGGGGAGGATCACCGCGCGGGGCCATGATATGACGGTCCAGCGCGTTGCTGGCAGCCCGGCGGAACTCGGCCCACGTCGCGAAGTGGATCTGAGCGACTTTGACGTGGTCTGGCTGCGCCAAGACCCGCCCTTTGACATGCATTACATCACCTCCACCCATCTGCTGGACCGCCTCAAGGGCCAGACGCTGGTGGTCAATGATCCGTTCTGGGTCCGCAACTACCCGGAAAAACTGCTGGTTCTGGATTTCCCCGAATTGACGCCGCCGACCACCGTTGCCCGCGATCTGGACACCATCAAGGCGTTCAAGGAGAAACACGGCGACATCATTCTGAAGCCGCTCTATGGCAATGGCGGGGCCGGGGTGTTCCGGCTCGATGCCAATGACCGCAACCTGACCTCGCTGCATGAGCTGTTCACTGGCTTCAGCCGCGAGCCGCTGATCGTGCAGAAATTCCTGCCCGACGTCTCCAATGGCGACAAACGGGTGATCCTTGTCGATGGCGAGCCGGTGGGGGCCATCAACCGTGTGCCTGCGGCGGGCGAAACTCGCTCTAATATGCACGTCGGCGGACGGCCTGAGAAAATAAGCCTGAGCGACCGGGACCGCGAGATCTGTGCTGCCATTGGCCCGCTGCTGCGTGAAAAAGGACAGGTCTTCGTCGGCATTGATGTGATCGGCGACTATCTCACCGAAATCAATGTGACATCTCCCACCGGTATTCAGGAACTGGAACGCTTTGACGGGGTGAATATCGCTGAAAAGATCTGGCAGGCGATTGAAGCCAAGTTCTGAGACACCACTGGGCAAACCCGCCTAGGCGGCGATCCGAAAACTGATCGCTTCGGCGATATGGGGGCGGCGGACATCCGGCGCCCCATCCAGATCCGCGATGGTGCGGGCCACCCGCAATACCCGGTGATACCCGCGCGCGGTCAGCCCGAAACGCTCCGCGGCCTGTAGCAATAGCGCGCGGCTCTCGGCATCGGGAGTAGCCACCTCTTCCAGCAGCTTTCCTTCCGCATCGGCGTTCTGGCGCAGGCCGGGATGATCGCGGTAGCGGCTGGTCTGGATTTCGCGGGCGATGGCGACCCGCATCGCCACATCTGCTGATGGCTCACTGTCACCCGCCATGTCCAGATCGGCAAACCCCACCGGCGGCACATCCACCCGCAGATCAAACCGGTCCATCAATGGCCCGGAGATGCGCCCAAGATAATCCGCCGAACATTGTGGTGCCCGCGCGCAGGCGCGGCTAGCATCGCTGAGCGCCCCGCATTTGCAAGGGTTGGCTGCGGCCACTAGCATGAACCTGCTGGGATAGCTGACATGGGCATTGGCCCGCGCCACATTTACCTGGCCGGTTTCGAGCGGCTGGCGCAGCGTTTCCAACACCGCGCGGCTGAATTCCGGCAGCTCATCCAGAAATAGTACCCCATTGTGGGCAAGGCTGATCTCCCCCGGCTGTGCGCGGCGCCCGCCGCCGACAATGGCCGCCATAGATGCGGTGTGATGGGGTTCGCGATATGGCCGGTCGCGACGAATGCCGCCTTCGTCGATTAACCCGCAGAGCGACTGGATCATCGAGGTTTCCAGTGCTTCAGCAGCGCTCAGCGGTGGCAGAATGGAAGGTAACCGGGCCGCGAGCATGGACTTTCCCGATCCCGGTGATCCCACCATGAACAGATGATGCCGTCCGGCGGCGGCGATTTCCAATGCGCGTTTGGCCCGTTCCTGACCTTTCACATCGCGCAGATCCTTGCCGCCGGGTGCCTCGATCACCTCACCGGGTTCGGCCGGGGGGATGACGCTTTGACCAGTGAAATGCGCCACCACATCCGCCAGCCCGCCTGCGGCAATGACCGTGGCATCACTGACCCAGGCGGCCTCCGCGCCAGAGGCCTTGGGGCAAAGCAGCCGCCGTCCTTCACTGGCGGCGGTCATCGCAGCGGGCAGGGCACCGACAACGGGCACCAGGCTGCCATCCAGTGACAGCTCCCCCAGTGCGATGGTTTCCGATGCAGCTTCGGGCGGGATAATCTCAATCGCTGCCAGCAGCGCCAGCGCGATGGGCAGATCAAAATGGCTGCCTTCCTTCGGTAGATCTGCGGGCGACAGGTTGACGGTGATCCGGCGCGAGGGCAGGGCGATCGACATGGTGGCCAGGGCGGAGCGCACCCGTTCGCGCGCCTCGCTCACCGCCTTGTCAGGAAGGCCGACGATGGAGAAGGCCGGTAGACCGGGTGCGACGGCACATTGCACCTCCACCGGGCGGGCCTCAATCCCTTGAAAAGCAACGGTATACGCGCGCGCGATCATCTCTCCCCTTTCCGCAATGGGTGGGGAGAGATGCTTTGGCATCGTGGTTTCAGAGTCGTTAATGCGTATGGGGTACCCTTGAGGTTTTACGCAGTATTTACCTTGATGCGGCGGCCCGTCATGCGGCCCGTCAGCTCAGCTGCCAGGGCTTATGCGGCAGATCAATCGGGTATGGGTCGCTGGCATAGTTCACCTCATTGATCCGGTCCTGCCAGCGCCGCAGTGCGGGATCAGAGAGGGTCACGCGGCAATAGGCGCGCATCTCGTCCGAAACCGGCAGATCAAAACCGACAATGCGTGCGGCCACCGGCGCATAGAAGGCATCCGTGATGGAGTAACGACCAAAGAGCCAACCCTCCGCGTAACCAGAGACCTCGCGGGCATGAGCAAACAGCGTCTCAATACGCCGCAGATCTGCGAGCACCGCGTCAGAGGGTTCAAACCCCTGATAGATATGGGCCAATTGCATCGGGCAAGCGCTGCGTAGCGCACCAAAGCCGGAGGCCATCTCCGCCACCAGCCAGCGGGCGGTCGCGCGCTGGCGCGGATCTTCGGGCCACATGCCAGCCTCAGGGTGGCGCTCCGCCAGCGTTTCGGCGATGGCGACAGTTTCGCCAATCACCGTACCATCAGGCAGGTGCAGCGTCGGCAGCAGCCGCGCAGGCGCCAGCGCCGCCATCTGCGCCTTCATGGTGCCCGAAAACATCTCGATCAAGGAGACCTCATGGGGCAGGTTGAATTTTTCCAGCATCAGCCAGCCGCGCAACGACCAGCTGGAGTACTTGCGATCACCGATATAGAGTTGATATGTCATGGTGCGAGGCTAACGTGTCACATGTCATTCCTGAAGGTAATATTTGTGCGCACACCCATCACGGAATGTGATTAATTTTACCGCAGCCCCAGCCCTGGTCCCAGTCGGTTCCCTGATGGGTGAGTTCCGTGACCGACAGATTATCGATCCGGTGCGAAAAGGCCTCCTCGGCGGTCAGCTGCTCGGCGCGCTGGATCTGTGTCAGGATCTGGCCGAAATGGCCCACCACAATCAGATCGCGCCCGCGATGGGCGTCGATCAGCCCATTGATTGCGCCATTCACCCGCGCGCAGACCTGGTTCCAGCTTTCGCCGCCGGGCGGTGTCACATCGCCGGGGGTTTCCCAATAGGCGCGGATACGCTCAGGGTCTTCCGCGTCAATCTCGCTCCAGCTGCGCAGTTCCCAGGCGCCGAAATGGATCTCACGCAGGTCGGGATGATCCTCCAGCCGCCGCCGGTTGCGCCCAATGGCGGTGGCGGTATCACGCGCGCGGCTCAGATCTGAGGAGATCACCAGCGCCTCCTCCGGTAGGTAGCCATGTAGCCGGTCCAGTGCCGCAGTATCGGACAGGTCCGCAGGGATGTCCGACCAGCCCACCATGGATTTCGCATGGGTCGGACCGTGGCGGACCAGAAACAGCCGTGTGGTAACATCGTTGCTCATGGCGTTCCCTTCAGCACCTGCGGCAGCCCGGCGGTGACCAGCACGGCCCGGTCGGCCATCCCGGCCAATGCGATATTGAGCCGCCCCTGCGCCTCGCGGAAGGCGCGCGCCAGCGCATTGTCCGGCACAATGCCGTGGCCCACCTCGTTTGAGACAACCACCACCTCGGCCGTGCAGCGCGTCAAAGCCTCCAGCAGGTCGCTCTGTGCCGCCTGCAGATCCGCCTCCGCCAGCATCTGATTGCTCAGCCACATGGTCGCACAATCTACCAGACAGATCTGATCCGCCGTCAGCGAGTCGAGCACCGGCGCGAGGTCCAGTGGCGCCTCATGGGTGGTCCAGCCGGTGCCCCGCTGATGGAGGTGGCGGTCAATCTTCGCCCGCATCTCATCGTCAAACACTTGTGAAGTGGCTAGATAAACCCTGTCTTTCCCAGAATTTAGGCAGATTTCCTCCGCGTAGGCTGACTTGCCCGACGCTGCGCCGCCCAGAATGAATGTGACTTTAGACGGCACTTTTATTACCCTGACTCTATCAAGTGTTGCGTGACTGGGTAGCCACGGGTGCGACGCAGCACAAGATGTGTTGACCACAGGAGCGCGTCAACCTGTCAGGGGTGACGCCGATTTTCAGACGTTAATTGCACCCAAGATTGACCCGATGTGGCGGCGTATTTCGCGCCATTCCCACCACAGGTTTTGGTCAGAAACGACGGTCCCGACCCTAATTTTCGGGAATTTGCCAATTCTGAAGTGATCCAATTTCGCGCGCCGCGCGTAACCAGATCAAAATTCATCTACGGGGAAGAAAAATGGCTCTTGATACCATGATCGAAAACCCGTTGCCCAAGCGGGCAATGAAGGCGGAATTGCTGGACGCGGAAACAGAGCTGCAACTGGCCTATGCCTGGCGGGATGAACGCGATGTGCAGGCGCTGCACCGCTTGATCAACGCCTATATGCGACTGGCGATCTCGATGGCGTCCAAATTCCGCCGCTACGGCGCGCCGATGAACGACCTCATTCAGGAGGCCGGTCTGGGCCTGATGAAGGCCGCCGATAAATTCGACCCAGACCGCGGCGTACGCTTCTCCACCTATGCAGTCTGGTGGATCAAGGCCTCCATTCAGGACTATGTGATGCGCAACTGGTCGATGGTGCGTACCGGGTCGACCTCTTCGCAGAAATCACTGTTCTTCAATATGCGTCGCGTGCAGGCCCAGCTGGAGCGTCAGGCCCAGTCGGAGGGCACACGTCTGGATCAGCATCAGCTGCACCAGCAGATTGCCACCGAAATCGGGGTGCCGCTGCGAGACGTTCAGATGATGGACGGGCGGCTGGCGGGGGCGGATTTCTCGCTGAATGCGGTCCAGTCAGCCGAGGAAGAGGGCCGCGAGTGGATTGAGGCGCTGGAAGACGACAGCGCTCAGGCCGCCGAGCTGGTTGAGGAAAGCCATGACACCCAACAGCTACGGGCCTGGCTGGTGGAAGCGATGCAGGCGCTGAACGAGCGCGAACGCTTCATCATTACGGAACGCAAACTGCGGGATAAACCTCGCACATTGGAGAGCCTCGGAACCGAGCTGGGCCTGTCCAAGGAGCGTGTTCGCCAGCTGGAGGCAGGCGCCTTCCAGAAGATGCGCAAATCGCTTGAAACCTGCTCACGGGAAGTCCAAAACTTCCTTCTATGAAAAACCATAGTAATTTTATCAACAAAGGCGCGACCCAGATCGGACGCGCCTTTTCCATCTGCGCGGCGGCGCTACGCCCCATGACGCTCGGGGGCCTTGTCTCTGCCGCTGCAATCATCGGTACTGCCCGCGCAGATCAACCGATCAACCAGACTGCCCCGACCGCCCAGACAGCAACAGCAGTGACCTCCGTTTCTGGCGTGGTGCCACGGCTCATGGATGCAGTGGTGCCACGGCTCATGGATGCAGATGTGGTGTTTTTGGGAGAGGTTCATGACAATCCCGCCCACCATACGGCGCAGGCGGAGATTATTGCCGCGCTAGAGCCCGCCGCCGTGGTTTGGGAAATGATCACCCCGGCGCAGGCTGCTGGTCTGACCCCGGATCTGTTGCAGGATGGCCCTGCATTGGCGGAGGCGCTGGACTGGGCGCAGTCCGGCTGGCCGGAATTTGCACTCTACCAGCCGGTTTTTGCGGCGGGCCACGGGGCCGCGCAGGTTGGAGCCTTGGTGCCTCGCGCTGAGACCCGCCGCGCGATGGAGCAGGGGGTGGCGCGCTTTTTCGGTGCGGAGGCAGCCGCATATGGTCTGACCGAACCGCTGCCAGAGGCCGAACAGGCCGCGCGCGAGGCCGACCAGCTGGCAAATCACTGCAACGCACTGCCTGCCGAGATGTTGCCGGTTCTGGTCGACCTGCAACGGCTGCGGGATGCCGCGCTGGCGCGTGGTGTTGTAACGGCGTTGGACCAGTTGACAGATGGGATCGCCGACCAACCGCGCGCGCAGGTGGTTGTCATCACCGGCAATGGTCACGCCCGGCAGGATCGTGGCGCGCCGGTGGCCTTGCGATTGGCCCGGCCGGATCTCAAAATTGTCGCCCTGGGCCAGTCGGAGGGCGGGCAGATCGACGGGGTGTTTGACGTGCTGCTGGATGCGCGGCCGGTTTCGCGGCCCGACCCCTGCCTTGCTTTCCAGTAAGAACAGGCTGTTCATAAGGGGGACGACCACTTGATCGTAGACCCCGTGGAAAACCGTTTCACACTGGCGGCTGGGCGCAGTAGAGTTTGCCGGGATCTGCGGCAAGGATAGGCAAATGCTGGCGAACAAACGTATTCTCCTGATTATCGGCGGCGGAATTGCCGCCTATAAGTCGCTGGAGCTGATCCGCCGTCTTCAGGATCAAGGGGCCGAGGTTGTACCGGTTCTGACCAAGGCGGGAGAAGAATTTGTCACGCCGCTGTCCGTCTCGGCGCTGGCCGGTCAGGCGGTGCATCGCGATCTCTTTGACCTCACGGCTGAGGCTGAGATGGGTCATATCCAGCTGTCACGCAGCGCGGATCTTTTGGTGGTGACCCCGGCAACCGCAGATCTGATGGCGAAAATGGCCAATGGTCACGCCAATGATCTTGCTTCTACCCTGCTGCTGGCCACGGATACGCCGGTGCTGCTGGCGCCAGCGATGAACGTGCGCATGTGGCGGCACCCAGCGACCCAGCGCAATCTGGCCACACTGCTGGCGGACGGCATCACATGCGTCGGGCCCGATGAGGGCGGCATGGCCTGCGGTGAATTTGGCCCTGGGCGTCTGGCCGAACCGGATGCCATCGTGGCTGCGATCATCGCCAAACTCTCCGATGGGCTGCTCAAGGGACGTCGCATTGTTCTGACCTCTGGTCCGACCCATGAGCCGATCGATCCGGTGCGCTATATCGCCAACCGTTCATCCGGGGTGCAGGGGACTGCGCTGGCCCGTGCTCTGCGCGATCTGGGCGCTGAGGTGATCTTCATCACGGGCCCGGCCAGCGTCCCGCCGCCCGAGGGGGTGGAGGTGGTGGCCGTTGAAACCGCACAAGAGATGGCAGATGCGGTGTCGGCGGCGCTGCCTGCGGAGGCCGGGGTCTTTGCCGCAGCGGTGGCTGATTGGCGGGTCACCAGCGCCTCGGACCGCAAGCTGAAGAAATCGAAGGACGGGCTGCCGGTGATGGAATTTGCCGAGAACCCGGACATCCTCAAAACCGTGTCGCATCTGAAAGAAGGACGACCGGGGCTGGTTGTGGGCTTTGCCGCAGAAACCAATGATGTGGTGGAAAACGCCACCGCCAAACGTCTGCGCAAGGGCTGCGACTGGATTGTGGCCAATGACGTCTCCCCGGCGACAGGTATCATGGGGGGCAGCGAAAACGCGGTTGTGCTGATTTCGGACGCAGGCGCCGAGAGCTGGCCGCGCATGGATAAGGGCGCAGTCGCGCGCCAATTGGCGGATCGCATTGCAGAGGCGCTGACGGGCAAGGGTTGAACCGCCTGAGTAGGAAACATCAAATAGGGATAAAGCACGGGAATGGTCGAGATCCGCATCACATATGACGAGGGCGCAGACAGGGATGTGCCGCTGCCCGCCTACCAGACGGCTGGTGCTGCCGGGGCCGATCTGCGCGCCAACCTGCCGGATCGCGCGCAGCTGACCCTTGCCCCCGGTGCCCGCGCACTGGTACCAACAGGGCTGCGGCTGGCGATTCCGCAGGGCTATGAGGTGCAGATCCGCCCTCGCTCCGGCCTTGCACTGAAACACGGGATTACCGTGCCCAATGCCCCCGGCACCATCGATAGCGATTATCGCGGCCCGCTTGGGGTGATTGTGATGAACGCAGGTGACGCCCCGTTTGAGATCGCCCATGGCGACCGAATTGCGCAGATGGTGGTGGCCCCCGTGGTGCAGGCGGGGTTCACGTTGGTCGATACCCTTGACGAGACATCACGTGGGGCGGGCGGTTTTGGCTCGACGGGACAGCGCTGATGCTGTCGATCCTTGTCCTTGCCGCTCTGATCTGGTGGGGCGGGCGGTTTCTGGGGCTGGGGCACAACCTGCGGCTTGGTCTGCTCGTGGTGTTGTATGTCGCTATTCTGGCGGTGCATCTGACCCTGCCTGAAACGGCACCGCTGCGCGTGGGCACCGGTGGATCTGCGGCGCCCTGGCTGGTGCTGGCCGGTATGGTGGCTCTGGTGCTGGCCTATCGTCATGTGCTGCGCCGCCTGCGTAGCCGTGCACAGCCGGAAGAGGATACAGAAGGCGGCGCCAAACCCCGCCTGGACAAATTCTCGGAGACGGAGCTGGACCGCTACGCCCGTCATATCGTCCTGCGCGAGCTGGGCGGGCCGGGGCAAAAGAAACTCCGCAAGGCGCGCGTTCTGGTGATCGGGGCCGGGGGCTTGGGCGCGCCAGCGTTGCAATATCTTGCCGCCGCCGGGGTGGGCACTATCGGGGTGATCGACGATGATCTGGTGGAAAACGCCAACCTGCAGCGGCAGGTGATCCACCGCGATCAGGACATCGGCATTCCCAAGGTGTTTTCGGCGCAGGCCGCGATGGAGGCGCAGAACCCATATGTCACCGTGCGCCCCTATCATCGCCGCTTGGATGCGGAGATCGCAGCCGATCTTTTTGGCGATTATGATCTTATCCTGGATGGCACCGACAATTTCGAGACCCGCTACCTGGCCAATCGGACCGCCGTGGCACTGGGCAAGCCGCTGATTTCAGGCGCGCTGTCGCAGTGGGAGGGGCAGATTTCGCTGTTTCACCCCACTGCGGGCGGCCCCTGCTATCAGTGTATCTTTCCCGAAGCGCCGGCAGCAGGCTTGGCGCCCAGCTGCTCCGAGGCGGGGGTCGTGGGCCCATTGCCCGGCGTGGTTGGCGCGATGATGGCACTTGAGGCGATCAAAGCTATCACCGGCGCAGGACAAACCCTGCGCGGTGAGATGCTGATTTACGACGGGCTTTATTCCGAGAGCCGCAAGATCACCCTTAGCCAACGCAGCGACTGCCCAATTTGCGCGGGCGGAGCGGAAGCCGGAGAGGACAGCAGCAAAGGGGTGGGCGCGCCGCGCTCTAGTGCGGAGGCAACCTGAGACAATCTGACGACGCAATCACATTACCAAAGGGGAGGATAAGATGACATTCACATGGACTGGGACGGCGCTGAAAACAGCGGCCGCAACCGCAGGGATGGCCTTGCTGGCAAGCGGAGCTATCGCGGCGGATCTGCCGGATCTTGAAGGGCGCGAAGTGGTCGTGTCGGTGGAAAACGCCTATCCGCCGCTGCAATTTGTTGAACCCTCCAGCGGTAAGGCAATTGGCTGGGAATATGACGCCATGGCGGAGATTGCGGAGCGGATCAACATCACCGTGGTTTATGAAACCACCAGCTGGGATGCGATGATCCCGGCGGTCAGCGATGGCCAGTATGACATGGGCATGACCGGCATCACTATCCGCGATGACCGCAAGGAAAAGGTTGATTTTTCAGACAAATACCTGACCTCGCAGATGCGCATGATCGTGGCCGGGGATGAGAGCCGGTTTGACGATGCTGCAGGTTTTGCCGCTGATGCGGACCTGCTGGCAGGCGCGCAGCCGGGTACCACGCCGTTTTATGTGACAGTTTACGATATCCTTGACGGCGATGAGGCGAACCCGCGTATCAAGCTGTTTGAAACCTTCGGCGCGGCGATTCAGGCGCTGCGCACGGGCGATGTGGATCTGGCGCTTTCTGACAGCACCGCCGCCAATGGGTACGTGCAGGCGTCTGATGGTGCGTTGAAAATCGTAGGTGAGCCGCTGGGGACCGAGGATTTCGGCTTCATTTTCCCGAAGGGCAGCGATCTTGTGGCACCGATCAATGCGGCCATCGCCGCGATGGAGGCGGACGGCACGCTGGATGCGCTGAACACCAAGTGGTTCCTTGAGTATAAGCTCGGCGGATAACCCTGCACAGACAACGACCAATCCCCGGCCTAGGAGCCGGGGATTTCTACATCACGGGGCAGATATGAGCGCACAAGAACCAAAGCCGCGCAGGGCGGACGGCAAGAAAGACGATTTTCCCTGGTGGCTGGCGGCGGTGCTTCTGATTGGCGGGACGCTGGTCTGGCGGGTGGCTTCGGATGATCTTTATCTCACCATCCTCAGCACGTTGATGCGCGGCGTGCAGCTGACCATCTTTGTGACGCTGATCAGTTTTTTTCTCGCATCGCTCCTGGGCCTTGGGCTGGCGCTGGCGGCGGGGTCACGCTGGCTGGTGATCCGCCAGAGCGCGCGGTTCTACATAGAGGTGGTGCGCGGCATTCCGATCATTGTGCTGTTGCTTTATGTTGCCTTCGTTCTGGCGCCGGCGCTGGTGGAGCTGCGCAACTGGATCGGCGCGCATCTGGGGCTGGATCCGATCCGCACCCGCAATTTTCCGCTGTTGTGGCGGGCCATCATCGCGTTGATGATCGCCTATTCCGCCTTCATCTCGGAGGTGTTTCGCGCGGGCCTGCAATCCGTGGATGAAGGCCAGATCGAGGCGGCAAAGGCGCTGGGCCTCAGCCGTTGGCATCGCTTCCGTTTCATCGTGTTTCCACAGGCAATCCGCACCATCCTGCCACCGCTGGGCAATGATTTTGTCGCCTTGGTGAAGGACAGCTCGTTGGTGTCGGTGCTGGGTGTTGCGGATGTCACGCAGCTGGGCAAGCTGACGGCGGTCGGCAATTTCCGCTATTTCGAGACCTACAATGTGGTGGCGTTGATTTACCTGACCCTGACCATCGGCCTGTCGCTGCTGCTCAGACGGTTTGAAAAACACCTGCGCCGCCGTGAGGAGCGCCGCTAGCTACGGTCCCCTTGCGGTGATTGATGAAATTCTCTCGACTGTGCCTCTGGACGGCGGGCAGGGGCAGGCATAGCTTCCTCTCAAAGGAGATTTGCCATGACCAATCCACTGCTGTCCACCTGGGACACGCCGTTTGAAATCGCCCCCTTCGACCAAATCAAGGACAGCGATTTCGCCCCTGCGCTGGAGGAGGCATTGGCTGCGCATAAGGCGCAGATTGATGCGATTGCCAGTTCGGATGAGGCGCCGACATTTGCCAATGTGATCGAGGCGCTGGAAACCCCCTGCCGCGAGTTGGAACAGGTTCTGTCGGTGTTCTACAGCGTGGCCGGGGCCGACAGTAATCCCGAGCGTGAGGCGCTACAGCGGGCGTTTTCGCTAAAGCTGGCGGCGCATTTCTCGGCCATCACCGCGAATAAGGCGCTGTATGCCCGCATCAAATCTGTCTGGGATCAACGCGATACGCTGGATCTTACGGAGGAACAGGCGCGTGTCTTGATGCTGACACACCGTAGCTTTGTGCGGGGTGGTGCGGCGCTGGAGGGCGTGGATGACACCCGCATGCAGGAGATCAAATCCCGCCTGGCGACGCTTGGGACCGAGTTCACCCAGAACCTGCTGGCGGATGAGCGCGACTGGTTCATGGCGCTGAGCGAAGACGATCTGACCGGTCTGCCGCAATTCGTCGTCGATGCCGCGCGTGCGGCGGGCAAGGATAAGGGGCTGGATGGTCCCGCGGTGACGCTGTCGCGCTCTCTCATCACGCCGTTTCTGCAGTTCTCGCCACGCCGCGACCTGCGAAAACGCGCCTTTGAAGCCTGGGCCGCGCGCGGTGCCAATGGCGGTGACAGCGACAATCGTGAGATCGCTGCTGAAATTTTGGCCCTCCGCGAAGAACGCGCCAAACTGCTGGGCTATGAAAACTTTGCGGCCTACAAGCTGGAAACCGAGATGGCCAAGACCCCGGCTGCAGTGCGTGATCTGTTGATGCAGGTCTGGGAACCGGCCAAGGCGCAGGCGGAGGCAGATGCCTGGGTGCTGACCAAGATGATGCAGGAGGATGGCATCAACGGCGAACTGGAGCCGTGGGACTGGCGCTACTATGCGGAGAAACGGCGCAAGGCGGAGCATGATCTGGATGAGGCGGAGCTGAAGCCCTATTTCCAGCTGGACCGCATGATTGAGGCGTCGTTCGACTGCGCAACCCGCCTGTTCGGGCTGGAGTTCACGCCGCTTGAGGTGCCACTTTATCACGAAGATTGCCGCGCCTGGGAGGTGACCCGCAATGGCGCGCATGTGGCGGTGTTCATTGGCGATTATTTTGCCCGTTCGTCCAAGCGTTCCGGTGCATGGTGTTCGGCGATGCGCAGTCAGGCGAAGTTCCCTGAGGTGCAGACCCCGATCGTGATCAACGTCTGCAACTTTGCCAAGGGCGATCCGGCGCTGCTGTCTTATGATGATGCGCGCACGCTGTTTCATGAGTTTGGCCATGCGTTGCATCAGATGCTGTCGGATGTGAGTTATGAGAGCATCTCCGGCACCTCCGTGGCGCGCGACTTTGTAGAACTGCCTTCGCAGCTTTATGAACACTGGCTGGATGTGCCGGAGGTTCTGGGCAAATTCGCCACCCATGCGGAAACCGGCAAACCGATGCCCGTCGAGATGCGCGACCGGGTTCTGGCGGCCTCGACTTTTGATATGGGGTTCCAGACGGTGGAATATGTGGCGTCTGCGCTGGTGGATCTGGCGTTTCATGACGGGCCTGCGCCGAAAGATCCGATGGCCAGACAGGCAGAGGTGCTGGCAGAGATCGGCATGCCGCCCGCGATCATCATGCGCCATGCGACACCGCATTTTGCGCATGTCTTCTCGGGTGATGGCTATTCCTCCGGCTACTACAGCTACATGTGGTCCGAGGTGATGGACGCAGATGCTTTTGCCGCCTTTGAGGAGGCGGGCGGCGCCTTTGATGCGGAGCGCGCCGAGGCGCTGGAGGCGCATATCCTCTCCACCGGTGGCTCCCGTGATCCGGCCGAGCTGTACACTGCGTTCCGGGGGCGCCTGCCGGGTGTTGATGCGTTGCTGAAGGGGCGCGGACTGGCGGCGAAATAATCCACGTTGGCCGTTGGCATGGAAAAGGGCAGGCGCCACGCGTCTGCCCTCTTTCATTTGTGAACTGTTTGAGCCTTTGTCCTTGATCCTAGAACAGCTGCAGGTCTTTTTGACCGTTCTCGATTTCGCTGAAGCTGGGCATATTCTGGATCATGCAGGGCACCGCCTCAGGACATGGCATAGACACCGTTGGCTTCATCGCAGCCGCCATGCCAAAGCCGCGCTGATCCAGCTCGCCGCGAATATCGCGCAGCAGGGTTTTGTGATCGGGCATGGATTTGAGGATTTGCGCCAGATCCACCTTCGCGCCTTTCCACCACTGGAACCAGATCGGTTTCTTCAGCGGCCGCAGCCGATCCCGGATGCCGGGGCCATAGCCCGTATCATAGACCTGCTTGCCCAGAAGCACGGTCTGATAGACGCGGTAGTCAAACAGGGTCGCGAACTCAATATCATGGGGCATCGGCAGTCGGTGCTGCCAGAGTTCCAGATTTTCGGCCAGACGATCCGGGATTTTCATCTCGGTGCGGGCGTCGATCCAATACTGGTCATCGGTGCGGTTGCCCAGCCGGTAGTGTAGGCAGATGAATTCCAGCACCTCATCATAGAGCTTGTCCATCTGCCGGTTGTATCGGCTGCGCAGGGACGGGGCGATGTCGCGCGTGGGCATATGTTCGGTAAGCCAGCGCACCGCGTGATCGATCATATGGATTGCGGTGCTTTCGAGAGGTTCGATAAACCCGCCGGCCAGACCGATGGCGACACAGTTCTTAACCCAGGCATTGCGCACCCGCCCGATCCGCATTGGAATGATGCGCGGGGTCGCCCCCTTGCCACTGTCGCCGAGCCACGCGAGGTATTCATCCGCCGCCTGATCATCGGTGCGATGGGCGGAGGAGAACACATAGCCGGTGCCCACACGGTTATAAAGCGGCACCCGCCAGGTCCAACCGGCGCCAAGGGCGGTGGAGCGCGTCAGGCTTTCGATCTTTTCCGGGTTCGGGTGGTCGATCTGCAGCGCCATCGCGCGGTCATTGGGCAGATAGTCGGAGTAATCCATAAACGGCTCACCCAGCGCCTGATTGATAATCAGCCCGCGGAAACCGGTGCAGTCGATGACCATCTCGACATCGTGACGGCCGCGCTGCTCCAGCATCAGATGGCTGACATTGCCCTGCTCATCCAGCTCAACCGATGTCACCTCATCCTGAATATGTTCTACGCCATGCTTGGTACAGACCTTGGTGAGCATGCCTGCAAATTTCACCGCGTCCAGATGGTAGGCATAGCCAAACCGCTGCTCAAACTCCGGCTGACCTAAGGGGCGTGCGCCCTTGCACAGGCGGCCCAGATCATCATGGGGGGAGATGGACTGGGTATAGTCCCGATCCCCGTTACCAAAGCGCAGGAAATACTCTGCAGGCTCCAACCCCTCCAGCAGCTGGCCATGGGCGAAGGGGTTCACGTAGTCGATGCGATTGCCCTTGGCATCGGTGTTCCAGTTGCAGAATTTCACACCCAGTTTGAACGAGGCATTGGTCTCGCGAAAGAAAGCGCGCTCCGAGATCCCCGCCTGACGGAGGGTTTTGGGCATCCGCGGTACGGTTGCCTCGCCCACACCGACGGTGGCGATATTCGGGCTTTCGATCAGGCAGATTTTTGGCCGGTCTTTGGGCGCTGACGTGCGGGAGAGTTCCGTCTCCAGGATCAGCGCCGTCATCCAGCCCGCCGTACCACCCCCAACGATGGTGATCCTCCTTAAGCGATTGTTCATGTGTTCCGTCCCTGTTTTATAGTTTTTTCAAGGACCGTAGCGCAGCTATCTGGCATCTGGCTAGCAACAATTCCGCAAATTGCTGTGTGGACCCTGTTATCAGGCGGTCCGAGGCGCGATGCGCTGTCGTGCGGAGGGGCGCAGGCTGGGCACGCCAGTCTTCAAGTTTTGAAATCTACTGTTCTGCAGCAGGGCTTGCCGGTGCAGCCTGTGGCTATCCGGGGGGTGGCTCTGGGGGCGGATCAATCTATCAGTTGTTGATCGGGGCCTTTGTCTGCAGCCGGGTGGTCGCGGCATAAAGCGGACGGCGCCGCCACGGGGGCGGAGGAGGGCGGGTTCAGGGCCCGCGTGCTCAAATTCTCTGCACGACCCCAGAAGTTGGGGTCCGGTTCCTGGTGGGAGCCGGGGTGCCAGACCCGGATCCTGCAATCGCGATTGGGGCCAGTCTGCCACAGCGGTCTGAACCAATCCTGAGCGCGACGGGCGCTGGGTTTGCTGATCGTTAAGTCTTATCCGCTGCGTATCTGGGGCTAGTACCCAAGCCTGCGATCCACCTGATGCAGGAAGGCGTCATCAGCCTCACCCCGCCGGATATTCTCAGCAATGACGCGCGCGGCGGTGAGGGGCCGGGTTTCTGCCGCGATATGCGGCGTCACGGTCACATTGGGATGGGCCCAATAGGGATGATCCATCGGCAGCGGCTCAACGCGGAAGACATCAAGCGTTGCATGGCCGATCTGACCCCTGTCGAGCGCGGCCAGAAGGGCGTCGTCGTCGATGAGGGGGCCGCGACCGGGGTTGATGATCCGCGCGCCCTTGGGCAGCAGGGCGAGGGTGTCGCGGTTGAGGGTGTTTTCCGTCGCCGGGGTATCAGGCAGCAGCAGGACAACGATTTCTGCCATCGCTAGCGCGTCGCGCAGGCCTGCATCGCCATGGCGGCAGGTGATGCCGTCTATGGATTTCTCAGATCGCGACCAGCCAGTGACCGGAAAGCCAAGTGTCGCTAGCATCTGCGCACAGGCCTGCCCCAGCGCGCCAAGACCCAGAACCGTCACCGGGCGTTCCTCGGCAAGCGGGGGGACCACCGGCTCCCAGCGGTCCTGCGTGTGGATCGTGCGGTCGATATCGAGGTGATAGCGCAGCACATGGCCACTGACCCATTCCACCATACCCGCGGTCAGACCGGGGTCGACCATCCGGCAGAGCGGCATCGTCAGGGTCTGGTTGCCCACGATCTTCTCCACCCCGGCCCAGAGGCTGAGCACCGCCTTGCAGCGGGTATAGGGGGTGAAATCCTGCAGGTCTGAATTGGGGGCATAGACCACGTAATCCACATCAGCCGGGGCGTGATCCAGACGCAGATCGACCTTCAGCCCGACCTCTGCGAAGGCGGCGCGCAAAGGCGCCTCATAGGTGGCCCAGCGTTCGGGCAGGGCGGCAAACTGGACGTTGATCATGTTGCAAATACTCCGGCCATATCGGCAAACCCCTTGATTTCAACCGGGTTACCTGCGGGATCATGAAAGAACATCGTGCTTTGCTCGCCCGGCTCGCCTGCGAACCGTGTGGTGGGGGCGATAGTGAACGCCAGCCCCGCCGCCTCCAGCCGATCGGCCAACGTGCGCCAGTCCGCCTGCGGTAGAATCACGCCAAGGTGGGGCATCGGCACCATGTGATCGCCGACCTTGCCGGTGTTGGCGGTGGCAAAAACCGGTCCGAGGTGGAGCGAGATTTGATGGCCGAAGAAGTTGAAATCCACCCAGGTCTCGGTGCTGCGCCCCTCCTGACAGCCGAGGAGGCCGCCATAAAAACCGCGCGCCTGATCAAGGTCATCGACGTGATAGGCGAGGTGAAAAATGCTCATCGCTCTGCTCCCTGTAATCTGTGGCCTCAGGGATAGAAGGGGATGATGAAAAAGGGTAGCTTATTTTTCTATATTCAAACATAAGAAAAACTATGGATATACGGTTTCTTGCCAGCCTCGTCGCAACGATAGAGGAGGGATCCCTGGCGGCGGCGGCGCGCCGGGAGGGGATCACCGCATCGGCGATTTCGCAACGGATCGCGGCGCTGGAGGCTGATATCGGTGTGGGGCTGTTGTGCCGCGCCGGGCGCGTCATGCAGCCGACGGCGGAGTGCCGTCGCCTGTTACCAAAGATGCGAGAGGTTCTGCGGGCTGAGGCAGAGCTGCGGGGGCAGCTGCGCGGGGCCACCCTGAGCGGCACGCTGCGGCTTGGGGCTGTGTCAACGGCCATGGGGGATTACGCGGGAGTGATCCTTCGGCACTTGAGGGGGGCTGCGCCGGAGGTTGCCTTGCAGCTGGTGCCGGGCTCATCGGAAGGGCTTTATACGGCGATGCAGCAAGGGGAGGTGGATGCCGCACTGCTGATTGAGCCACCGTTTGCGCTCCCCAAAGCCTATATATTCAAAGAGGTGGCCCGCCAGCCCATTGGCTTGTTGCAGGCAGAAGGGGACGGTGAGGGGCTATCTGATGGGGCGCTACCGTTCCTGATCTACAGCCGCGAGGCCTGGGGTGGGGCGTGCTGTTGGCAGGCGCTGACACAGCGGGTTGAGACGCCGGACATTCTGGCGGAACTGGATGCGCTTGAGCTGATCGCGCAAATGGTGGCCGAGGGCACCGCACAGGCTGTTGTGCCGCTTTGGCAGGGGCTGCGCAGGCATGCTGGCCTGCGGTTCATCCCTTTTGACGGGGAGGCCCGGCGGTTGGGGGTTCTGCTGCATCAGCGCGATGCCGACAGCGCGTTGACAGGGGTGCTGCTGGCGTCCCTAGGCGCCTGATCTTAGCGGGGGCGGTGGATATTCGCGCTTTGCACAAGGCCGAAGGCGCCCATCAGCACCAGCATCACCGAGCCACCATAGGACACCATCGGCAGCGGCACCCCCACCACTGGCGCAAGGCCCATCACCATCGACATGTTCACTGCAAAAAACAGGAAGAAGCTGATCGCAATCCCCAATGTGACCAACGACGCAAAGCGGTCCTTGGTGGCGAGTGCGGTGGCAATGCAGAAGGTGATCACCAGCATATAGATGAACAGCAGGGTAAACCCGCCGATGAAACCGAATTCCTCGGCCAGAGTGGTGAAGATGAAATCGGTGTGTTTTTCCGGCAGGAAGTTCAGTCGCGACTGGGTGCCCTGCATGAAGCCGCGCCCTGACCAGCCGCCGGAGCCGAGCGCGATCTTCGACTGGGTGATGTGATAGCCCGCCCCGAGCGGGTCCTGTGAGGGATCCAGAAAGGTGTCGATGCGGCGGAACTGGTAGTCCTTCAGCAGTTGCCAGTCGGTGCCTCGGCTCTTGAACACGGTGGCCACAAGTCCGACACCGGCTCCGATTACAGCGGCGAAATAAGCCCAGTGGACACCGGCCAGGAACATCACACCGCCACCGGCCGCCATCAGCAGGATGGAGGTGCCAAGGTCCGGCTGGCGCAGCACCAGAAACGTGGGCAGCAGGATCAGGATGACCGGCAGGATCACCCATTGCGGACGCGAGCAGCGTTCCGGCGGCAGCCAGTCGTAATAGGCGGCCAGCAGCATCACCAGCGTGATCTTCATCAGTTCAGATGGTTGCAGGCGCATGAAGCCGATATCGATCCAGCGCTGTGCGCCCATGCCGACGGTGCCGAAAAACTCCACCGCCACCAGAAGCAGGACGGAGACCAGATAGGCCAGAACAGAGATATTGCGCCAGAACCAGATCGGGATCATGGCGACGACCAGCATCACCGACAGGCCCAGAACGAAACGTTTGACCTGCGGCTCCACCCAAGGGGAGAAACTGCCCCCCGCCACCGAGTAGAGCATCAGAAACCCGACGCTGGCGACGCTGGCTAGTAGCAGAACCAAGGGCCAGTTCAGATAGAGGACCTTGCGCAGGCCAGTGGGAACCGATTGTGCGTTATTGGCGAGATAGCTCATGCCGATCCTCTCATGCGCGGCGGTCTCATGCTTGGTCGCTGCCGCTGTCACGGTTGCGCTGAATGCGCTCACGTTCCAGACGTTCCTGCAGGGCTTCGATGTTTGTGCGGTCCTTCTTGGGGTAGGCTTCTAGCGGCGGGCTGCCGTCATAAAGCGCCTGCAAAAGCACATCGCGCGCAATCGGGGCGGCTGCTTTGGAGCCGCCGCCGCCATGCTCGACCACCACTGCAACGGCAAATTTCGGAGCGTCAGCCGGTGCATAGGCCACAAACAGTGCATGGTCGCGGCGTTCCCACGGCAGATCCTCGTTGCGGATCACCCCGGCGGCCCGCTCGGCAGCGGTGATATTGCGCACCTGGCTGGTGCCGCTTTTGCCGGCCATGCGCATACCGTCCGCAATGATCCGGGAGCGATAGCCGGTGCCGCGCCGCTCATTGCTGACCGAATACATGCCCCGGCGGATGGTGCGCAGATTGTTTTCATTGACGCCGATTGGGTCGCCCGCGCCGCTGGGCTGTTCCACCCCGTCGATGGATTTCAGCAGGCGCGGGGTAACCGACCGGCCAGTGGCCAAGCGCGCGGTCATCACCGCCAGCTGCATTGGCGAGGCCAAAAGATAGCCTTGCCCGATGGAGGAGTTCACGGTGTCGCCAACCAGCCAGTCCTGACCGTAGGTCTTCGACTTCCATTCCTTGTTCGGGGCGATCCCCTTGGCCACGGCGGACATCGGCAGATCGTGCCGCACGCCAAGGCCGAAGCGTTTTGCCATGGCGGAAATCTTGTCGATGCCAACCTTGATGGCGAGGTCGTAGTAATAGACGTCGCAGGAGCTTTTGAGCGAGGTGTTGAGATCCACATGGCCGTGGCCTGCGCGTTTCCAGCAGTGGAAGCGGCGGCCTGAGACCTCCAGATGGCCCGGACACCAGACAGTGTCTTCGGTGCCGATCAAGCCTTCTTCCAGCGCGGCGAGGGCGGTGATCATCTTGAAGGTGGATCCCGGCGGATAGGTGCCCTGCACCGATTTATTGGCGAGTGGGCGATAGGGGTCTTCGGTGAGCATCCGGTAGTCGGCGACCGAGATCCCTCGCACAAACAGATTGGGATCAAAGCTGGGGGAGGAGGCGATGGCGCGTACATCGCCGCTCTCGCAATCAATCACCACGGCGCTGGCGCTTTCCTTACCCAGGCGGGCCTGAGTGTAATACTGCAAATCCGCATCAACGGTCAGCTGCATATCCGCACCGGCCTCACCCTCGCGTCGGTCCAGCTCACGCATGACCCGCCCGGTGGCGTTGACCTCAACCCTCTTGGCGCCGGCCTTGCCGCGCAAGACGTCTTCGCGCTTGGCCTCGAACCCGACCTTGCCGATCTGGAAGCGCGGGATCATCAGCACCGGCTCGGGGTCTTCCATCTTGCTCAGATCATAGTCGGAGACCGGACCGACGTAACCGACCACATGGGCAAAGTCTTCCTGCTGGGGATAGACACGGGTCAGGCCAACCTCAGGCGTGATGCCGGGCAGGGCGGGGGCGTTCACGGCGACTTTGGAGATATCGTCCCAGCTGATCTGATCCGCCAGAGTGATCGGCAGAAACGGCGGTGAGCGGCGCATCTCGGCCATGGCGCGTTCGATATCTTCGGGGTCCAGCGTCAGTAGGCGCGACAGCTTGTCGATGACGTCACCCACGTCACCTGCGTCCTCCGGCACCACAGTGATCCGGTAGGATTGGGAGTTCTGCGCCAGAATGGTGCCGTTGCGGTCATAAATCTGCCCGCGGGCGGGCGGGATCAGGCGCAGGTTGATCCGGTTTTCCTCGGCCAGCAGGCGAAACTGATCTGCCTGATCGACCTGAAGATGGCGCATTCGCATTGCAAGACCACCGGCAAAGGCCAGCTGCATCCCCCCTAAAAGCAGGGCGCGGCGGCTGAGTTTGCGATGTGTGGCTTCGACGTCTTTGACGTTGCGTTTCATCAGCGGCTTCCCAGGGCTTCTGCCTCCGCGGGGGAGAGTTTGCGCACCCCCAGCAGGCTTTGGCTGATCAGCACGATCAGCGGATAGATCAGCAATGTTGCCACCATCTGGATCAGAATCAACCCCAGCGACGGCTGCACCACCCCCAGAACCGCGAGGATCAGCCGGTTGAGCAAGGTCACAGCGGTGATGGTCATCGCCACGGTGACCCATTCCCCAATAAAGGCGGTTTCGCGGTGCGGCTGGACCTGCGATTTCAGAAAGCTGCAGGCGAGCACAACCAGAAGCGCCATCAGCCCCGGTGGCCGTTGAAACAGCAAATCCGCCAGCAGAAATGTCAGGGCAATCAGCAGGGTCGGGACATAGTCAGGGCGGCGAACCGACCAGGCCATGACCAGCGCCAGCAGCAGATCCGGCGGTGCCCAGCGGGAGGGCAGCGTGTCCAGGGGCAGCAGATGAAAGAACATAACCACCAGGGCCAAGGCGGGAAAGGCCGCCCGCATGATCCAGATCCGTGCCGGGGCGTTATTCGCCATTGCCGGCCTCCGCTGCGGCCTCATCGCCCAGACCTTCGGGGCGGGGCTGCGGGATATTGATGCCCGGTGCAGGCACCACGAGGCCGCCGGGATCCTTGATCACCTCTGAGCCGTGGTGGCGCAGCACCCGCAGAAATTCGAGCCGCTCATAGTCTGCCGACAGGCGCACCCGCAGGCGGCCAAACCGGTCCTGCGTAACCTGCCCGATCAGCAGGCCTGCCGGAAACACATTGCCATCGCCTGAGGTCACAACCCGGTCACCGGGGCGGACCAGATCGGGGTTTTCAAGGAAGTCGATCACCGGTGCCGGGCTGTTGTCGCCAGCCACCAGCGTGCTCTGCCCCGAAGGCTGGATCAGCGCAGGTACCGCACTGGCCGCATCGGTCAGCAGGATCACCCGCGCGGTGTCCTGCCCGGTGCCGGAGATCCGCCCGACAAGGCCGATGCCATCCATCGCCGCCCAGCCATCGCGCACCCCGTCGCGGGCGCCCACATTCAGGATCACCGACTGGCGAAACGGAGACCCGCTGTCGGCCATCACCACGCCGGTCACATAGGTAAGACGCGGGTCTAACCGCACATTGTTGAGATCCAGCAGACGGGCGTTTTCCTGCTCCAGCTGCAACGCGGCCTCTTTCCAGGCGCGCATCTGGCGCAATTCGCTGCGCAATTCCCGGTTCTGTTCGGCAAGCCGCTGATAACTCTGGAAATCGCGGAACAGGTTGATTGCTCCCTCAACCGGGATCATCGCCCAGTCCATGCTGGGGACCACAGCATCAACCACCTGCGCGCGGAACCGTTCAACCCGTGGGCTGTCAATGCGCCAAACCAGAAAAATACCCAGCAGGCACAGGCAGACAACCCCGGTCAGCAGGCGGCGCAGCGGGGCGGTGTAGTCATCGCGCTGGGACCGATCTTTGGCCAAGGTGTTCCTTCCCGGCGCCGGGCGTCGACCATCCTAGAGATGGTCTGGCCGCTCAGCTGTCGTAATCGATGGCATGTGCCAGCTGTTTTTCGTATTCCAGTGCCTTGCCGGTGCCAAGCGCCACGCAGTTCAGGCTCTCATCGGCGATGGAGACGGCCAGGCCGGTCTGTTCCCGCAGGGCCAGATCTAGATCCCCCAAGAGCGCGCCGCCGCCAGTGAGCATGACGCCTCGGTCGACGATATCTGCTGCCAGATCCGGCGGGGTGGTTTCCAGCGCGGTCATCACCGCTTCGCAGATCTGCTGCACCGGTTCGGCCAGAGCCTCGGCGACCTGGGCCTGGCTGACTTCGATCTCTTTCGGCACGCCGTTCAGCAGGTCACGACCACGGATTTGCATCGACTGGCCACGGCCGTCATCAGGCATGCGGGCAGTACCGATGGAGGTTTTCACACGCTCAGCGGTGGATTCCCCGATCAGAAGGTTCTGCTGGCGACGCAGATAGGAGATGATCGCCTCATCCATCCGGTCACCGCCGACCCGCACCGAGCGGGCATAGACAATGTCGCCCAGCGACAGGACCGCAACCTCGGTTGTCCCGCCACCGATATCCACAACCATGTTGCCGGTGGGATCGGTGATCGGCATGCCGGCACCAATGGCCGCGGCGATGGGCTCTGCAATCAGACCGGCGCGACGCGCCCCGGCAGAGAGAACCGATTGACGGATCGCGCGTTTTTCCACGGGGGTGGCACCATGGGGGACGCAGACGATGATCTTGGGCTTGGAGAAGGTGGAGCGTTTGTGGACCTTGCGGATGAAGTGTTTGATCATCTCTTCGGCAGTGTCAAAATCCGCAATCACCCCTTCGCGCATCGGACGGATGGCTTCAATCGAGCCGGGGGTCCGCCCCAGCATCAGCTTGGCGTCTTCGCCAACCGCCAGCACTTTTTTCACGCCATCTTTCACGTGATAGGCCACAACCGACGGTTCCGACAGGATGACACCGCGACCTTTGACATAGACAAGCGTGTTCGCCGTGCCGAGGTCAATTGCCATATCAGACGTGAACAACCCGCCAAGACTTCCGAAGATCGACATATATTAAGACCCTGTAAAACTGCCACCTGTCCCGCGACTCTGCTGAGGGCGGGCTTTATGTCTTATAAGCAGCGCTGAGAGGTGGCGAAAGGGCGGATTCGGACCAAAAGGCGCCTTTTCGCCACCATCGCAAGGGTGCCCCATAGGAAAGAAAGGCGCCGGATCCCGCTGGCAGCAGGTCACCTGCCGTTTTGCCGGGATCACGAGGCGAGGGCTTTTGTCTGTAGCCGTTTGCGGCTAGACGGCTGGGATGCTGTCATATCAACATATCTACCACGCCGGAAATCTGGCGGATGTTCAGAAACACGCGCTGCTGGCGCGGATGCTGGCCTATCTCACGCGGAAGGACAAACCGCTCAGCTACATGGAGACCCATGCCGGACGCGGGCTCTATCAGTTGGACGCCGCAGAGGCGGTCAAGACCGGCGAGGCCGCGGCAGGAATCAACCGCCTGCTGGACGGGGCTATGCTGGATGTGGAGCATCCGCTGGCGGAAGCCATCACCCGAACCCGCAGCGCAGACGGCGAGAACGCCTATCCCGGCTCCCCCCTGATTGCGGCGCATCTCCTCAGGGCAGAGGACAGTTTGCATTTCGCCGAACTGCACCCACAGGAAAACGCGGCCCTGCGGGAGGCGCTTTGGCCACATGGGGTGGGGCGGCGCGTCCACGTGCATCAGCAGGACGGGTTCGAGCTGGCGCAATCGCTGGCGCCGCCAACTCCGCGCCGTGGGCTGATGCTGATTGACCCAAGTTATGAGGTGAAGCGCGACTATGCGCAGATCCCCGGCCATATCGCCAAGCTGCACCGCAAATGGAACGTCGGGGTGATTGCGCTGTGGTACCCGATTCTGACCGATGGGACCCATAAGCCGATGCTGACCGCGTTGGAGGCCCAGAACCTGCCGGGTGCGCTGCGCCATGAGGTGCAGTTTCCGCCCGCTCGCGAGGGCCACCGCATGGTTGGCTCCGGCATGTTCATCGTCAACGCGCCCTACGGTACCGAGGATGAAGCACAGCGGCTGACCAAGCTGTTTGCAAAGCTGCGTTAGATGCGTGCCCTAACGACTGAGGGCAAAAAGGCCACCCGCTTTGGGTGGCCTTTTGTCGGTTTCGTTTCGCGTGCGGCTCAGGTGATATCCTTGTAGGAAATCTCACGTGTGTCGGCGCCTTCGCCCATCTTGTCGCGACGGATGATCAGCCGGTTCAGCGCGCCGATATAGGCGGCGGCCGAGGCGACAACCGTGTCGGTGTTGGCGCTTTCGCCGGTGGCGATAACGCCGTCTTCTTCCAGTCGGACAGAGACGGTGGCCTGCGCATCGGTGCCTTCGGTCACCGCATGGACCTGATAGAGCTGCAGATGCGCGGAGTTCGGGTGGATCTTGCGGATCGCTCTGAAGGCGGCATCAACCGGGCCGTCGCCTTCTGCGGTTTCCGTTACATCCTTGCCCTCGACCTCCATCTCAAGGGTTGCCTCAGCCGGACCACCGGTGCCGCAGACGACCTTCATGGAGACCAGCTTGAGGTGATCATCCTCATCACCACTGGTGCGCATCAGGGCGATGATATCGTCGTCAAACACCTCTTTCTTGCGGTCGGCGAGTTCCTTGAAACGGACAAAGAGATCCTTCAGCTGGTTGTCGCCCACCTCAAAGCCGAGCTGGCTGAGCTTGTCGCGCAAGGCTGCGCGACCGGAGTGTTTGCCCAAGGGCAGCGAGGTGCCGGCAATGCCCACGTCCTCGGGCCGCATGATTTCAAAAGTTTCCTTGTTCTTCAGCATACCATCCTGATGGATGCCGCTTTCATGAGCAAAGGCGTTCTTGCCCACGATCGCCTTGTTCGGCTGCACGACAAAACCAGACACCGTGGAGACCCGGCGCGAGATATGCATGATCTTTTGGGTGTCGATGCCGGTGGTGAAGGGCATAATGTCGTTGCGCACCTTCAGCGCCATGACGACCTCTTCCAGCGCGGTATTGCCGGCGCGTTCGCCGAGACCATTGATGGTGCATTCAATCTGCCGTGCCCCACCAGCAACCGCCGCCAGAGAGTTGGCCGTCGCCATGCCAAGGTCGTTGTGACAATGGGTGGCAAAGATCACGTCATCTGCACCCGGAACTGTTTCGATCAGGCGCTTGATCAGATCGGCGCTTTCGACCGGGGCGGTATAGCCCACGGTATCAGGGATATTGATGGTGGTTGCACCTGCCTTGATGGCGATTTCGATCACCCGGCAGAGGTAATCCCACTCCGTGCGCGTGGCATCCATCGGTGACCATTGCACATTGTCGACCAGATTGCGGGCGTGTGTGACCGTCTCGTGGATCTTCTCGGCCATCTCATCCTTGGTGAGGTTGGGAATGGCGCGGTGCAGGGGCGAGGTGCCGATAAAAGTGTGGATGCGCGGCTGGGCGGCGCGTTTCACCGCTTCGGCGCAGCGGTCGATATCTTTGAAATTGGCGCGCGCCAAGCCGCAGATCCGGGAGTTTTTGGAGCGTTCTGCAATCTCGCTCACTGCTTTGAAGTCGCCTTCGGAGGCAATGGGAAAGCCCGCTTCGATAATATCGACGCCCATGTCGTCGAGCAGCTCGGCAATCTCAAGCTTTTCGTCATGGGTCATGGTTGCGCCGGGGCTCTGCTCGCCATCGCGCAAAGTGGTGTCGAAGATCAAAACGCGATCTTTGTCAGCTGCGGTCGTCATGTCGGTATCTTTCTTGTCTGTCCTAAAATCCAATCCTTGGCGCGCATGCCTTCCCCTCTGAGCGGGCGCGCCGGATGGCACGCTCAGAGGCGGATTAGGATCAGTAGGGCGCGCAGATCTGCACCGCGAAACGCGGTGGCGGAGCGAAGGATATCTGCACGCATGGTCATGACGCTGAGTTATACAGAGCCGAAGGCGAATGGGAAGACAGAATTTATGTGCACGGGGCCAAAGCTCGCGACTGTCGCCCATGCGCCCATGTCAGAGGGACCAAAATCAGAAACGATCCCTTGGATCAGTTGCTGGCACCGTCGGCATTGGGAGCTGCGGTGTCACTGGCCTGATCTTCGCGGGTTGTCTCATCGCTGCCCTGCGTGGTGCCACCAGTGGTTTTCAGCGCGCCGTTTTCCCAGGTGCCTTCGGCCTCCTGACCGCTGGCGTAACGCATCACGCCGGGGCCCTGTCGTTTGGAGTTGAGGAAGCTGCCCTCATAGACGTCGCCATTGGCATAGGTGGCCACGCCCTTGCCGCTGATCTTGCCCTCGGTCCAGTCGCCCTCATAGCTGAAGCCATCGGTCATCACGATCTTGCCGGTGCCATGACGCTGGCTGTTGGCAAAACTGCCAGTGTAGACCGAGCCGTCAGGGTAGGTGACGACCGCATCGCCGTGGCGCTGGCCGTCTTTCCAGCCGCCCTCGTAGCGGTAACCATCGGGATAGGTCATTACGCCCTGGCCGTGGTTCTTGGCGTTCTTGAACGCGCCGGTATAGACCAGCCCGTTGGGGTAGGTGGTGGTGCCGGTGCCCTCAATCACGCCGGCCACCCAGTCGCCTTCGTAGGTGGAGCCATCGGGATAGGTGATTTTGCCGACCCCATCCGCGAGATCATCGCGGAATTGCCCTTCATAGACCGAGCCGTCGGGATAGGTGACGCGGCCCTTGCCTTCGATCTGACCGGCCAACCATTCGCCGGTGTAGACATAGCCGTCGGTCTTGGTGAAGGTGCCCTCGCCGTGGCGCAGGTCGTCCTCGAAATTGCCGATATAGACATCGCCATTGGCGTGGATCTGCTTGCCCTCACCCTGACGGCGCCCGGCCACCAGCGGGCCTTCGTAGACGTCGCCATTAGGCTGCGTCAGCACCCCGGTGCCATCCATCTGGTTCGCGGCCCAGTCACCTTCATAGACCAGCCCGTCGGGCATGATCAGCTTGCCAGTGCCCTCCAGTTGTCCATCGCGGATATCGCCTTCATAAGTGGCGCCGTCGGGATAGGTGATCTTGCCGCTGCCGTTCTTCAGGCCATCGACCCAATCGCCGTCATATTGATAGCCGCCGGGGTTGCGCATAAGGCCCTTGCCGTGGTGTTTGGCATCGCGGAATCCGCCCTCATAGCGGGCGCCGTTGGCATAGACCGCGACGCCCTGACCGTTGATCACCCCGTCTGACCACTCCCCCTCGTAGGTGCCGCCATCGGCGAAGGTGATTTTGCCCGCGCCCTCCGGTTTGCCCTTGGCGAACTCGCCCTCGTAGACGGAGCCGTTGGGAAAACGCGCGACGCCACGTCCGCGCACCTCACCGTCGACCCAGTCTCCGGTGTATTCATAGCCGTTGGGCAGGGTGTAGGTGCCGGTGCCATGCTGCAACCCGCCGCGGAAGGTGCCCTCATAGATCCCGCCGATTTCATCCTGCGTGGTCAGGACCTTGCCATCGTCTTGTGCCAGGGCCGGGCGGATCCCCCCGGCGGCGCCAAGCGCCAGGGCAGAGGTCAAAAGAGCAGCGGTGGAAAAACGGGTCATGGATTATCTGCTTGCCATAAGGAGAGCCGCGGAGCGGGCCTGTTGATCTGTTTGACAGGAAACTATGCCACAGCTGCCGTCGTCGCAATGTCTTTTGCCGCAGTGGTCTTTCCCTTCGCGTGCGATCTGTTTAATGGCAGAAGGCAGGATTATCGAAGGACGCAAGCAGGATGGCTGATCGTTTTCGCGTGACACTGGCTCAGTTGAACCCCACCGTCGGGGATCTGGCGGGCAATGCAAACAAGGCCCGCGAGGCCTGGGCCGCAGGCCGTGACGCGGGGGCGGATCTGGTCGCTTTGCCGGAAATGTTCATCACCGGCTACAACACGCAGGACCTGGTGCGAAAGCCGGTTTTCCATCAGGCTGCCATCGCCGAGGTTGAGCGGTTGGCCGCCGATTGCGCCGATGGGCCCGCTCTGGCTATTGGCAGCCCTTGGGTCGCAGATGGCAAATTGTTCAACGCCTATCTGATCCTGAAGGGGGGCAAGATCACCGCGCAGGTGCTGAAGCACCATCTGCCCAATGCCACCGTCTTTGACGAGGTGCGGATCTTTGATGCCGGTCCCTTGGGCGGGCCATATGCAGTTGGCGATACCCGGATCGGCAGCCCGATCTGCGAGGATGGTTGGTATGAAGATGTGGCTGAAACATTGGCGGAAACCGGAGCCGAGTTCCTGCTGATCCCCAATGGCTCGCCCTATTTCCGCAACAAGATGGATGTGCGGTTCAACCATATGGTGGCCCGTGCCGTGGAAACCGATTTGCCTGTGATCTACCTCAATATGGTGGGCGGACAGGACGATCAGGTCTTTGACGGCGGTTCGTTTGTGCTGAACCCGGGCGGCGGCCTGGCGTTGCAAATGCCGGTCCTGCAAGAGGATATCTGCCACCTTGATCTGGAGCGCACAGCAGAGGGCTGGCGCGCGGTTGACGGCCCCAAGGCCTCATTGCCGGATGAGTGGGAGCAGGATTATCACGTCATGACGCTGTCGCTGCGCGATTACATGCGCAAGACCGGCTTCAAGAAGGTGCTTCTGGGTCTTTCAGGCGGGGTGGATTCCGCGATTGTAGCCACCATCGCAGTTGATGCCTTGGGGGCGGAGAATGTGCGTTGTGTGATGCTGCCGTCGGAATATACTTCGCAAGAGTCCCTCGACGATGCTGAGGCCGTGGCCAAGGCGCTGGGTGTACACTACGATTACGTGCCGATTGCCGAGGGACGCGCAGCCATCACCAATACGCTGGCGCCGCTGTTTGCCGGTCTGGACGAGGGGCTGACGGAGGAAAACATCCAGTCTCGCCTGCGGGGCCTTTTGCTGATGGCAATGTCGAACAAATTTGGTGAGATGTTGCTGACCACCGGCAATAAATCAGAGGTCGCAGTTGGCTATGCGACGATCTATGGCGACATGGCGGGGGGGTACAACCCGATCAAGGATCTCTACAAGACCCGCGTGTTTGAGACCTGCCGCTGGCGCAACGCCAATCACCGCGACTGGATGATGGGGCCGGAGGGCGAGGTGATCCGCCCGAATGTAATCGACAAACCGCCCAGTGCTGAGCTGCGCGACGATCAAAAAGACAGCGACAGCCTGCCGGATTACCCGGAACTGGATGCGTTGCTGGAGATCCTGGTGGACCGCGATGGGTCGATTGCCGATTGCGTCGCGGCGGGGTTCTCGCGGGAGAATGCCAAACGTGTGGAGCACCTGCTTTATATCAGCGAGTACAAGCGTTTTCAGTCGGCGCCCGGCGCGCGTTTGACACCGCGAGCTTTCTGGCTGGACCGGCGTTATCCGATCGTGAACCGCTGGCGCGATCCAAGCTGAAGCGGGGCGGTGGTTTGGGTGCTGCGAAGGCATCCGGCTGCGCCACATGCGGTCGGTAACTAAACCTGTGGCGACGGGCGCTGTCAGTCTTGTGCCCCTGAGAACGGCCCCTTGGCCGGGTCGGCCTTCTGGCAATCCACCACGCAGTTGCGGCCTGCGTCCTTCGCGGCATAGAGCGCGCGATCTGCAGCATGCATAAGATCCTGTGGTAGCAGCCCATCTTCGGGGTAGCTGGCCACCCCGATGGAGATGGTGACCCTTGGCAGGGTGCCGGACCCATAGCGCAGGGTGATATCCTCAATTGCGGTGCGCAGCGCCTCGCCCACCTCCATGGTCTGTTCCTTGTCGGTATCAGGCAGGAACACTGCAAATTCCTCGCCTCCCATCCGGCAACAAACCTCTCCATTGTGAAACAGCTCTTTCAGCGTGTCGCCAATGGCACGCAGCACCATGTCGCCCGCATCATGGCCATGGGTGTCATTGAACGTCTTGAACCGATCCGCATCAAAGCTGAGCACCCCCAGTTGGCTGGCGCGCCGGTCGGCGAGGGTCACTGCATTGCGCAACTCTCCTAGGAAATAGCGCCGGTTATAGACGCCAGTCAGCGGATCTCGGGTGGATTGATCATGCAATTCATCGCGCAGCCGCACATTTGCCACCGCCAGTGAGATATGTTCACCGCAACGCAGCGCCAGACGATGCAGCGCCACCTTGCGCTTGGCATCCTCTTCCGGCGCGAATTTCACGTGCAACAAACCCACAGTGTTCCCATGCGCGACCACCGGGAAACAAACGTAGTCCTCATGCTCGCTGGTGCTGGGTTGCTCTTCCACGTGGGCGCAGGCAAAGGCGATCTTATCCGCAGAATAGAGATATTGCCGCCCCCGTCGCAGCGCCCAGCAGGCATCGGGGAAGATGTGGTCATGCGCTTCGCCGCCGCCCCAGTGGCATTTGCCGTCCAGAACATCGCGTGAGTTGGAGTAGATATACAGCTCCCCCCGGGATTGCGGAAACAGCTGCGCCATGAAGGCGCTGACAATGCGAAACAGCTCCTCCTGGGATTTGCAGGAGTGCAGCCATTCGTCCAGCTGGGACAACAGCTTGGCTTCCTCGCGCCAGGACTGTTCTGCCGCGAGCGTCTTCAGAGCGGTCAGCTCGGCCTCTTCGGCGGCTTGTCGCGCCTGGGTCAGGTCCCGTGCGCTGCGCTCAATCTGGGTGACATCGGTGTAGCAGGTGACAAATCCCCCGGTGGACAGCCGCCGCGTATCAATCTGTAGCCGCCGCCCGGAGGGCATTCTTCGGGTCGCTGAAAACCGCTGTTTGTTCGAGCTGAAATCCTGCTCCGCCTGTTCGGCGCTCTCTTCGGTCACATGGCCGAGTTTGACGGCGGTGGAAAAAAACGCCTCTCGGGAGTAGCCGGGGTAGATGTCGCCGTTCTGCAGCTCCAAAAGGGTGAGCAGGCGTTCATTGAAGACCTGACAATGCCCGTCCTCGGTCCAAACCATCACGCCCTGATCCAGCTTGTTCAACACATCCATCAACCGGGCGTGGGACGGCTCGGGTAAGCTCTCCGCCTGCAACATTTCATTCGGGATCACTTTGTTCACGGGAGACCCCATTGTTTCGTACCAGTCGTTTCTTCGTGCTGCGACAGGCTGACACAGGAAGTCTGAAAGAAATCTAAGTTGCACAAAGGAAAACGCTGAAACTTTGAAACGACTTTTTAGGCAAGCTCAGCTGTGGCGCCATAACTGGACAAAACAGCGTCCATGTGACATGGGGCAGGGCAACAGGAGACTTGTGATGACAACCACCCGATTTGCCCCGTCGCCGACCGGCTATATCCATGTTGGCAATCTGCGCACCGCGCTGATGAACTACTTGATCGCCCGCAAGGCCGGCGGCAGTTTCATCCTGCGTATCGACGATACTGACCCGGAGCGGTCAAAGGAAGAATACGTCGACGCGATCAAACAGGATCTCGAATGGCTGGGCCTCACCTGGGACCGGGTTGAGCGTCAGTCCGAGCGGCTGGAGCGCTATGTCGCTGCGGCGGACAAACTGCGCGAGATCGGCCGGTTTTATGAGGCGTTTGAGACGCCGGTTGAACTGGACCTCAAGCGCAAGAAACAGCTGAACATGGGCAAGCCGCCGGTCTATGACCGCGCTGCGCTAGCCCTGTCCGATGATGAAAAGGCCGCCCTGCGCGCCGAGCGTGGCGATGGCGTCTGGCGGTTCAAGCTGGACCACCAGCGCATTGAATGGGCCGACGGTATTCTGGGCGATATCTCCATTGATGCGGCTTCGGTCTCCGATCCGGTGCTGATCCGCGGCGACGGTCAGTTCCTCTACACGCTGGCCTCGGTTGTGGATGACACCGAAATGGGCGTGACCCATGTGGTGCGCGGCTCCGACCATGTAACCAACACCGCGACACAGATTCAGATCATCGAGGCGCTGGGCGGCACTGTGCCGTCGTTCGCGCATCACTCGCTGCTGACCGGTCCGCAGGGGGAGGCGCTGTCCAAGCGTCTCGGCACCTTGGCGCTGCGGGACCTGCGTGAGGCGGGCGTGCAGCCAATGGCGCTCCTGAGCCTGATGGCGCGTCTGGGTTCCTCCGACCCGGTTGAGCTGCGCAGTGAGATGGCAGAGCTGATCGACGGCTTTGACATCAACCGCTTTGGCGCGGCGCCGACCAAATTCGATGTTGAGGATGTCTACCCGCTGACAGCACGCTACCTGCAGTCGCTGGCGCTGTCGGATGTCCAGACCCATGTGGACGCGCTGGGCGTTCCGGCCGAGAAACGGGCGGCGTTCTGGGATGTGGCCAGGGAAAACATCACAACTCTGAAGGATCTCGCCGGTTGGTGGGAGCTGTGCCGCGATGGCGCCGCGCCGCTGATCGCGGATGAGGACAAGGAGTTCATCGCAGAGGCGATGGCGCTGCTGCCGGAGGGGCCTTACGACAGCGAAAGCTGGGGCAAATGGACCGCCGCGGTGAAAGAGGCCACTGGCCGCAAGGGCAAAGGTCTGTTTATGCCGCTGCGCAAAGCCGTCACCGGGATGGAACGCGGACCCGATATGTCGGCCCTGCTGGCGCTTATGGAGACGGTCCGCGCTCGCGGTTGATCTCTGCCAATATTGTTCTGAAAAGGCGGCTCCGGGTGGGCCGCCTTTTTCGTTCGGGGGGCTTCCTCCGCCCACACCATAGACCTTGTCTCTGTGTTCGGGCCGGGCGCGCCCGGTCTCATATGCGTCAGGTCTCAGCGATCAGAGTGCTGCTCCCGCATCTTTGTGGCAGCGTTGGCCATGGCCGGGTTGGGGTGGTGCCCCAGCGCCGTGAGGGCCTTGTCCATCCAGTCAATCACCGCCGGGTCATCCCCTCCGGCGTGGGCAATGGGCGGGAAGGCACAGGACAGAAGATGCCGGGCGGATATGGCAGGCATGAGCACCCGGTCAAAGGATGGATCCTGCCCGGTCTGCGCGTCCTCATCCGGTGTATTCTCCCACAGCAACCGTTCCAGCCGCCCCATGACCTCCAGCGCGGTGCCGGGATCATTGACCCCGGGAGAGAGCGCCCGCTGAGCGGTTTCCGCAAGCAAGGTCAGCCCAAATGAGGGGTCCTGATCAAAACTGCGCACATCGCCGATTTCGATGCAGCGGCTTGCGGCCTCGCTCAGGTCCTCATCGGCCGATTTTGCATAGGCCACAGGCCGCCCGCGCAACACAAATTCTCCCGGCGTGCGATGGATCGCAATCTCGGTGTCGGCTTCTTCTGCCAATGTCTGCAGCTGCGCCACATCCACAAACCGCACAAACCCCGACGCCTGCGCCGGGATCGCCGTGCCGTCTGCCTTGAACTGGCTGTCATCTTCGGCGCGTTGCGCGCCCAGACAGGGCGCATCGGCGCGCTGGCGCAGGCTGGTGCGGCTGCGGTCTTCAATCAGGCGCAGGGTATGATCCATGCTGCCAAGCCCCGACAGGTGATCAATCCAGCGTAAAATCGCCCCGACAATCAGCGCCACAACCCCGACGGTGAGTGCAAAGACCACAATGGCCGCGTCCTCGCTATAGAACCCTGCCCGAAACAGGATCACCGCGCTCAGGCTGAACACAAACCCGCCGACAAAGGTGGCCAGAACGCTCTGGGTGATCGTGTCCTCCAGCAGCAGGCGATACACCCGCGGTGTCGCAGTGGCGGCGGCGGTGCGATAAGCGGAGACCATGACATTCAGCGAAAATGTGGTCACGGCCAACATGCCGGAGGCAAGGATATTCAGCACTGGCAGCGCGGCCTCGCGTCCGAACCGCTCGCCCAGATCCTCAGGAATGAACGGGGTGAGCCAGGGCGCGATGGCCAGTGCCAGTAAGGAACAGGCCGAGATCAGCACCACCCGGAACCACAGCTGCCGGGTGATCCGCTGAATGTAGAGAAGCGTGCGTGAGATCACTATTCCGCCTCGATCAGTTGTGCGCCCAGGGCAGTTAGATGCTGGTCCACCAGATCACGTTCATCCGTGGTCAATGCCTGTGCCCGGGGATAGCGGGGGGTGGCGCGGTCATTCAGGATTGGCGCGTCCCAGCCATCGGTCGTGCGGATGAAATCGGCAACGCCTTCGGTTCCAAAGACATCGAGATAGCCTTGGATCACCACATCAAGATAGCTCAGCAAGATTGGATGGCGCAGGCTGGCTGCACGCTGACTGCTGGCGGGGATCGCATAGACGGCGATCTCGGTCTCTGGCGCCAGATCATGCTGCACCGCGTCCCGCGCCGCCAGACGATCATAGCCGAACTCACGGTCATCCAAAGCCGCCCAATCCGCGCCGGGGACTTCGGCGATCAGCCCGTCGATGCGACTGTCGCCGCAGGGCACCGCAGAGAGATAGGCCACCGGGCGCAGATCTGTCTGCACCCAGGCCCGCCGCCAGCCGCTGAGCCTTGCCGGACGGGCCTGCCCATAGGCATGGGTGCGCGTATTCACCAGGCTGCCATAGCCAAAGAAATAGGGGGCAGGGGAAAGGGGGCTGGGCATTCTGATCTCCTGTGCGGGGCTGCAAGGGCGGACCGCCTCTGTTTGTGGTCACTGTGGTTCAGGCCTCAGTGGTTCAATCCTTGGCGCCATGAGCCAGATTTGGCGACGTATATTTGGCGCTGCATGTCTGCGATCAGCAACGAGCTATTGCAGCTTTGATACATGTCAAAGTGGCCTTTGCGCAGCCATGTCATGATCCGGCGATCAAGGCACCTTGGAGGGGCGATCATGCGGATCACGAAACGGACAAATATTGCAGTACGGCTGTTGATGTACTGTGCGGCCCATGCGGACCGCCTGGTCACCAAATCGGAAATTGCGGCGCGCTGCAATATCTCCGAGAACCATTTGGCGCAGGTTATCAACCAATTGGCACAATTGGGATATCTGCATACCCAACGGGGCCGCAATGGCGGCATGTCACTGGGCAAGCCTGCGGCAGAAATTGGCATTGGCGACGTTTTCCGCGATGTCGAGGGCACGGTGCCGATGGTGGAGTGTTTTGCCGATGCCGACAATACCTGCCCGCTGGTGTCGGCCTGCCGGTTGCGCCTCGCCCTGTCGGAGGCCGCGCAGGCCTTCTATCAGTCGTTGGATGGCATCACGCTGGAGGCGCTGATCTGTGACAATGACGACCTGTTTGCCCTGTTCCAACCACCCGTCGCCGCCAGCTGCGCGCGCTACGTGAATTAGGTCGGCCGCAGCAGTGCTGTAAAAGACACCAGCCTGCCGCAGCTGGTGTCCGATGTGGTTCCTTCCTTGGGTCGCAGCGGCGTGCGTAAGTTAGTCACGCGCCCGCAGGATCCGTGCGGGGCGCACCTGAAGGGGCCGCCAGGCAAAGGCAAGCCCGGCCAGCAGCGTGGTCAGGATGCCACCGCTGATGATCGCCAGCGCGTTGCCCCAGATCACCTGATAGTCGCTCTCGAATACATAGGTGTTGATCGCCCAGGCGCCGCTCATCCCCGCAATCAGCGCCACCAATCCGGCGCCTGCTCCCAGAAACACAGACCTGAGCGCAAAGCTGATCAGAATGCGGCGTCGCGATGCGCCAAGCGTTTTCAGCACGGCGGCCTCATAGCGGCGGGCCGGCTCCCCGGCTGCGGCGGTACCGATCAGCACCATGAACCCGGTGAGCAGGGTGGCCGCCGCGCCATAAGCGGTGGCTGAGGCCAGCTGCCGTAGGATCTCAGACACGCGGTCCAGCGCATCCCGTACCCGAACGGCAGTAATATTCGGCATCGCGCGGGCGAGATCGCGCAGGATCTGCGCCTCGGCCTCCTGTTCGGCATAGACAGTGGCGATATAGCTGTGCGGCGCCCCGGCCAGCGCGCTTTCGTTCAGCACCATGACAAACCCCATACCAGCGGTCGAGAAATCAACCTCGCGCAGGCTGGTGATTGTCGCAGTGATGTCGCGGCCCAGCACGTTGAGTGTCAGCGTATCCCCCAGATCCAGGCCCAGTTCCTCGGCCTCCTCGCGGGCAAAGCTGACCTGTGGCGGCCCGGTGTAATCCTCTGGCCACCACGTGCCAGCCACGATTTGCGTGGTTTCGGGCTGTTTCGCGGCATAGGTGATGCCGCGATCGCCGCGCACCACCCAGTGATCTCCGGCCACCTCGGTCGCGGGCTGATCGTTGATGGTGGTGAGCACCCCGCGCAGCATCGGCGCGCTCTGCACTCGGTCCACAGCCGGATCGCCCTCAACGCGGGTGAGGAAGTCCGGCATCTGGTCCCGCTGGATATCAACAAAGAAGTAGGAGGGGGCAACATCGGGCAGATTGCCCTCAATCGCGCGGCGCATATTGCCATCGACCTGACCGATGGCCGCCAGCACCGTCAGGCCAAGCCCCAGCGCCAGCACCGTTGGCACCGCACCATCGCGGGAGGTCCCGATCGCGGAGAGCGCCCAACGCAGCGCCGGGTTGCCACGGGCCAGGGGCGCGGAGCGGCGCGCGATCCAACCCAGCACCAGTGCTGCCAGCAATAGCACCGCCAGCGCGCCAATCAGCCCGCCCGCAGTCCAGAGCGTCAGCTCAACGGCGCCGCTGAACAGGGCCGCCGCGCCGATCAGCACCGCCACAGCAACGACGGTGGCCAAGATATAGCGCGGCGCGGGCCAGCGGCTGCGGCTGTCCAGCGCATCGCGAAACAACGCCGCCGCCCGGATCCGCTCCGCCCGGGCCAGCGGCCAGAGCGCAAAGACAAAGGCGGTCAGCAAACCGTAAAGGGCTGCCTCGCTTAGGGCCGGAACCGAGATGCCGAAGACCGCAGGAAACGGCAGCTGCGCCGCAATCAGCGGTCCCAGAAGCACCGGAGCCAGCCCGCCAATCAGAAGACCGATGGCAATGCCCAACAGCGCCAGCACACCGATTTGCAGAAAATACGTCAGGAAAATCGTCCGACGGTCGGCACCAAGGGTGCGCAGGGTGGCGATGGTCGCCGTTTTGCCAGCCAGATAGGCCCGTACCGCAGCGGAGACGCCAATACCGCCCACCGCGAGCCCGGAGAGGCCAACCAGCACCAGAAACCCGGCCAGCCGCTCGACAAAGGTGGCAATGCCCGGCGCGCCGTTACGGGCATCGGTCCAGCGCATGCCGCTGTTGTCATACTGTGCCACGGCACGGGTTTTCAGCTGCTCCAGATCGGTATCCGGGGGAAGGGTCAGCCGGTATTTGCTGGAAAACAACGTGCCAGGCTGCAAGAGACCGGATTGGGCCAAGTCCTCTGTGCGCACAAGGGTACGTGGGCCAAGGGTGAACCCTGCGCTGGCCGCATCGGGTTCATTCTCCAACACCGCCGTCAGCACAAACTGCTGGCTGCCAAGGGTGAATTCATCGCCAACGGACAGGCCGAGCCGATCCGCCAGAACCCGCTGCATCACACCGCCGGGTAAATCCCCTGATCCCGCCAGTGCGGTCTCCAGCGGCATCTCGGGTGAGAGGATCACCGTACCCACCAGCGGATAGGCATCATCTACGGCCTTCACCTGGGTCAGCGCGCGCTCGTCGCCCACCGTCGCCATGGACCGGAAGTCAATGACCTCAGAACGGGCGAGGGCGCGGGCCTCCATCCAGGCTTGCTCCTCAGCGGTGGCGCGCCGATAGGTAAAGCCCAGCTCGGCGTCGCCGCCCAGCAGCATCGCGCCTTCCTCGCTCAGACCCGTCTGGATTGCCGAGCGCAGGGAGCCGATCCCGGCAATCACCGCAACCCCCAGCGCCAGACAGATCAGGAAAACGCGAAACCCGGAGAGGCCACCGCGCAGTTCACGCTTGGCAAACCGCGTGGCCAGCGACAGGGCAGAGGAGCTCATTCAGCGGCCTCACGCGCGGCGTCTTGATCCAACCGCCCGTCGCGCAGCCGGATCACCCGGTCACAGCGGGCCGCCAGCTCCGGTGCATGGGTTACCATGATCAGAGTCGCCCCATAGCGGTCGCGCAGGTCAAACAGCAGATCCATGATCGCATCGCCATTGGTGGCATCCAGATTGCCGGTCGGCTCATCCGCCAGCAGGATGCGGGGGCGCGTGACCAAGGCGCGGGCCAGCGCCACGCGCTGCTGTTCGCCGCCGGACATCTGTGCTGGGAAATGACCCGAACGATGGCCCAATCCGACCGCCTCCAACTCAGCCTGTGCCCTCTCAAAGGCATCCTTGTGGCCGGCCAGTTCCAGCGGTGTGGCAACATTCTCCAGCGCGGTCATGGTCGGGATCAGATGAAAGCTCTGGAACACCACGCCCATATTGTCGCGCCGGAACCGGGCCAGCGCATCCTCATCCATCGCCGTCAGATCCTGCCCCAATGCGGTGACAGTACCGCCAGTGGCTTGCTCCAGCCCCCCCATCACCATCAGCAGAGAAGATTTCCCGGAACCGGAAGGACCGATTAGCCCCAGCGTCTCTCCGTTGCCGACCGCAAGCGAAATATCGCGCAGGATTTCGACAGGTCCGGTATTGCCAACGAGCGACAAAGACGCATGTTGGAGGTTCAGAATGGGATCGGATGAGGGGATCGTGCTGGACTGCATGTGATATCGCGCCTGTTTTGGGACCACTCTGGATATGGAGCCTTTGTAGCAATGCGCAAGATGATAGCAGGACTGATTTTTATGTTAACTGCAGCGATTGCGCAGGCAGAGCCGGTGCGCGTTGCAGCACTAGGGGACAGTCTGGTGCAGGGGTATGGCCTGCCGCAGGGGCAGGGCTGGGTGCCGCAGCTGCAACGCTGGCTGGGCGAAAAAGGGGCTGAGGTGCGGCTGATCAATGCCGGCGTCTCCGGCGATACCACCGCAGGCGGCGCCGCCCGGATCGACTGGACGCTGGCGGACGGACCGGATGCGCTTATCGTGGCGCTTGGTGGCAATGACCTGCTGCGCGGCCTTGCGCCGTCCGAAAGCCGTGCCAATCTCAGCCGCATTCTTGAGGTCGCAGAGGCCAATGCGGTCCCGGTGCTGCTGGTTGGCATACAGGCACCGGGCAACTATGGCGCGGATTTCAAGGCTGAGTTCGACGCGATTTTCCCTGATCTCGCGCGGGACTACGACACGTTGCTTCACGCGGATAGCCTCGCCGGTATTCGGGGTGCAACCGGGAATGATATTCAGGCTGCGGGGCAATATCTGCAGGAGGACGGGATCCACCCTAATGCCGAAGGCGTGGCGCTTAATGTGGCCGCCATCGGTCCGAAAGTGCTGGATCTGGTCGAATTGGCAAAGCAATAGGCGTGCCACCAAGCGCAGCTGACCCGGCGGATGCGACTTTCAAAACCTGTGCAGCCCGAAACACCTACCCCACGAAAAAGACGGCCCCGATGAAGGGGCCGACAGCTGGTCTTATTGTCGTTCTGACCGATCAGGCCAGTTCGATATTTACCGCAGACTCGCGGCCATCACGACCCGGTTGCAGCTCATAGGTTACTTTCTGATTGTCGGCGAGGCCGGTCAGCCCGGACCGCTCTACTGCAGAAATATGTACAAATACATCGCTGCCACCCGCATCGGGTGCGATGAAACCGTAACCTTTGGTGGTGTTGAACCATTTGACGGTGCCTGTGGCCATCGTCTTCTTCTCCCAGTCTTTACTCAAATCCCTGTCCGCGACATGCGACAGCCCGGCAATGTCATTGCGTATTCATGACCGAGCCTCCTAGGACAGCGATGAGTTCTGCGTAACCTTGCGGTAACGATCTTGTCGCCAAAGGTCTTTTGGCGCAAGTGTTATAGCAAGGGTGCCTGTTAGTTGGGCAACGCAGGGGCGGCGATGGCGCGCTGATCGGCAAAGCTCAGCACGCAGGCAAGCGCTGACGCCGAATCGAGGCCAGATCACGCGTTGCCGCTCCGGTCTGATGTTGATCAGAGCACTGTCACCACGGTTCCCAGTGGCACCCGTTCGTAGAGATCGACAATATGCTCATTCGTCATGCGGATGCAGCCGTTGGAGACGGAATGTCCGATGGTCTGCGGCTGATTGGTGCCGTGAATGCGGAAATAGGTGTCGATGCCGTTCTGAAACAGGTAAAGCGCGCGCGCGCCCAGCGGGTTATCGGTGCCACCGGGCTGGATGTATTTATTATCGACAAAGCGGGCATAGCTGCGTGGATCTCGTTCGATCATCTCGGGCGTGGGGCGCCAGGTCGGCCATTCTTTCTTGGCCTGAATGACAGCGGTGCCGGTAAACTCGAGACCGGCGCGACCAACCCCAACCCCGTAGCGGCGTGCCCGTCGCGGCTCCGTCACGTAATAGAGGTAATAGGATCGCGGCAGCACAAGGATCTGCCCAGGGGCGAATTGCTTCTTGATGCGGACCTCTTGCGGGGTCGGATCAAAGACCGTTTCGGCTGACCCGATCTGGGGCCAGAGCGAGGCTGCAGCGGAGCTGGCCAGAAAGGCGCGGCGTGACAACATGCGGGGCTCTTTCATTTTTGGAACAGATGCAGCCAGTCTGCGGGGTGGGGACAATCCGGTCAATAGGTGGCCCGGTACGGGTCGGTTGCACTGTGGCCTGCGCGCCGCCGGTGCAACAGCTGCCCGCAGTCAGGTCGTTGTCTCCTTGGCAGATCAGGCTTCGTCAGATCACGAAGCTGTGATACCCTGTGATCGGATCGCGTTTCTGATCCACCGCCAGTTTCGGCGGATTTCAGCGATTGGCGACAGTATTTCCGGCGCGGCTGCGGGGGCAGTTCCACCGGCACGGTCGCACGGGGGATACGTTATTTTCTAACGGTTTGGCGTTGGGCCTGTTTTGCCTGCAACCGGATTGACCCTGTCTGGAATCGGCCGGGTGTTGTGCGCAGCACAGCTGGCGGTCTGTCGGGGGTCATATACTGGAGTAACGATTGTGACTGTTTCATTTGGGGGGCGCGCGGTGTTGGCCGCGCTGACGATGGCTGTGGGCATGACCGCAGCAGACATGAGCAAGGCGCAGGAGGGCGTCGGTTTTCTCGCAACCGCGCTGCGCTATTCGGAACGCATGCTGGACCGGCAGGAGGATGTGACCAACAAGGTCGCGATTGCCCTGCGCGCACGCCAGTCCGGGCAGCTGGGCATCAACAAGATCACCTTTGGCGGGCGCTTCTTAGGCACGGTGATCTATGAGAACACCAATACGCCCGGCAAATTTCCGATCCTGTCGCGCCTGCCGCCGACCCATACCAGCGGCACCTCTGATACCTATGGCGTGATCAATGATATCTCGCTCACCGCCACCGTGACCACATCGGTGCTGACGGCCTTTGTGCAGGGCGAATACACCGAGGTCGAATACCCCGGTCAGAATGATATCCAGCTGCGCAAGGCTTGGCTGGCCATCGGCGATTTGGATCGCTCCCCTTTCTATGTGGCGGTGGGGCGCAAGACCGTGAATTTCGGTAATTTTGCCAGCTACGCGCCCTTCACCCACACCCATAGCAGCCATTATTTCTGGGCCCAGACCAAGGATCCGCTGATTGAGATTGGCTATATCACGGACCGGACCGAGCTGGCCTTGTCGATCATCCGCAACCATCGCGGCAATCGTGTGATCAGCAGCCCGAAGAACGATGATCACTATACCAACTACGCGCTGAACGCGGTCCATCGCATCCCGCTGGCCAATGGACTGGGGCTGAAACTTGGGGCGGGGTTCTTGCGCGGGACCATCTATGACAGTGCGATTGCGCATCATCCGCCGGGAAGCGGCATTGATCGCGGCTGGAACGGGGCGTGGGATGTTCACGCCACCCTTAGCGGCGAGCGGTTTGACGTCATGGCTGAATTCACCCAGACCACCGACCGTTGGCCTGCCACCGACCATAAGGTCAGCGCGCTGACGCTGCAGGGGCGCTACCGGAGTGAGTTTCTGGGGCGCCCTGCGGTTTATTCGCTGTCGGCCAGTCACGGGCGGCAGGGGGCATCGGGCACCGAATGGGAATCGATGTCGCAGGTCATTCTGGGGATGGAGGTCGCGGTGGCCCCGAATGTCACGCTGGGGGCGGAGTATCTGTTCAACGATGGGTTTGTGCCGTTGATCCTGCCCCGGCGCACGGGCGACGCCGGCGTGCGGTCCCATAGCGTCATTCTGGGGGCAAAGCTCACCTTCTAGGCGCAGGTAGCAGGTCTCGAGCGGCAGGCTCTTGTCCCGCGCGCAGTCTCCCGTATACCGGGAGAAGGTCGCACCAGCGGCCGTCTGCAAGGAGTGATCGCGACATGGGCGCCAAAACCCTGACCTGCCTCAGCTGTGCGCAGCTGAACCGCGTGCCGGAGGACCGTCTGGCCGCAGGTCCCAAATGCGGCACCTGTGGTGCGGCGCTGATCCCGGCGGGGCCGGTGGATGTCGATCCGGCAACCCTGCAAAAGGCTGCGGCACAGGATGATTTGCCGTTGGTGGTGGATTTCTGGGCGCCCTGGTGTGGCCCCTGCAAGATGATGGCGCCGGATTTTGCCAAGGCGGCAAAGTCGCTGAAGGGGCAGGTGCGGCTGGTCAAGCTGAACACCCAGACCCATCAGTCCACTGGCGCGCGCTATCGTATCAAGGGGATTCCGACACTGGTGCGCTTTGCCCGTGGCAAGGAGCAGAAACGACAAGCCGGTGCCATGCGGGCAGGGCAGATCGTCAGCTGGGCCAAGGGGTAGATGTAACGGGTGTCAGGGTCCGGGCAGATGCCTGCCAAAGGGGCCGCCTCAGGCGGTGCGGTGCAGCTCATCCCGCTGCGGCTGCGCCATTGGGCGTAAGCCGGGTGGCAGATGGATGATAATCAAAATCGTCAAAATCGCACTTGTTGTCCCGACAGTGGGATAGAGCATCAGACTATACCAGAGGGGCAGCGCATAGAGGGCATAGGCCGCCACAGCAGAGAAAATCCCTGCAAAAGTGCCCACGATGATCCCGATCCACGCCATAGTCCTACCCTTTGGGTTGAGTTGCATTTAATCTACAATTTTTTATGCAGATCGCAACGCTTCGATATCCACGAGAATAGTTCAAATTTTCTGTAGATTTGGTTAACGCGCGGGTTTGTCAGCGCTTTGTTCACCATGGGTGTCTGGTTAGGGTGTTGTTTTGAAATGATAATTAGATGATCATTTTGGTCGGATATGATTGGCCGGCTGTTCTGGAATTGACTAATCCTGAGAATTTGGCGCCATCGTCTTGCGCGAAAACCCGCCGTTTTTAATCATCAAACACAGTGTCAGCGCCAGTCCAAGCAGGCCACCAAGGCCGGAATAGAGCAAGAACAGGCCCCAGATCGGTAGGTTGAAGGCCACATGGCCCAGCACGGTGACCAGCATTGTCACCCCAGCACTTGTCAACATTGCCAACCAAGCCATCGCACCCTCACCTCAATTGAGGTAAATTGACCTAAAGTAGGTCGTGCAATCAATACGCCTTACGGTCAGACGGCGAGTATATTGGTATGTGTTGCAGCTTATTCGTGATCTATGGCAGGATCAGCACAGGGTTGCGCGTATAACGCGCGAAATCGTGTTGTGTGAGGGTTTTTGCAAAAAGATCAGGCGCGTGCAGGTTTCCCGGCGAACTCCGGATGGGCGGCCTGTGCCAAATCATCCAGCGCCTCCTGCCCAAACGACTCGCGCGCGGTTTTCTGCATCCAGAGCAGCAGGATCGCCAGCATCGCCGAGGGTACCCCAAACAGCGGATAAAGCAGCAGGCTCATGCCGAAGGACAGACCGATCAGTGTGTAGCCCAGAATGGCGGCGTTCAGCCCGCCGATGACGCCTACCAGAATACCAATCCCTGCCATGCTCCGCCCTTTCTCTGGCCCTATCCCCAAGCGGTTCTCGCCGGGGGCATCGTGAGAATATGGTTAAAGACTAGCGATGATTTTGTTCAAATTATGCCGATGCCATGTCGGTGCTGGGAAAGGGGACCTGCGCCTGACCTTCCCCCACATGTCAGAGGCATGCATCAGCCATGTCGAAGGCGCATTCGCACCTCCCCGAAGTCAGGCAGGGATTTGTTTTTTGCGCTGTGGTTAGAATTATCGCAACTGGCGTAAGTCGTGACGCATAGCGGTCATTAAATTACTCGTAACTTGTATCCGATCTGGCGAGCCGGATCTGTTTCCTGCCATTTCTTCAACAGTGAAAAAACCGATGGTGAAGCGACCAACTCGGCGCGAAGAACCCAATGCCCGACGTCAAAAACGACGCTTCAGAGTAGTTGGAGTTTTCCTGTCGGACCCAAGCTTCAAGAAGGCCAATATAGGCCTCCTTTCGCTCTTGAAAAACGCGTATTTTGGTTTGGGCCCGCAGCGACAGCCAGCTTTGCACAAATGCTGTGACCACAGAACCCAAACCGAAGGCTCCTAACAAAGGGAGCCAGTCACTCACCGCACAAACTTCTTGTGCTTCAACCGCTTGGGTTCCAGCGCGTCGGGGCCGAGACGGCGTTTCTTGTCCTCTTCGTAGTCCTCGAAGTTGCCCTCGAACCACTCCACATGGGCGTCACCCTCAAACGCCAGAATATGGGTGCAGATCCGGTCGAGGAAGAAACGGTCGTGCGAGATCACCACGGCGCAGCCGGCGAAATCCACCAGCGCGTCTTCCAGCGCCCGCAGGGTTTCCACGTCCAGGTCGTTGGTCGGTTCGTCGAGCAGCAGCACATTGCCGCCCTCTTTCAACAGCCGCGCCATATGGACCCGATTGCGCTCACCACCGGACAGGAGGCTCAATTTTTTCTGCTGATCGCCGCCCTTGAAGTTAAACGAGGAGCAATAGGCGCGGGAGTTGACCTGCGCGTCGCCCAGCTCAATGATTTCAGCGCCGCCGGAGATCGCCTCCCAGACGGTTTCATTGTCATCCAGATCATCGCGCGACTGGTCCACATAGGAGAGTTTCACGGTGTCGCCGTAGCTGACATTGCCCTCATCGGGCTGTTCCTGGCCGGTCAGCATGCGGAACAGGGTCGATTTACCCGCGCCGTTGGGGCCGATCACGCCGACAATGCCGCCGGGGGGCAGGTCAAAGGACAGCCCCTCAACCAGCTGCTTGTCGCCGTAGTGTTTGGAGATGCCCTCCACCTCGATCACCTTGGAGCCGAGGCGCGGGCCATTGGGGATGACGATCTGGGCGCGGGTCAGCTTCTCGCGCTCGGACTGGCTGGCCAGATCGTTATAGGCGTTGATCCGGGCCTTGGACTTGGCCTGACGGGCCTTGGCGCCCTGACGCATCCACTCCAGCTCGCGTTCCAGCGTTTTCTGCTTGGATTTGTCTTCGCGAGCTTCCTGCTCCAGACGTTTGGCCTTCTGCTCCAGCCAGGCGGAGTAGTTGCCTTCGTAAGGGATGCCGCGACCACGGTCGAGTTCGAGAATCCAGCCGGTGATATCATCCAGGAAATAGCGGTCGTGGGTGACGCAGAGGATGGTGCCCTTGTAGTCGATCAGGTGTTGTTGCAGCCAGGCGATGGTTTCCGCATCCAGGTGGTTGGTCGGTTCGTCAAGCAGCAGCATGTCGGGCGCTTCAAGAAGCAGTTTGCACAGCGCCACCCGGCGACGTTCACCGCCCGAGAGATTGGCGATTTCCGCATCATCCGGCGGGCAGCGCAGCGCTTCCATCGAGATATCGATCTGGCTGTCCAGATCCCAGAGGTTTTCCGCATCGATGCTGTCTTGCAGCGCGGTCATCTCTTCCATCAGCTCATCGGTATAGTTCTCGGCCATCTCAACCGCGATCTGATTGAAACGGTCGACCTTATCTTTCTTGGCTTTGACACCCAGCATGACGTTCTCACGCACGGTGAGGCTCTCGTCCAGCTTCGGCTCCTGCGGCAGATAGCCGACCTTGGCGCCTTCCGCGGCCCAGGCCTCACCGGTGAAATCGGTATCCAGACCGGCCATGATTTTCATCAGCGTCGATTTACCAGCGCCGTTGACACCGACAACACCGATTTTTACGCCGGGGAGGAAGGACAGGTGAATGTTTTCAAAGCATTTCTTGCCACCGGGATAGGTCTTGGAGACCCCCTGCATGTGGTAGACGTATTGATAGGCAGCCATGAGACAGCTCCGTTAAGGGGGGGATTTGCTGGCTGGTGTGATAGCGGATGGGCGGCGGCGGGGCAATGAGGGATGCAGGTGCGGATCTTAAGGATCCCATTCGGTATGCCGCATAGCGGCACGCCCCGAACTTGACCTTGGGGAGGCGTGGGCTTGCGTCAGGCGCATATCTGGGGAGAACTGAAAAGACTATTAATTCTAAAAATCTGATAGATCAAAGACTTCCAAGTATTTATTCGCAACCTTACCAAGCTGCGATTGCCAATTCTCGCTTCTGAGTGAGGAACAATGGTTGCTAAGTTCCGCCAACTCCCTGGTAGTAAGGTCATTGTGGTCTTCTAGTGCTTTCCAAATCAACGTAATCAACTCACCATGTTGATCAAATTCATCAGTGGTAGTTTCGAAGTGCTCGCCTGCAATGAAAGCTGACCCTGAAGACAGGCGAATTGTTTGATATATACTTGGTGCTAGTACTTTAAGTACCGCCATTGTGCCTATACAAACCTCCGTGTTTAGGTAGAAGTTAGTTTTTAGATTAGGCATTGCTACCAGAGTAGTTAGAACCCGCTCGGCATCCCGCAATGATTGATCGCGTGACAGTTTGAACCGGCTAAGGATATTCTCAGTGGTCTTGAGTAATGCTCGTGCTTCCGTTGGAAACTCCATTTGTTCTGCACACTTCTGAAAATACTTCGTCCAAACAAGGTCGGATGAGTGTTTTTCGAAAAATTGATTGAGCGTCATTTGCATGGTGGTAAACTTTTGTAGATAGGTCTCGGCCTCCACCCCGCTCCCGTACCGCGCCCGCACCGAATTCTGTAGTTCCTTCAAATTCACCCCCAGCACAAAATGCACGCCGGGGACGTTGAAAAAGTGCTTGATGATCTCTAGCAGCGATAGCGCGTAGTCCGGGCGGCAGCGGTCCAGCTCGTCAATGACGATGACCAGTTTGCGCTGCGGATGCTCAGTTTCGTCGGGTTCCGTCAGTTCGCTGAGGGCCAATCGGAACGCCTCCATTGCGGCTATCCGGGCGTGGTGTGCGGACCAGAATTCCTCGGCCTCATCGTCACCTGAATCGCTGCTGAGAAGGGCCTTGGCTTCGTCGCCTACAGCCTTCGCAACCACATCGCCGACCTCGCTCAAGACTTCGGTTGCGCCAAAGGTGGCGACAGATGCCCCAATCCGGAGCGCTCCTTTGCCAACCGTCCAAGCAGCCTTTTTGATTTTCTTGCTACGCTCACCTCTATGTTCGGTTTCTTTGGCCTTGGAAGTTTCAAACCGCTCCGCAATTGCCCCGGTCAGGGCAATCAGCGGGTCATCCAGAAAATCATGTTGGAACGCATCAAAATATACTGTCTCAGTGGTGTTGCCCTCCCGCTTCCGATGCGCGCCGACCCAGCATTTCAGAAAGAAGGATTTGCCTGATCCCCATGCGCCATCCAGTGCGATCACCAGCGGGTCGTCGATACGCTCAACCAGATCAGATAGCTTGTTGCCAGTGGCTTTCCGGTTCAGTTGATCGTGGCCGTCAAAGCCATCCTCATACAGCTTGATCTTCGGGTTTGGCACGGTCAGCCGCATCGCTTGCTCCAATATCTTCAATCAATAGGTGTATCGAACCCTGCGCTGCCGGAAAGCGCAAGCCTGCGACTTTTCCAGGCAAAGACAACCCGCTTATGACCGGTTTCGCAACCAGCGCCACTCAACACCTGATTGATCTCTCTGCGAACTCTGTGCATCAAGGCGGTTATGATGCTTCGTTTGCCCCATATTCCGTCCGGAACTACCGTTGGCCTGCTGGGCGGGTCCTTTGATCCCCCGCACGAGGGGCACCGGGCGATTTCGCTTGCGGCTTTAAAGCGGTTCGGGCTGGATCAGCTGGTCTGGCTGGTCTCCCCCGGCAATCCGCTGAAGGCGCATCCGCCGGCGCCCTTGGCGCGGCGGATTGCGGCGGCGCGGGATCTGATGGATCACCCCCGCGTACAGATCAGCGGGATCGAGGCCAAGCTTGGCACGCGCTACACCGCTGAAACCCTGCGCATCCTGCGCAAACGCCATCCCGGCGTGCGCTTCGTGTGGTTGATGGGGGCGGATAATTTAAGGGATTTTCATCGCTGGAAGGATTGGCAGCAGATCCTTGAGACTGTGCCTGTGGGGGTGCTGGCGCGGCCCGGTGACCGGATCTCAGCACGGCTGTCGCCTGCGGCGCGGCTATATGCGCCATACCGATTGAAGGGCGGGCAGAGCCGCCTGTTGGCAGAGGCCCGCGCGCCGGCGTGGTGTTTCGTGAACGCCCCAATGGTGGATGCCAGCTCAAGCGAGATCCGCGCGCGTGGCGATTGGTCAGCGACGCAGCCGCGCTGAGAGAAGCCCGGCGCCGATCACCACCGCAAGCCCAGCCCAGGTCAGTGCGTCTGGCCATTGATCAAAAACGAACCATCCCAGTGAGACAGCCGCGATCAACTGGAAATAGACCAGCGGGGCAAGTCGCGATGCAGGCGCCTGCGCATAGGCATAGAGCAACAGCAGATTGCCCATCATCGAAAACCCGGCGCTGCCAAAGGTCAGCGCGGCGGTGCTCAGGCTGAGGGTGGGCAGGGCGGCCAGCCCCAGTGGCAGGGTCAGCACGGCGCTGATTGACAGCTGCGTCAGCCCCAGTTGCAACGGTGTGCCCAGATGCGAAAGCCAGCGCGAACTGGTGAGGAAACCACCATAGCAAACGCCTGCAAATACGGCCCAGATCAGATTGGCTGATCCGCCAAGCCCGGGGCGGACAACCAGCAACACACCACAGAACCCCAGCGCCATCATCAGGCTGCGCGCGGGAGTCACCGCTTCACGTAGCAGCAGCACCGACAGCACATAGCTGACAATCGGGCCAATAAAGAAGGCGGCAAAAACATCGGCCAGCGGTTCCGTCTTGAGAGCGATCTGTAGGGAGACGATGCCACCGCTGAGCAAAGCTGCCCGCAGCCATAGTCGCCAGTCGCCAAACAGCGGCCACGCCCCACGCCATGCAAAGGGCAGCACTAATACTGTGCCGATTGCAAACCGCGACCACGCCACAAATCCCGGTGTCGCCAGACCGCCCGATGTGAGCAGTTTCCCGCAAAGGTCCCCGGCAGGGATCATTGACATGGCGACAAACATGATCATCACTGCCCGTACCATCGCGCCAGCGGTAACAGGCATCCACATCCGAGGAAAGCGGTCAGACCTCCGCTGCCCCGCGACATAAAAACCTGTGGCACGTTTGCAGAATTGTAGGGGTTTTGAGTAGACTATTGCTAATATGATTTCGCGACGTTTTTTTCTGACCTCCTGCCTTTCCTCTGTGGCGGCGAACACTGCGCTGGCCAATGCGCCTGCGGTCTCTCTGCGTCCGGTGGCGCGCGATCCGGCCAGTCTGATCAGCGCAGGTGGCGGGCTGAAGGGGCTGTTGTCCCGCGCGGGCCTCTCGGGTGAGGTTGCCTGCGCGGTGGCCGATGTGAAAACCGGTCTGCGGCTGGAAGCCGAAGGGGCAGGAGCGGGTTTGCCGCCCGCCAGTGTCGCCAAGGCGCTGACCGCGCTTTACGCGCTGGATGCGCTGGGGGCAGACCATCGCTTTACCACGCAGATTGTCGCAACTGGCGGCATCAGCGGCGGCGTGGTCTCCGGCGATCTGGTGCTGGTGGGCGGTGGTGATCCGATGCTCAATACCGACACTCTGGCACAACTGGCCAAGGCGCTCAAAACTGCGGGCATTCGCGAGGTGCGCGGCGCCTTCCGCGTCTGGGAGGGCGCGCTGCCGCAGATCAAGACGATTGATCCGGGTCAGCCTGATCACGTGGGGTACAGTCCGGCGATTTCAGGGCTAGCGCTCAATTACAACCGGGTGCATTTCGAATGGAAACGTGCAGGCCAGGGCTGGGCCGTCACCATGGATGCTCGCACCAAGAAATATCGCCCCGAAGTCTCTGTTGCGACGATGAAAATCGCGCAGCGCAGCCTGCCAGTTTACAGCTATTCCGAAGGCAAGGATACCGACCGCTGGACGGTCGCCAGCAAGGCGCTGGGCAAAGGGGGTGCGCGTTGGCTGCCAGTACGCCATCCCGGAGCCTATGCAGCGGATGTCTTCCGCACCATGGCGCGTGCCAATGGCATCAAACTGTCAGCGCCAAAGGTCGCGAAATCGCGCCCCTCGGGGCAGGTGGTGGCCCATCACAACAGCCCGCCGCTGGATCTGATGCTGAAGGCGACGCTGAAGTATTCCAACAATCTGATGGCCGAAATGATTGGTCTGGCGGCCACGCAGGCGCGCGGCGGACGGCCCCGTAGCCTGCGCGACTCTGCCGCGCAGATGAGCCGCTGGGCGGCGGAGACCTATGGCATGGCCAACACCCGGCTGGTTGATCACTCCGGCCTTGGCGAGGATTCGCGAGTGACCCCCGATGATATGGTCAGCGCGCTGGTGGCCTCCTATCGGGATGGGCGGCTGAAACCTCTGCTGAAATCCTTTCCCATGCGCGACAGCAAGGGCCGCGTCCTGAAGGGCCATCCGATCAAGGTCGCTGCCAAAACCGGTACGCTCAACTTCGTGTCCGGTCTCGGCGGGTTCATGACGGCCACCGATGGCACTGTGCTCGCCTTTGCCATTTTCAGTGCCGATCAGAAGGCGCGCTCCCGCATATCACGGGCGGAACGCGAACGCCCGCAGGGGGCAAGAACCTGGAACCGCCGCGCCAAGCAGGTGCAGCAAAAGCTGATTGAGCGCTGGGGACGGGTTTACGGCAGCTGACCGTTAGGAAAAGCAAGGGCGCGGCTTTGCGTCTGCCGCCCTGTTCTGTGGCCGGGCGATGCCTCCAGCCAGCTGGGCGCTACCCGCCCGCCATGGCGTGGACCCAGATCTCAGCCTGCGGCTCATGAGGGGCGCGGGTGCCGTCGGTAACTGCCCCCAGCCGCCTTGCCACTGCCTGCGACCGTAGATTGTCGTGATCAATATAGCTGTAGAGGTGGCCCAGTCCCAGTTCCTCGGCGGCCCATGTCCTGACCGCTATGGCGGCTTCGGTCGCAAAACCCTGCCCCTCGGCGCCCTCAAACAGATGCCAGGCCAGCTCAATCTCTGGCCAGTTGGAATGCTTGATCAGACCGACGCGACCGACCGGCTGGCCGCTCTCTCGCAATGTGACCGTAAAGAAGCCAAAGCCGTGCCACTGCCAGTGGCCAACCCCGGTCAGAAACCCGAACCAGGCCTGATCTGCGGTGACCGTCTCCCCCTGTGCAACCATCGACGGGGCGCTGGTCATAAACCGGGTAAAGGCGGGCAGGTCGTCACGTTCGGGTCCGCGCAGGACCAATCGCGATGTTGTCAGCCGAGGCGCGGTGGTGAGCGTTGTCATATCCGCCGGTCCCTTCATAGGTCAAAATGCTTGGGCCAAAATGGACGGTGGTCGAAATGGGCAGTGCGTGCCGCCACCAGTTGTCAATCCACCGCCAGGCGGTCGGATCACTCGCAGCCCGGTTTACGTCATATGCCGCGCGCGGGCGCCGCGTTCGATTGCGGCAGCGTGGAGCCGGTCGATGTTCAGCTCATAGCGGATCTCTTCCAAAAGCCGCAGTTCGGATTCCGCCAGGCTGCCATCGGCGGCAGCGACATCGCAGGCCAGCGCATAAGCGGTCTCAAACAGGCGCTCCGGCAGATCTTCACGGATCAGCCCGAACAGCGCGTCCAGCCCGTCTTCCTGCTCAAACAGGTCAAACACCGTCTGCGAGGTGCGATTGACCCGGTCAATATCGTAATCGGCAAACACGGGCAGCATATTCACCGCCGACTGGATCTTCACCAGTTCAGCGGTGCGGATATTCTCATCCGAGGCCGACACCGCCACCATCAGCGCAACAAGGCAATCCTGCGGGGTAAAGGGATGGGCGGTTTGGGTGTTCATTATGAAATCCAGTAAATTGGCATGTGTTCTGCATAGAAGAATAGGCATCGTGTCGACCCCGATCAACGGGACAATGCGTCATCGTACATATTCCGCCGCAGGCACCGGCATGGAAGGGGTGTCAGGGCTGCTGTTTCTTGACTCATTTCGCCTGCCGCCATAGGTGAGGCCGACCGGGTGCATGGGGTGCTCGGCAGTGGTTTGTCGTCCGCAATATCGCCGTCCATAGCGGCATAACCCGTGGCGACAGGCAGCCCGACCGGAGCGATGTCCGGTTGCCGATGGAGAAAACAATGTCTGATCTGCGCGAAGAAGCTCTCAAGAGCAAAGCCTGGCCGTTTGAAGAAGCCCGCCGGGTTCTCAAACGTTATGCCAAGGGCGCGCCGGAGAAGGGCTATGTGCTGTTCGAAACCGGCTATGGCCCCTCCGGCCTGCCACATATCGGCACCTTCGGTGAGGTGGCCCGCACCACCATGATCAAAACCGCCTTTGAGGTGATCTCCGACATCCCGACAAAGCTGATCTGCTTTTCGGATGATCTCGATGGTATGCGCAAGGTGCCGGGCAATGTCCCGAACCCAGAGAGCCTTGAGGAGCATTTGCAAAAGCCGCTGACCTCGGTGCCGGACCCGTTCGGCACCCATGAAAGCTTTGGCCATCACAACAACGCCATGCTGCGCCGTTTCCTTGATACCTTTGGTTTTGAGTATGAGTTCTACTCGGCCAAGGAATTCTATGAATCCGGCCAGTTCGATGAGGTGCTGAAATGCGCGGTCGACAAATACGATGACGTCATGGCGATCATGCTGAAGAGCTTGCGCGAAGAACGCCGCCAGACCTATTCAATCTTCCTGCCGATCCATCCTGAGACTGGCCGGGTTCTGTACGTGCCGATGAAAAAAGTCTGCGCTGAGACCTATACCGTCACCTTTGACGATGAGGACGGCCGCGAATGGACCCTGCCGGTGACCGGCGGCAATGTGAAACTGCAGTGGAAGCCGGATTTCGGCGCCCGCTGGGCCGCGCTGGGCGTCGATTTTGAGATGTACGGCAAAGACCACTCCACCAATACGCCGATCTATGACGGCATCTGCCGGGTGCTGGGCCACCGCGCGCCGGAGCATTTCACCTATGAGCTGTTCCTGGACGCCAACGGTCAGAAGATCTCCAAGACCTCCGGTAACGGCATCTCGATCGACGAATGGCTGACCTATGCCTCGACCGAGAGCCTCGCATATTTCATGTACCAGAAGCCCAAAACCGCCAAGCGGATGCATTTCGATGTGATCCCCAAGGCGGTGGACGAATACCACCAGCAGCTGCGCGCCTACCATGGTCAGGACCTGAAGGCGCAGCTGAACAACCCGGTCTGGCACATCCACGGCGGCGACGTTCCGCAGTCGGATATGGTGGTGCCCTTCTCGATGTTGCTGAACCTCGCCTCCGCCTCAAGCGCCGAGGACAAGGCCACCATGTGGGGCTTCATCAACAAATACGCGCCCGACGCGACGCCCGAAAGCAATCCGACAATGGATCAGGCGGCCGGCTTTGCGGTGGCTTACTTCAACGACTTCGTGAAACCGGAGAAAACCTACCGTCTGCCCACCGATCAGGAGCGCGCGGCGCTGCAGGATCTGGCAGACGCGCTGAAATCGTCGGATGCTGCGCTGGCCGCGATCGCCAAGAAGAACGAACTCGCAGGTAACACTGATCCGCTGCCGGAGGCGGATTTCGCGGATGAGGAATTCCTGCAATCCGTCGTCTTTGCCATTGGCAAGATCCACGGGTTTGAGCCGCTGCGGGCCTGGTTCTCGGCGATCTACGAGGTGCTGCTGGGCGCGTCCCAAGGCCCGCGGTTTGGCGGGTTCATCGCCCTTTACGGGGTGGAGGACACGATCAAGCTGATCGATCAGGCACTGGCAGGTGAGCTGGTCTGACCAGCTAGCAGGCCACAGAAAAGCATTGAAAAAGGGCGCCCCGACGGGTGCCCTTTTTCCGTTGTGGGGCAGGTTTTGTCAGGTTGGCGTGAATTGACGGGTGCAAGCGGCGGCCTAGCTGATCTCTCATCAAGGGAGATGTTTTATGCGCAAGTTTATGTTGATGAGTGTCTGCGTCGCCATGATGACGCTGCCTGTTTCCGCCTCTGCCGAGGGGCGCGATACGGCCATTACCGGGGTGATCAGCGACCAGATTGCCGCCTTCCTGCGCGGCGATGCGGAGGCTGCCTTTGCCCATGCGTCCCCGATGATCCAGGGGCTGTTTGGCAGTTCCGAGCGGTTTGCGACCATGGTGCAGTCCGGCTACCCCATGGTCTGGCAACCGGATGAGGTGCGCTATCTCGACCTGCGCGATGTGGCTGGCGGCCTGTGGCAGCGGGTCATGATCACCGACCCCGAGGGGCGCGTACATCTCCTTGATTATCAGATGGTTGAGACTGCGGCGGGCTGGAAAATCAACGCTGTCCAGCTGCTGACCGCGGACGCCCCGACTGCCTGACCCGCCCACTTGATCGGCCTCTTTGGGAGGTTGGGTGGTGCATACCCTGCGAACGCCCCTCTGACAGCGCGTTAAACCGCATCCTATAGAACCCTTTCCCTGATTGAACCGGGCTGCGGCCTGATCAGCCGGTAACGGCGGTTTTTGGAAAGGGTGACTGATGAACATAGCGATCACTGACGGCGTAGAGCTGATGCCCCCGGCCTTTGCTGAGGGGCTGAACAACTGGTCCAGCGGCAATGGCACACCGGGTTCGGACACCTATCAGGGTGCAGCCAATGCGGCCTTTGTCGCGGCAGACCCCGATTTCGGCGGCTGTCTGGAACTGCAGAAAACCACCTCGGTGCAAAAACTGCGCAATATGACCCGCACCATGCTGACGCCGGGCTGCTATCTGCAAATCACCGCAAAGGTGAAGGCGATCAGCGGCGCCCTGCCCACAGTGCGCATCGCCGCATGGGCCGGACAGTCCGGTGGTGGCCATCTGAACGGAGTGGTGGAGACGGGGCCAGGCACCAGCCTCTCTACCTACGGCGAGGTGGTTGAGGTCACAGCCATCATTGGCACCGGCAGCCGCAACGGTGTCGATATGCCCTGGGGTCGGGCCGGGCGCTTTGCCCATGTGGGACTGGATCTGATCGGGCCAAACGGTGGCGTGGTGCGGATCGAGGATATCGAAGTACGCGATGTCACCGGCGTGTTCCTGCGCGATATGATCAGCCTTGTGGATGTGACGGATTATGGTGCCATCGGCGATGGCAGCACCGACAATACTGCCGCCTTTGAGGCCGCAGATGCCGCCGCCGCAGGCCGCCGTGTGTTGGTCCCGGCGGGGGAATTCTACCTGGGCAGTACGGTGTCGATGAACCACGAGGTGCAGTTCGAAGGCACCGTTCGCATGCCCACAAACCGGATGCTCTTGCTGACCCGAAATTTCGTCTTTCCGAGCTACGCCGCCGCCTTTGGCAATGAAGAACTGGGCTTCAAGAAGGCGTTTCAGGCGCTTCTGAACAACGCCGACCATGAATCGCTGGATCTCTGCGGGCGCAAGGTCACCCTGCGCGGTCCGGTCGACATGCAGGCGGCGGTGCCCAACAAAACCAGCTATGCCACCCGCCGGGTGATCCGAAACGGCCAGCTGGAGGCGGCTGCAAATGCCGCCTGGGACACCGATACGGTGACCGCACAGGCGACTTACAGCACCAGCGACGCGCGCAAGCTGACCAATGTCGCCAATATCGCCAATATCCCCGTCGGCGCCTTGGTCGAAGGCAGCGGCGTCGGGCGCGAGATTTATGTGCGGGCCAAAAATGTTGGCGCGCGTGAACTGACCCTGACCGCGCCGCTTTATAATGCGGTCGGCACGCAGGTCTTCACCTTTCGTGATTTCAAATACATGCTGGATTTCAGCGGCTTCAGCGCGCTCAGCAAATTTGGCATGACCGAGGTGGAAATCCAATGCGCAGGCCGCTGTAGCGGCATTCGTCTCGCCCCCGCAGGCACGGTGTTCAGCCTTGATCACTGTTTCATCTCGCGTCCGCTCAATCGCGGTATCACCTCCATCGGGTCGGGCTGCCAGGGCATTCTGGTGGACAATTGCCAGTTCCTCTCCAATGAGGAGCCTCTGAATGTCTCCGCCCGCCAGAGCATCGCGCTCAATATCAATGCCAATGACGCCAAGCTGCGCAACAACCGCGCGACGAAGTTCCGCCACTTCGCATTGCTCGGCGGGCAGAACCAGACGGTGACCGGCAACCATTTCTTTCAGGGCGACACGGTCGCCGACGGCAGCCGCACGGCAGGGCTGATCCTGACCAGCACCAATTGCGCCTCCACCGTGTCGGACAATTACATCGACAATTGCTTTGTTGAATGGACCAATGAGCGCGACGCGCGACCCGACTTTACCGGGGGGTTTTCCTTCAGCGCGCTGTCGATCACTGACAATGTGTTCCTCTCCGGCGATGTTGCCCGCTGGTTCAGCTATATCGTGCTGAAACCCTATGGGACCGGGCATTTCCTCAATGGGATGACCGTATCGGGGAACAAATTCCGCTCCATCAATGGATCCATTGACCGGGCTGAACGGGTCGACACCAGCTTTGCAAATCTGGATTTCAGCCGCTCCAAGAGCATCTTTTACGAGGGCAATACCTATCATAACGTCTCAGCGGCCGTCGCCAATCCGCTGCGTATTGAACATGTGCAGGGCAGTACGGCCAAGACCTGGACCGTCGACACCGATGATGAGCTGCCGTTTCGCGGGCAGGCGCGGGGGGTCGACAGTGTCATCGCCATTGGCCCGGTCGAGGTTAGCGGCGGCGCTGATCGCCACGTCATGCCCCACGCCAAGCTGCGGGTTGGCAGCCGTCGGGATCAGGTACAGCTGATCTGGCCGGAGGCGGTGCGCGGGACTGTGCAGGTGACGGTGCGGGTGGACAAATAACCCTCGCCTAGGCACGCGCAGGCGGGGGTCAGAACCGGTGCCAGATCGCCAGTTTGATCCCCAGCGACCGGGTCTCGGTCCGTTTGTGTTGTAGGCCGATCACTAGCTCTGGCGCGTCCTTGCCGAAGCGACGCGCCAGTGGCATCCGCAGGCTGGGGGTCACTGCAACGGAAAATGAAGCCCCGGCCGTCTTGCTGGTTTCCACCTGCAAAAGCGGCGCCAATTTGCCGGGGCGGTTCAGCCCAAATGTGGCATCCAGCTTCCAGGTCTGCTCCAGCCCCTTGCTGCGCCATTCATGGCCCAGGTCCAATGCGACCCATCCCGATATGTCGCGATCCCGCAGCCGCATGTCAAAGCTGCGCCCATAAGACAGTGTCAGTCGCTGCATTGGCGTCCAGATCTCGCTTGTCTGGTTTAATCCCAAAGCCACCTCTACCGCCGTCCGCGCCCGGCCCAGCCGGGGCAGGGGGTGGCGCACGAACAGTAGCGCATGGGCAGAACTGCCCCGGCTCACGTTCAGATCCACCCCAACAGTCCAGCGCGTATGCAGCCCGTATTCGCCGTAATACCCCAGTTCCGCTGGAATGCGTTGACCTACACTTAGCCCCTTCAATGCGGCGAGGTCTTGACGCAGGGTGAGGCTGGTGGCCGCAAACCCCTCACCGGGTTTCTGCAACCACGCCCCGGCCGTGGCCGGGGTCAGCGGCATCACAGAGAGGCAGGCAATTGCCAGAAGACGCGCGAACCATTGCTGCATAAATACACTTTAGGGTTGTTTTGATTTTTAATCACTCTTTTTATGGCATGGCGGGAGTCGTTTCAGGGGCTGAGAGAAACTTCTGCGGGTTCTGGCCAAACCGGCGTAAGCTGGACGTGGATAAGGGAGGAAGCCATGCCGACGATCGCGACCAACACCGAAACCCAAACCGTCATCACCACATTCGAGATGACACCGGGCACATGCCAAGATCTACTGGACGCCCTGACCGAAGCCTATGCCGAGTTCATCTCACATCAGCCGGGGTTCATTTCTGCCGGGTTGCATGTGAATGACGCACAGACCCGAATTGCCAATTATTCCCAGTGGCACCGCCGCGAGGATTTTATGGCCATGTTGCGCAGCGCCGAGATGCGCAACCGCAATCGCAAGATCAATGAGCTTTGCCGCAGCTTTGAGCCGGTGATGTATGAGGTCGCCGCAACCTTTTGATCTGCCGCGCGTTTCCTTTCCATGCGCGACTGATCTCGATCAAGGCAGGCCAACAGGGCCTGCCGCATGATCAGAGCTGCCGACAGAGGAGACCGCAGATGTATAGTAATATTCTTGTTCCGATATCATTCGATCCCGACCGTGATGTGAACGGCCCGCTGAAGCTTGCAGGGCTGCTGGCCACGCCGGAGGCGAAGATCACGCTTCTGCATGTGGTCGAACAGGTGCCGGCCTATGCGATTTCTTATATGCCGGTTGATTATCTCGATGCGGCGCGCAAGGCACTGCAGGCAGAGCTGGACGGTTTGGCCAAGACGCTGCCCAATGCTACAGGCGTGCTGATTGATGGCCATTCGGGGCGCGCCATTTTGGACTGGGCCGAGGATCATTCCCCTGATCTCATCATTATCGCGTCACATCGCCCCGGAATGCAGGATCTGCTGCTGGGCTCAACCGCCACCCAGGTGGTGCGCCACGCGGCCTGCGCGGTACATGTCGTACGCTGAGGCTTGCGCTGTTTTGACGCCGGGAGCGCAATAATGCGCCGCAAGACTTGTCGTGCGGCAAAAGCGACCCCACTTGCAATGCAATCAAGTTTTGTGAGGAGAAAACGATGCAATGTCCGATTGATGGCACACAGCTGGTCATGACCGACCGGGCCGGAGTGGAAATCGATTACTGCCCGCAATGTCGGGGTGTCTGGCTGGATCGCGGTGAATTGGACAAGATCATTGAGCGATCCGCACCGCAGCAATCCGCGCCGCAACGTGACAGTTATCGCCCCGAAAAACGCGATTCAGACCGGCATTATTCAGAAAAACGCTACAAGAAAAAACGCGGCGGGTTTCTTGAGGATCTTTTTGATTTTTGAGTGATTTTTGAGGAGGTCCCAGACTGGCGACGAGCTTTGGGCGCGTGAGGACGGCGCATCAAGACAGGTGTCGGGGCCTTTGCCCATTATGAGCGTGCTCGCGCAGGATTCAAAAAGAAACGCCCCGGCACCATGTTTTGGTACCGGGGCGTTTGTATAACATGTTATTAGATATGCGCTTTGTTGCCGCGCGGGCCAGCGATCAGCCATGCGATCAGGCCAATGACAGGCAGGACCAGAATGACGAGGGTCCAGATCACCTTGGCCGCGGTCGAGGCGCCGGATGTGAGGACTTGGTAAATCGCATAAAGATCGGCGATTAAAATAACTAGACCAAGAAGACTATAACCCATTTTTTTCTCCACTGTTTGTGTTCTGCTAGGTAAACCCCCGGTTCGTGAAAAGGTTCCGATATTTTTTTGGGAACTATTTGCGCAATGAGGTCGTTAGCTTTTCGACGCATCGACGAGATGCACCGTTTTTTGGAAAGGAACGATGATATGAAAACCGCAACAGGAATTATTCTGGGCGTTATTGCTGTAGTTGCTATCGCAATCGGCATTTACATGGTGGATGTCGATCAGACCGAAGAGGCCAGCCTGCCCGATGTTGATGTAAGCGTTGAGGGCGGCAACCTGCCAAAATTCGATGCTGAGGTTGGGTCCGTCTCCATTACCGAAGAAACCGCAACGGTGAAGGTTCCCGATGTCGATGTGACCATGGAAGAGGCTAAAATCTCGGTTCCCGGCCTGAAAGTGACGCCTCCTGAAGACGCGGCTGACGAAGTTGCCGCTGAATCTAACTAAGAGACGCAGGTGCCTGTTCCGGCACAGGTTGCCCCCCCGCCGCTGCGGGGGGCTTTTTTCGTGTCCGGTTTGTCGGGGGCAGGCGCTGTCGCCTCCACTGCACTCTTGTAGGCCAGCTAGCCCCGCTGAGCCTACGACGAGAACTTCTTCTGCGACTTGCCCCGATAGGCCCGTGTTCCGGCTTTGCCTGCGGTGGAACGCCCCCGTGATTTGACGGCGGCATCTGATGCGGCCTCAATCGCGGACTGACGCGCTAGCGGGTCGTCGGAAACTGCGAGATCCACCGCTTCCAGCCGCTTGACCTCGTCGCGTAGACGCGCGGCTTCTTCGAACTCCAGGTTCTCGGCGGCCTTGCGCATCTGCTCGCGCAGCCCCGCCAAATGGGCCTCCAGATTGGCACCATGCATCGGTTGGTCGATGGTTGCGGTGACGCGGTTCATATCCACATCGCCCTCATAGAGACCGGCCAGAACATCCTCGACGTTCTTTTTGACGGTCGCAGGGGTGATGCCGTGTTCCTCGTTATAGGCGATCTGTTTCTCGCGACGGCGGTTGGTCTCGCCCAGTGCGCGTTCCATCGAACCAGTGATGCGGTCTGCATACATGATAACCCGGCCATCGGCATTTCGAGCGGCACGTCCGATGGTCTGGATCAGCGAGGTTTCCGAGCGCAGGAACCCCTCCTTGTCGGCATCCAGAATGGCGACCAGACCACATTCGGGGATATCCAGACCCTCGCGCAACAGGTTGATGCCGATCAGCACGTCAAAGGCGCCAAGTCGCAGATCCCGCAGGATTTCGATCCGTTCCAGCGTGTCGATATCGCTGTGCATATAGCGGACCTTGATCCCCTGTTCGTGCATATATTCGGTCAGATCCTCGGCCATGCGTTTGGTGAGGGTTGTCACCAGCGTGCGGAACCCGTTTTCGGTGACACGGCGCACTTCATCCAACAGGTCATCGACCTGCATATCCACCGGGCGGATTTCCACCTCCGGGTCCAACAGGCCGGTCGGGCGGATCACCTGTTCGGCAAAAACGCCGCCCGATTGCTCAATCTCCCAGGCCGCCGGTGTGGCAGAGACAAAGACCGATTGCGGGCGCATGGCGTCCCATTCCTCAAACTTGAGGGGGCGGTTGTCCATGCAGGAGGGCAGGCGGAAACCATGTTCGGCCAGCGTGAACTTGCGCCGGTGGTCACCTTTGTACATGCCGCCGATCTGCGGCACGGAAACATGGGATTCATCTGCAAAAACAATTGCATTGTCCGGGATGAATTCAAACAGGGTAGGGGGCGGCTCCCCCGGAGCGCGACCGGTCAGATAGCGCGAGTAGTTCTCGATCCCGTTACAATGACCGGTGGCCTCCAGCATCTCGATATCGAAATTGGTGCGCTGTTCCAGCCGCTGTGCTTCCAGCAGCTTGCCCTCGCCAACCAGCTGATCCAGCCGCATCTTCAGCTCTTCCTTGATCGAAATGACCGCCTGTTTCAGCGTCGGCTTCGGGGTCACATAGTGGGAATTCGCGTAGACGCGGATCTGATCGAAACTGCCGGTTTTCTCGCCGGTGAGCGGGTCGAATTCGGTAATCCCCTCCAGCTCCTCACCAAAGAAGGACAGCCGCCAGGCGCGATCCTCAAGGTGGGCGGGGAAAATCTCCAGCGAATCGCCGCGCACCCGGAAGCTGCCGCGCTGAAACGCCTGATCGTTGCGTTTGTACTGCTGCGCGACCAGATCGGCCATGACCTGCCGCTGGTCATAGTCTTCACCCACTTTCAGGTCCTGCGTCATCGCCGAATAGGTCTCGACCGAGCCGATACCGTAGATGCAGCTCACAGACGCGATGATGATCACATCATCCCGTTCCAACAGCGACCGGGTGGCAGAGTGGCGCATCCGGTCGATCTGTTCGTTGATCTGGCTTTCCTTCTCGATATAGGTGTCGGAGCGCGCGACATAGGCCTCTGGCTGGTAATAGTCGTAGAAGGAGACGAAGTATTCGACGGAGTTTTCCGGGAAGAAGCCTTTGAATTCGCCGTATAATTGCGCCGCCAGCGTCTTGTTGGGGGCGAGGATGATTGCCGGGCGCTGGGTCTCCTCGATCACCTTGGCCATGGTGAAGGTCTTGCCCGTTCCCGTCGCCCCCAGCAGGACCTGATTGCGTTCGCCGTCCAGCACGCCTGCTGATAGCTCCTTGATTGCGGTGGGCTGGTCGCCGGCCGGGTCGAATTCCGTATGCATCACAAATTCCCGCCCACCTTCCAGCTTGGGGCGGTGCTGCGGCGCGCGGTCAGCCATCATCGGCATGGATTTGTCGGAATGGGCGTATGGCATTGTGGCTCTCTCCTGCTAGGGGCAGAGATTGGTCTGTTTTTGTTCTTATTCAAGGGGGATTTTGCCTGCGTGCGTGGATGAAGGCCCCGCTTTGCACTCAAACCTGTCGTGAAGGTTGTGAAATCCCCGGTTTTCCACCCAAACCTGCGCAATCTGCGGCATTTGCCACCTTGCCCGCCCGCAGGGTTCAGCGCATATAGGGAACAGAGATTGATGAGGAGACTTCCCATGCGAGCGCGGATTTATCGGCCAGCCAAGAACGCCATGACCTCCGGTATGGCCAAGACCCGCAAATGGGTTCTGGATTTCGCGCCCAGCACGGCGCGGGAAGTGGACCCTCTGATGGGCTGGACCTCCTCGCAGGATACCCAGAGCCAGGTGCGCCTGCGCTTTGACACCAAAGAGGCGGCGCTGGAATACGCTGAGGCCAATGGCATTGATGCTGTGGTGACAGAACCGAAGAGCCGCAAGGCCAACATCCGCGCTGGTGGCTACGGCGAAAACTTCGCCACCAACCGCCGCGCCCCCTGGACGCATTAAGGCTGCACGCATTTAACCTGCATATCTTTAGACGGTATCGACTCCCCCTTTCACCGCGCACTATTTCGGGTGAGCGGGGCAGAACGAACTCCAGACGGGGCGCCCAGCGGGCGCCTTTTCTGTATCTGCCTTCTTCCGCCATGTCTGACGTGCCTCCTGTTGGCAGCGGATGCCTGCGACAGGTAACCAAAGAGCCGTTCTCTTTATGGTGCGGCACCGACCGGGGGTCATTCGGTGCGCTACGAGATCACTACCTATGATTGATTCGACCGGCAAGGCAGCGACCAACTGTCAATTCGCCGATCTGCACGGTTCGGCGATCTTTGCATCTGTCTGCACAACTTCGCCCATGCCCCGAGGTCAATGGGCCAGCTTTTGCCTAAACGAAGGAATATCGAAAAACTCACCAAAAATAGTGAGTTGAACGATCATTCAATTCGGAAACGATCAGGGCACGACACAAATATATCTATAATCTCCGAGGTTGGCCGATGGCTGCCCGGGCGCTCCGTTATGCCTGCGGAGCGCCGTGGGTGAATTTTGCCCATTAGGCCTTACCTCTTTGGGTTGAATGACAGGGAGGCAGCTATGCCCGTAATAACCGACAGCACCACCGAGTGGTGGACCAACGATCAGACGCCTGAAAACCCCTTTGGCAAGAGCGAGGATTACGAGGGGTTTCTTGACTACTTGGGCGCGCTTGGCCGCAGCCTGACCCCGGAAGTCGCCGCCGAGCCCTTGGTGATCAACCTGACTGGGCTGAATGATCACCCCGCCTATAAAGACGCCGCCATCGGTGCGCTGGAGATGTGGTCCTCGGTCACGCCTCTACAGTTCGAGATTGTCGATGATGCGCCCTATGATGCGGATCTCCATTGGATGGAGGTTGTCAGCCCCGAAATTGGCGAGCAGAGCGACGGCAGCGCCTTCTCCAGCGACCGCTATGTCAGCGTCGGCCAGCGCTTCCACGATACCGAGCCGAATATCACCGATCTCGGCGGTTATGTCTTTGACACCTTCGTGCATGAGTTTGGCCATGAATTCGGCCTCAACCACCCCGGTCTCTATAATTACAGCGGTCCGGGCGGTGTGCAAATCAACTACTTGAACAATGCCACCTGGACCTATGACCGCCAGCAATACAGCGTCATGTCCTATTTTGACGGCATCGACGTAGGCGAGGACACACGCTGGTCGGCGGTGACCCCGTTGATGGGCGATATCGAGGCGATCATCCGGCGTTATTATTCCACCGTCGATGATGATGGTGTGCGGACCTATCAGACCACCAACCTCAATACAGACGACAACACCTATGGATTCAACAGCACCGACTATGGCTACCTGCTGACAGAGGACGGACCGCAGCATGACATCGGCTTTGTGATCCATGACACCGGCGGCGATGACACCATCGATTTCTCCGGCTCCACCGCCAGCACCATTCTGGACCTGCGCGCCGGTGAATTCTCTAGCGTCAACGGGCACAGCAACAATGTGTCGATCTTTGCCGGGCACAACGCTGACCAGACGGAATATTACATCGAGACGGGGATCGGCAGCAGCTACGACGATATCCTGATCGGCAACGATGGCGACAATGTTCTGGATGGGCGCGCGGGCAATGACCGGATGGCGGGCAATGGCGGCGACGACGTTTATTTTGTTGATTCCGCTGATGATATTGTCCGCGAGGAGGAAAAAGGCGGCAATGACACGGTGATTGTTGTCGCTGACGGGCTGGATCTGGGCGAGATCGCCAATGTGGAGACCATCATCTACGCAGGCGGCACGCCGGGAACGCCGGGCAGTGAGACGCCGGATGCCCCGAACGAAGGGCCGACCGATGCGACGGACAGCCTGATCATCGGCGATACCAGCAGCGAAACGCTGGACGGTGGTGCCGGTGGCAATACGATCTTCGGCCTTGGTGGCGATGATCTGATCATCGGTGGCCGGGATACGCTGGCCAGCCGCGACATCAACAACACCATCGCGATTGAGGATCTGGAGGATCAGACCGAGACCGACGACGGCAATGATGCGCTTTATGGTGGTGACGGTAATGACACCATAAACGGCGGTGCCGGTGATGACCTGCTGGACGGCGGCGACGGCGATGACCTGCTGCGCGGACAGGCCGGTCAGGATATCTTCCGTGGCGGGGCTGGCAGCGATACCGTTGATTTCAGTCAGGAAAGCCCGTTCCAACTGCTGGTCAATCTGGAAACCAATGTAGCCAGCGGCGGCACCGCTTCGGGGGATACCTTCTACAGCATTGAAAACCTGATCGGCTCGGATGATCGCATCGACCGGTTTATCGGCACCTCCGACAACAACCACTTCTGGGGTCAGGGGGGCGGTGACGTCTTCAATGGTGGCGGCGGTGACGACACGCTGGATGGCGGCAACGATGGCGATATGCTTTACGGTGAGGACGGCGATGATGTGCTGATCGGCGGCAGCGGTCAGGATTATCTCAACGGCGGTGCAGGCGTGGACACGGTAGTCTATACCACCAGTTCCGTTGGCGTGACGGTGGATCTGGAAAACGGCACCGCCCGTGGCGGTGACGCTGATGGTCCGGTGCAGATCGTCGGGCGCGGCACCACCATTCGCCATGATATCATTGTTGACGTGGAAAACGCCGTTGGCTCACTTCATGACGACCACCTGATCGGCACAGATGGGGAAAACACGCTGAGCGGCGGTGGCGGCGACGATGTGCTGACCGGTGGTGCTGGCGCTGACCTGCTGAATGGTGGCATTGGCAGCGATACTGCGGATTACGCCAATGCGGCCCGAGGCGTGAGGCTGAACATGACCAATGGCAGGACCGAGGATGACACTTACGTCTCCATCGAGAACCTTTCGGGATCTGGCCACAACGACCGGATGAAGGGCGACGCCGCGGATAATGTGATCACCGGTCAGGGCGGCAATGATACGCTGAAGGGCGGCGCCGGAGATGACATCCTGCTGGGCGATTTTGCCGATGCAGCGGATACGATACCGCAGCCCGGTCTGGGCACCGGCTATGCCACACTGGGCCCCGATGCCACCAACAACTCGATCGAGACAGCCTTTGATATCTCGGACAATTTCTCGCTGACCGAGGATCCGGATATCTTTGACTCCACCAGCGTTCTGCACACCACGGTGAATGCCACCGGCAACGGGCAGGGGGGCTATTACAGCATCAATCTGGCTGCAGGCACGGTGCTGACCATCGACATCGACGGTATTGCCGATCCCAATGTCCACGACAGCTGGGTCCGTCTGCTCGACGCCGAGGGCAATATCGTCACCCAGAACGATGACGGCGGCGGCGATCCCGGCTCTACCAGCAACCGCGATTCAAGCACGGTGTTTGTGGTTGAGGAAACCGGCACCTATTTCATCGTTGAGGGCAGCTGGTCGCCGGATGCCGCAGATGGCTGGTCGGAGAGCGTGCCGGAAGGCTCTACTTACGAGCTGAACGTCTCGGTCGAATTCCCGCCCGCTCCGGCGCAGCCGGGTGAGGCTGGCGCGGATGTGCTTAAGGGCGGGCGCGGCAATGACCTGCTGGATGGTGGCCTGATGGCCGATACGCTGACCGGCGGTGGCGGCGATGACTTCTTCCGCTTTTCCACCGAACTCGGAGCCGAGAATATCGACCGGATCCGTGATTTCGATACCGCCAGCGACACGATCCTGCTGGATAGCAGCATCTTTGGCGCGGCCGGAGAGACAGGTGTTCTGGACTTCGCTGCCTTTCACAGCAGCGGGACGGGCACTGCGCTCGATGCGGCGGACCGGATCCTCTACAACAGCGCCAATGGTGCGCTGTCCTATGATGCGGATGGTCAGGGCGGCGTTGATGCCATCCAGTTTGCGCAGCTGCAGTCCGGCTTACAACTGACCGCAGATGATTTTGTGATCATCTGATCCGGTTCAAAAATAGCCGATAAACTTGGCGCAGGGGGGCTCATCACTCCCTGTGCCTGCCTCAGGCCGACAAAGGACACACCATGCCCCACCATCCTCATCGCCGCACGTTGTTGCTGGGGGCTGCCGGTTTCGCGCTGACGGCTCTGACGTATCGCGCCAAGGCTCAGTCGGAGGTCGTGCAGGGTAGGTTAACCTTTGCAGGGGACGCCAAAATCCCAAAAGGGCGGATCAGTATTTCCCTATCAAATCCGGGCCAGCCTGACACCTCGGATCCGGCGCTGGAGTTCGACCTGATCAGCACCGGCCGGGCCAAGCGGATTGACTTCACCCTCTCATCGGCGGCGCTGTCAGCCCTATCCCCGACCCTGCAGGTGGTGGCGCGGCTTGAACGCGCAGATGGCTGGCTGATCGCCCGCGGCAGCACCAGGCTGGCAGCAGGCGCGCGGCTGGACATCACGCTCAATACGGTGATGTACTGAGCGGTGATGTACCGGCCTTCAAGAGGGGCCGCACCGGGCAGGTTTCCAGAAATGCGAAGTCTCTCAGAGCATCCATTCGATCGGCAACAGTCCCAGGATCACGAGCAAGATTTGCTGAAGCCGAGTGGCTCCCGGTTCTTCCTGATAGATCGTGAGTTCGCCATCTTCGCGAACTTCCTGCCAGACCATTTTGTCTTCGGGTGTGAGCATGGGCTGATAACTGACCCGCTCTACCGGACCATTGAACTGTTCGCTCAGTCTGACAGCCAAAGATGGGCTATGAACCAAAAAGCCCATCTCGCAATTCAGTGCTGCCGAACGTGGGTCAAAGTTGAAAGATCCAATGAAAATACGTGCGTCGTCGATGGCGAATGTTTTGGCATGTAGGCTGGCGCCGGAGAGCGGCATGCGCTGTGTCTCGGCGTTTGTGCTGCGTAATTTCAACTCATAAAGGTTGACGCCGGACGCCTGTAGATCCCGCCGGTATTTTGTATATCCGGCATAGACCATCAGGACGTCGGTGGTGTTCAAGGCATTGGTCAGAATATTGATCTGTTTTTCACTTTCAGCGAGCAGGGAAAACAGCGCAGTGCCTTCAACCGCCGGAACAAAGTAAGCGGAGACCATATCAAGCCGGGTTTCCACGCCTCCAAGAATTTCGATCAGCCGGGTGATCAACAGTTGTTCTGGCGAGGCGATGCCCAGACCCTTGGCCGGATCATCGGCAAACAGCTCTACGCGGGTCCATTCCAGTTCCGCATCGCCGTTGGTGTAGCCGGTCGCGCTATCCACCGCACCTTGAAGGATCTCTTTGGCGATCGCACTGGAACGGACCTCTTCAACGCGATCCTGAAAGGCTGGCAGGTCTACTTTTCCGGTGATGACCGTTTCCACTTCAAAAACAGACTGGCTGTTCCAGTATTGATCGAAAACCCTCGCCGTTTCGGGCACAACTGCTCCTGCGGCCAGAACGTCCAGATCAATGTAGTAGTTGTCATCGAATACCTGAAAATACTCATCGCCAATGTTACGTCCGCCAATGATGGATACAGACCCGTCGACGGTCAGAGATTTGTTGTGCATGCGGCGGTTCATGCGAAAGAAATCAAATGTATAGCCGAGGAATTTTGGACGGCGGATCGTTGATGGATTGAAGAGGCGAATGCTGAAGTTCTCATGTGCATTCAGGGCAGCCATGAAATCATCCAGCCCGGCCACGCCATTGTCGTCCAGCAACAGCCTTACCCGTACCCCGCGTTCAGCGGCCTGATACAATGCATCCATCAGCAGGATACCAGAGGTATCGTTGTGCCAGATGTAATACTGCGCATCGACCGACTGCACTGCAGCTTCGATCAACGCAATGCGGCTTGCCAGTGCATCATGCCCATTGGCCAATGGGAACACCCCGGTCTTGTCTTCTCCATGGGAGGCGCTGCCGTCACTGACGATCTTGCCCAGGGGGGTGGTCGTGCTGATCGGGATTGCCGAACTCACGGGGCGGTTCGAAATGTCAGGAAGCGGGAACATCAGGCGTGCAGCCATAATAGCGATGGCTGCTATGAGGCTAACGCGAATGATCAAACGCAAAAATGTCTTCATCATGTGTCCTTTGCCATTCACAGGCGAAGATCCAGCGCTTGGCCGCAATAGGTGAAGACGGAAAGCGTGGCTCTCATCGGGTCAATGCCGATGATCTTGAAGCGACACAGCGCCGCGTGTGATCGCCCTGAGCCAAGATGTGTTGATCTGCCAACTGCTCTTTCACCGTGTCAGCCCTGGATATTGGAACCGTGGGTTGCCTCTTGCTCAGCATTGCATAGCTGACTGTTTAACTTTATAAAGTCAGCTATGCAAATTGAACTCTTGGAGCCTTTGTATATGACCTCTCTCACTGTTCTTGACCTCTCAGGTGCCCTATGAACGCCGCTGCTGTACAGGCCGAAGGCGGCAATGCCACCCTGATCAACGTCTTTGAAGTCCCGGAAGGTGCTTTGCAGGACTCGATTGACTATTGGAAATTGTCCCGCGATTTTCTGAAAACACAGCCCGGATATGTCTCAACCGCGCTGCATCAGTCGATTGCGCCAGATGCCAAATTCATGCTGGTCAATATTGCGGTTTGGGAGAGCGCGGAGGCGTTCAAGGCGGCCTCGGCAAAGATGATGAAAACTGCGGGGATTGCGCCTGTAGACGGGCTGAAATTCACCCCCGGTCTCTACACGGTGATCGAATCCGACTGAACGCAGGCGGCCGTCGGACACGCTGAGCACGGCGCCATTTTCGCGCTGCGTCTCCGTGATGGCCCCGGTCACTAGCGTCAGCGCGGGCAATGCGTGCCTACATGCCCATGTAAGATGCTGAAAGGCATCGATTTTCTGGGCAGCTATTAAATGTGTTCACGCGCGAGGTGTTCTGTCAGACTGGCAGTACGCCTTTTCGCGCGGAGACAAAGCTGATGGACAAGACGCCGCTCAAGGGCTGGAACCATGTTCCGCCTGTTCCGATCAAAGTATCCCCGTTCTTCACATGGCCGCCACGGCCTCTGGAGATGGCTGGCTGGCTCTGGAACTCCTGGTTTTTTATCACTGAAAAGTTGATCCTCGTCGCTGTCGCATTTGCGTCCTATTATTGGTTTCAGCCCCCTCTGACGGAGAGCAGGGAGTTTGCATTTGGCTGGATTGCCCAGATGTATCTGCGCAATCTTATTCTGATGACAGCTGTCGCCGGAGGGCTGCATCTCTATTTCTACACCTTCACCAAACAGGGCCAGAGGCTGCGGTATGATCCGCGCCCCCTGATGAAGGCCGGACGCCAGTTCACCTTGGGAGGGCAGATCCGGGACAATATGTTCTGGACCTTGGCAAGTGGCGTGACGGTCTGGACCGCCTATGAGGTCCTGATGTTTTGGGCTCTGGCCAATGGCTATGCGCCGATGCTGACCTTTGCGGCGCATCCGGCCTGGTTTATTGCGTTGTTCCTGCTGATCCCGATCTGGGAGAGTTTCTATTTCTACTGGATCCATCGCCTGCTGCATGTGCCATTTCTCTACAAACACGTGCATGCACTGCATCACCGAAACATCAATGTTGGTCCCTGGTCGGGGCTGTCCATGCACCCGGTTGAGCATCTCATTTTTCTCGGCTCGGTGTTGATCCATTGGATTGTCGCGGCGCACCCGGTCCATATTCTGTTTCATCTGCAATATTATGCGCTGACGGCCGCCACGACCCACACCGGTTTTGAAGGGTTGCTGGTGAAGGATAAGAACCGGCTTGCCCTCGGGACATTTCACCACCAGATGCATCATCGCTATTTTGAGTGTAACTATGGCTCGCTTGAGATCCCTTGGGACAAATTCTTCGGATCTTTTCATGACGGAACGAAGGAGGCAGACGCACGTATTCGGGAGCGTCGCAAGCGTTTGACAAAGAGCTGAGAGCGGACGCGTCTTTGGTGACTGAACAGGTTGGATCATCCGGTTGTCGGTGGCCGCGAACCTGCATCTCATATAGGTGAAATGGGCTGCGATGTGGCGCAGATCTCATGCAACGATAAGGAAGACAGAAATGTTCGATGCAGACCGTGTGCAGGAGGTCGCCCAATCGCAGCTCGTAAATGCGCTTGATCTGTCGATGTTCTCTGAAAAGGACATTCTCAACACGGTGTTGCAGCGTTCTGAGGTTCTCTTTGATCTCGATCGCCCGGGTCTGCCGATCCGGCAATGGTCCAAGGGAAAACCCGACGCGCTTCAGGCGGAGGTGGACCGGCGGGGCGATCTGCTGCTCCGGCGTGCGATTTCAGTTCTCTATCTCGAATATCTCGCGCTGAAACCCACCCTTGAAACCCTCGCTCCCAAACATGTCGCGGATATCGGATGTGGCTACGGGTTCATTGACCTGTTCATCGCCCGGGATTTCCAGCCCGCGCTGACGCTGATTGATCTGGAAAGCAATGATGCAACGCATTTCGGGTTTCACGCTGAGGGGGCGGCCTATAGCAGCCTTGCTACGGCGCGGGCGTTCCTACTGGCCAATGGGGTGGCGGCGGAGGCCGTGACTATGCTCAACCCCGGACGCGAAGAGGCAACCCGCATCACAGGAGTTGATCTGGCAATGTCATTGCTCAGCTGCGGTTTTCACTACCCGGCGAACACCTATGCGCGGTTCTGGGAGGCAAGTGTCAGGCAGGACGGGTCTATCATCCTTGACCTTCGAGATGCAGAGGCTGCCCGCCAGCGCGAGGAATTGGGCCAGATCGGATCACTGCACGACTTGTGGCGGGGCCAGAAATGGGCCCGCGTCTTGGTCAGCAAAGCCGGTGCATAAGGCGAGCCATCGGATATCGGTTCGGACGAGTGCTCGTCCAGCAGGGATTGCCAGATCCTCGGCAGGCCTCGGTTGTCATCGGTCCGGGTCTTGGGTATCGCGGGGTGAAACCGGGTGATGTGTCGACGGGAGGTCGGGGTTGTGACTGGGCGCCCCTGCAACCGCGGCCCCTGACCCCTATGGGCGTCGTTGTGTCGCCTGTCTCTTGTCCCGCTGCTGTGGAGCGTTTTTATGACCATCACCCATCTTGTGACCCATTCCGGTGGGTTTCATGCCGATGAACTTCTGTCCTCGGTGATCTTGACCCGCCTGTTCCCCGATGCGGCGCTGATACGCTCGCGGGAGGCTGCATGGATCACGCCGGACGCGGGGCGGATAATCTATGATGTGGGGCAGGCCTATGATGCGGCGGCGCAGATTTTCGATCATCATCAGCGCCCCAATCCCCTGCGCGAAGATGGCCAGCCCTACAGCTCCTTTGGTCTGATCTGGCACCATTTCGGGCGTGATTACCTGCGCGGCCTCGATGTGCCGGAAGCCGACATTGACGCCATCCATCACAGTTTTGATCAGGGCTTCGTGCTGCCGGTGGATTTGCTGGACAATGGCGCTATTGATCCCGGTGTGGCCGGGCCTTTGGCGGGGCTGACGCTGCCGGTGTTGCTGGAAACCCTGAAACCGGTGTTTGATGACCGTCGTGATGGTGCCGATGATCAGGCCTTCCTAGCAGCGTTGCCGGTGGCGCGGGCTTTTGTCGAGGCGTCGATCCGGGGCAAGGCTGCGAAACGGCGGGCGGAGACCATGGTGCTGCAGGCGATTGAGGGTGCAGGCGCGGGCAGGGTGCTGGAGCTGCCGATGGGCATGCCTTTCCGCTCAGCGGTGGAGAAGGCGGGGGCCGATCACCTGCTGTTCGTGGTGCATCCGCGCGGCAGTGACTGGACGCTCACCACCATCCGCAAGAGCGGTGACAGTTTCGAGAGCCGTGCCGATCTGCCCGCAGCCTGGGCGGGCCTTACGGATGAGGCGCTTGAGGCGGCCTCTGGTGTTGCAGGGGCAAAATTCTGCCACAACGCCCGGTTCATCGCTGTGGCGAGCACCCGAGAGGCGATTATGGAACTGGCTGAGCGCGCGGTTCAGGCGGTGTCGCAGACCACAGAATAGGCTGTCTTTGCGAAGACGCTTACACCCTGCCACCTTGCATCATGCGATGCGTGGCAGGGCTAAGATCCGGAATAGAGGCTATGTGCGCCGTATTCCGCAGAGATCCACTCAGTCGCGGATTACAGTGTACAAGGCAGGGCTGGGAACCACCCCTTCGATACGCGGCAGATTTGCGGTTTCGCGCATCAGGGCAGTGGCAGCCTGATAGGCTTCCGGGGTTTCCCACTGGGCCACATTGATCAGCTGGTACTGGGCATCAGCCGCAAGCGACTGGTGCAGTTTGGTTGAGATGTAGCCAGGTTGCGTGTGCAGAAACTCGCGGGCTGCGTCCCACATGGCAATGGCCTCGTCCAGCTTGTCAGCGGGGACGGTGAACATATTGATAAGCACCACATTCTGGGTGCTCTCATCCGCCTGAGCGGCAGAGAAGCCGAGGCTCAGCGACAGGGCGGTGATCAGGGCGAGCATATGTTTCATGATAGGTCCTTTCTTGGGCAATAGTTTGGACAGTGTGAGCTATGATATTTTACGAGGCTGAGAGGTGACTTTCATAGCTTGAGTGCGATACATCCGAGAACGGCGGCGATCATGGCCAGACCGATGCGCAGGTTATGCAGCATTAGCCATTGATCCAGCTTGGCGGCTGTGGCTGCGACCTCAATGGATTTGCTGGCAAAGGCGGCATTTGTCGGAACGAAATAGGCAAACGTCAGACCCAGAACCACCAGCATGAACAACGCGCTGGCGACCCAAAGCACAAAGCCAGGGGCGCCCCAACCGGCCCAGAGCGAGCCGCCAAGGCCGATCAGCGTTGGCCCGACGATCAGCGGGATGGAGTTCGAGACAAAGTGATTGTTTACGGCAAACCAGGTCAGAAATTCTGCAGGTGGCAGGCTGCGCCAGTAGCCACCCAAGGTGACCCCAATGCAGAGCATCACGCCGGAGAACCCGGCAGCGCCGCAAATTGCGAGGATGTTGAATGCCGTTTGTATCATTGTGCATCTCTGTCCGCGCGTGAGCCGTACCACATCCGCCAGATGAGCCCGTCACGCTTGATGAAATGGTGATAGAGCGCGGCCCCGACATGCAGCACCAGCAGGCCGACCATGGCCCGCGCCCCGATCCCATGGGGTATCCGGGGGGCATAGTCGTGGAAATTCGGCAGATCCCCGGCGGCACCGCCAAGGATGAGTGCACCGGCTCCGGACAGCGCCAGCATGCCAATGCCGCTCGCAGCCATTCCGAGGATCACCACATAGAACAGCAGATGCACGGCTTTGCCGCTGAGGCTCTGCCACATTGGGTCGCCCTTCGGGCTGGCGGGTTTGGTGTCCGCAAAGACCCACCATGCAATGCGCGCCAGCGTGAGACCGAGGATCGTGATCCCCATGGGCACATGCGCGCCGAGGATCCCGACCTTGGCACCGTCATCCGTCAGACCCGCAGCACGGAACCCAGAGGCAAGTAGAGCACAGATCAGCAGCGCGCTCAGCCAGTGGATGGTGATTGCCACGGTACCGTAGCGATTGGATCGGCTTTTCATATTGCTCCCTCCTGGTCTGGTCGGTGGCGGCTTACTGCTCAGAAAGCGCGGCGCGGTAGGTCTTGATGACGGTGTAACCACGCAGGAATTCTTCACGGGTCAGGAAAGCATCGTCATTGGCATCCGCACGGCGATAGTCCCAGGCCATTGCGCGGTGGTACTCGCGGCGGTCGATCGTGCCATCGCTGTCGCGGTCCCAGTTTGCAAACAAGATATTACGTGCGGCCTGAAACGCCTGCTGCCGGCCGTTTTCATCGGCGATGAATTCAAAGCCGAAGTCCCATTCGACAAACTCCTCATGCGCGATTTCACCATCTTCATTGCTGTCAATGGAGACGAAAATCGAGCGCCCGAAGTCCACGAATTGCCCCATGTCGACCTCGGTGGCCGAGCTGTCACCGATTGATCCAAAAATCAGCTCTGACAGTTCCTGACCGGGGGTGGCTTCGGTTGACTGAGCTGCAAGAGGGGTTGCGACTGGCGTCATCAGGGTCAGCAGCAGGGCGAGGGTGGGTTTCGAGTTCATCATTCTAACGCTCCTTCGGGTCTGATTTTATAGCGAGCTATTTATTTTGTTACATGCATTCCGAATCATCATTGCTATGTCTATTATATAGTGAGCTATTTATAAATGTATAGCCTGCAATGCAATATAATCGAGGATGTTATGAAACCGCCAAGAGAGACGTCTGCCGGATATCTGTTCAACCATCTGGCGCGGTTGTTTGGACAGGCGCTGCAAGAGCGAATACAGCCGTTGGGGCTGTCGATTGGTGTGTTCCCGATCATGCTGCATCTGTGGGAGGGTGACGGGCTGACGCAGAAACAACTGGTCAAACGAGTTGGGATTGAGCAGGGCACCATGGCCAATACGCTCAAACGGATGGAGCGCGACGGTCTGGTCATCAGCCAGCGGGACTTGCGTGATGGACGACGACGCGAGATCCGCTTGACGGAGCACGGGCGGGCGCTGCGCAGTCCGGCGCTGCGGATCGCGGTAGAGCAGAACGCCCTTATGCTGGGCGGTCTTACAAAAGAGGAGCAGGCGCAGATGCTGACTTTGATCACCAAGATCATCCACAATATTGAAGGTTCCAAAATCGGCGAAATTGATGCCGCTGAGGAAACAAGGTGATCCGCGCATCGCGACGTTATTGTATTCTATGCTATGGAATAATATGGGTAACGTATGACCTTTAATCAAAATACCTCAGCCGGATATCTGATAAATCACCTGGCGCGGCTCGCGTTTGAGGGGCTGCGCAAGGAAATCGAACCTCTGGGCATTGTGCCCGGGCAGTTCCCGGCGCTGCTGGCGCTCTGGCAGCGCGACGGCCAGACCCAGCGTGAACTGGTGGCCAAAACAGATGTCGAACAGGCAACCATGGCCAATACGCTGAACCGGATGGAGCGAGACGGGTTGATTGTCCGAAGGGCGCACCCTGAGGATGGGCGGGCCCGGATGATCTATCTGACGGAAAAGGCCAAGACGATCCGTGATCAGGCTTACCGGGCGGCTGGAGATGTGAACGGTGCGATGCTGTCTGATCTTTCTGATGCGGAACGCCGAACATTTATCGACCTGCTTCAGCGGGTGGTCAAAACACTCCGTGGAGCGGACCTGGCCTGAGGCAACCCGTCCCCTTACCCCGGCAACAGCCTGAGCAAGGGGACGGGCGCACCGGTTCCGGGGGGCGGACCGGTGTCACGTTTGTCAAAAGACCCTAGTAGCCGGTGAAAGATTCGACCCGGATGTCCTGCTCCGCCACTCCGGCGGCGCGGAGCATTTTCTGCGTGGCGGTCACCATGCCCGCAGGGCCGACGCAATAGTAGATTGGCGCATCAAGATCTTTCAGGTGGCGTTGCAGCATATCCTGATCGATCTTGCTGGTTTCGCCAACCCAGCTGTCCTGTGCATCCAGATCTGTCATGGTGGCGATCAGCTGGAAGTTGGAATTGGCCTTTTGCAGCTCCTCCAGTTCGCTCAGGAAGGGGGCTCCCGCCGGTGCGCGATTGGAATAAAACAGGGCGATTTTATGCGGGGCTTTGGTTGCGGTGACATTCCGAAGCATTGACATGAAGGGGGTAATTCCGATGCCCCCGGCAATGAAAACCGCAGGTCGGCTGGCATCCTCATGCAGGGTGAAGGTGCCGGAGGGGCCGGCGATCGTCAGCTCAGCTCCGTCGGTCAGAGTGCTGAGGCTGCGTTTGAAAGCGCTGTCGCTCAGCCGGGTGGCGACGGTGATCTGCGGCTCATCCGGTGCGCTCACGATGGAGAGGATACGCGAGCTGGCTTTGCCGTCCTCTGCGGCATCTGCGATGGTCAGCCGGATCCATTGACCCGCCTGATGCTGAAACCCTGCAGGTTTGGTCATGTGAAACGCCATCGTTCCGGTTGCGATTGTTTCGCTGCTGGTCAGCGTGACCTGAGTGGTTGGCGCGGCCTTTCCTGACAGGCGAATACCATCACGCATGTTCAGCCCCATCAGGACCAGGTTGGTTGCGCCGGCCAGCAGTTCGACGGCCTGCAAGCTGTAGAAGGTGGCATCAAATTGTCCGGCTGCGGCCTTGGACTCAAGGAAGAAGGCCATCGGCACCAGCACCAGCAGACCGTTGGCACCAATGATGGGCATCCGCTTCTTCTTGGCTGAAACCAGGGCCTCGTTGCGCCCGGCGGCCAGTGAGAAACCGGAGCCGCCGACAATCGCCATCGCGGGGATCAGCACGAACATGCCCATCAGGATCGCAGATTTTACCGTTGCCACTGTCGCATGGGAGGCAAACAGTTCAGACAGGACAGTGGACGTCCAGAAAAGCAGAATGGTCAGAAAGCCAATTGTGCCTGCAATGGCATGGATGCGTGTCTTCATGGCGGGTCTCCGGACTGGGTAAATTACAATGCCTGCTATTCATATAAATAGCACGCTATGTAATTGCAATAGTGTTTTGCCATCGTCGCTCGGAAGGGGCCACCGGCCCGGCGCGATATCAACAGATGTCGAACGTGGCGTGGTAGGTCAGCCTTTCTGTCTAATTGTTTCGCGTGCGAAACATTCGGGCAGGCGTGTTGATACTTTTTCTAGGCGTTGCGCAGGCTGCGCGCGCGGATATCTGGTGGTGCCACAACAAAAGTTTCGGCGAGGTTAACCTGACCGACCGTCGGGTGGCGCAGGCATGATGCGCCTCTTGGTTGTGCTTTGGCCTTTGTGTGAGGCTGATGCGTGCGGAAATTGCGTCTTCTGCGTCGCCTGCATAGCTTTTGTAAAAGGGGTTTGGTATCAGGTCTTGCAAGCGGAACACGCCACCGCTAACCCCCAATCACCCAGCGAAAAGTCAGGCAGAACATCAACCGCAAAAACAAGCGGAGACGGAACATGATTCTGCGACGCACTGCTGTGTCAACTTTCGCCTTGCTGGCCTCTGTGCCCGCAATGGCCGAAGTTGTCGAACTGGAACCAATCAACATTACCCAGGAAACTGGCGATGCCTATTTTGGCAAAAGCGTTTCCCTTGATACCGGGACCGTGGCCAAAACCGGTGACGCTATAGCCGAGACGCCCCGCTCTGTTACCGTGGTGACCGCCCAGGAGCTGGCGGTGCGCGGCGTGCAGAATGTGGAACAGGCACTGCAATATTCCGCCGGGGTTGTCGGCGGCCAGTGGGGGCTGGACAGCCGCTCGAACTGGTATCTGGTGCGCGGCTTTGACGCCAGCACGCTGCATGACGGGCTGCCCGCGCGTTACGGCTTTTACAATGATACCAAGCCAGAGCCGTTCATGCTGAACAGTGTTGAAGTGCTGAAAGGTCCGTCCTCCGGGCTTTATGGCAGCGGTGCGGTTGGCGGGGTGGTTAACACCACATCAAAGACCGCCGCACAGGAGTCTGACAACCTGTTTCAGCTGCAGGTCGGATCCCACGATCGCAAACAGGCCGCGGTGGATGTCAGCGGTGATCTGAACGCCAGCGGCACCCTGCGCTATCGTTTTGTCGGTCTGCTGCGCGATGCGGAGACACAGGTCGATCATTCGCAGGATGACACACTTGTTCTGGCGCCCTCCATCACCTGGCGCCCAAGCGATGATACCGAACTGACAATTCTGGCGAATTATCAGAACACTGATGGTAGCCCGCTGATCCAGTTCGCTTCCATCGCGGGTACCTTGCTGCCTGCAACTGGCTTTGGCAACGGGGACTACCTGCCGAACAGCCTGTTTGTGGGGGAGCCGGGGTTTGATACGTTCAACACCGAACAGCGTGCGATCACGGCGATGTTCAAGCATCGCTTCAACGCGGTTTGGAGCCTCAATGCCAATGCCCGCTATCTGGAGAGCGACGGTGAATACCAGCATGCCTGGTGGGCCTTCGACAACTTCGGCTCAGGTCGGTACAACCCGGATGGTACCATCAACCGGACCTTCTACCGGGCTGAGAACACGCTGAAGACCTGGGGGCTTGATGCCTATGGCACGGCGGAATACCGGCTTGGTGGCTTTGATATGCGGACCATTGTCGGGGCAAGCTACACACAGGGTCACTATGACAGCGATACAGGCTATGGCGCACAGGTCGGCCCGATTGACCCCTTCAATCCTGTCTATGCTGGTTACCCGACGATTGCGGTGACCGATACACCGGGCACCTCCATCACTGAGACGGGGGCCTATGTGCAGCAGCGTGCGAGCTACGACGATCGGTTGATCGTCGACTTTGGGTTGCGCTATGGCAAGATCGAAAGCGGGGCGAGCAACGGTAGTTTTGGTGCGACTAGCATCGCTGCAAGCGATAGTGAATGGACCGGCAATGCGGCGGTGATGTACCGTTTTGGCAACGGCATCGCCCCTTATATCAGCTATGCTGAGAGCTTCCGTCAGGATGCCATTGGCAGCGATGTAAACGGCAACGCGTTTGAGCCGACCCGTGGCGAGCAGTATGAGCTGGGTGTGAAATATCAACCATTGGGCAGTGACACGCTGCTGACGGCGGCTGTGTTCGATCTGACCAAATCCAATATGACTGTGGCGGATCCAAGCAATCCGGGCTTTCAGGTGCAAACCGGTGCCGCTTCGGCGAAGGGTCTGGAGCTTGAACTGTTCCACCGCTTTGGTGATCTGACGGTGGATGCGGCCTATACCTATATCGATAGCGAGGACGCCGAAGGGGACTACATCGCGCAGGTGCCTAAGAATGCTGCGTCTCTGTGGCTGAACTACGCGCCTGATGCTGGTGCCTTGCAGGGCTGGAGCTTTGGTGGCGGTGTGCGCTACAACGGCGAAGCCTGGGGTGGTGCCGGGACCTATCTGACGCCGTCTTATACGCTTTATGATGCGGCTGTTTCCTACGGTCAGGATAACTGGCTGGTCTCGCTCAATGTACAGAACCTCACCGATGAGCGTTATGTCACCACCTGTCAGGGCGGTGCCTGCTACTTCGGCGACGGGCGAAACATTGCCCTGACACTGACATCGAAGTTCTGAGCCTTAGCCACAGCTAAGGGGGAACGGGAACTGCGTCCGCAAGACCTGCGGGCGCAGTTTTTTGTTGTGGTTTGAGCCACTTGTGTGAATGGAAATGAAAACGGCCCGCTTGAGGAGTGCGGGCCGTTTGGGAATTTCCATGGATCTGACGGGTTACTTGGAGAAAGTAATCGGCAGGTTAAAAGTCATTTGATTGAGCGTCAGCTGTTTGGGGGCGGCAGGGAACCTACGCGCCCGCGCCACGGCCTTCAGCGCGGCCTGATCCAGCGCTGCATTGCCGGAGGATTTGGCGATGCGGTAGCTGATCAGCTGACCATTGCGCGCCACGGTGAGACGCAGCAGCACCCGTCCGGTGGCGCGGGTGCCAGAGGTCCTGCGTTTGTTACGTTCGACGCGAGCGCGGATTTTTGCACCCCAGATGGACTTGAGTTTTGCCTGTTGCCCGGCCTGTGCCGTGGCAGCGGCGGCGCGTCCAGCCTGACCGGCTTGAGCACCACCACCCGACCCGGCGGCGCGCTGGGCCGCGCGGCCTGCGGAGGTCTGCTGGGCCTTTCGGGCGGTCTGCGGTTTTGGTTCCGGCTGCGGTTTGGCGCGCGGTTTGGCACGGGGGCGAAGATCAGGATCGGGTTGCGGCTCTGCCTTTGGAGGGGGCGGAGGCGGCGCAGGGGTGGTATCCAGTTGCAGCGTGTCGTCCGGTTTAGGCTGGCTGAGGGCGATCTGCCGCGCGGCGCTGGGGGCCTGAGCCAGTTCGAACTGGGGTACCACGGGCGCGGTTGGGGCGGTTTGCGGCGGTGTCAGGGCGGTGTCGATCTGCGGCTGGGTCTGCGGCGGGCGCTCCCAGGTTTCGACCATCTCGGCGACGGTGGCGCTGGCGGCCTGCACCGAGACCATGGCATCGCCGCCCCCGCCGCTGGCCTCAGCACCGGATTTTGGCGCGCTGGCAAAAAGCGCCACGTGAATCACTGTGGCGATCCCGGCAAAGACGGTAAGTTCGGCTGCACGTTTCATTGCGGGCTCACCACCAGTTCGGCGTGGCTCAGCCCGGCCTCGGCCAGCTGGCGCAGGATACGGGCTAATTTTGTTGCTTGCAGTCGCGCATCGGCGCGCAGCTGCACGGTCTTGCCGGGTACACTGGCAAGTCGGCCGAGCGCGGCATCGCCCTCACTGCCATCGAAATGCAACCGACCCGTGGCGTCGATATAGAGCACATCGTCGGATTTGGCTTCGCCTTCCAAGCCGGCTTCGGGCGGGGTCACCTCAAACGGGTCAGGCTGGGCGAGGCGCGAGGTCATGAGGAAGAAGATCAACAGCAGGAACACGACGTTGATCATCGGCACGATGGATTCACCGCGTGGGCGGCGGGGGGGATCGGTTAGGTCCATGGGGCCTCCTCACTCCACCAGAACGAAATTGGTGAACCCCGCCTGCCGCAGCAGGCCGGTCACATCGGTGATACGTTGCAGATCGGCCTGATCCCGACCCCGCAGCACCAGCATGTCGTTGGGGCTGTCCATTAGCGGGGCCAGTGCCTCGGCCAGGTTGCTGTCGGCTACCGGCAGCCCGTTCAGGTCCAGATTGCCCGCGCCGATACCGATCAGCCGTGGCGGGCCGGTATACGCGCCGCCCTGACCTGCAAGCGGCAGGTCCAGCACCGCATCGGTGCCAAAGCGGGACGCCAGCATGAAGAACACCAGCAGTAGAAACACCACGTCGATCATGGGCGTCAGGCTGGGTTTGCGCCGGGGGTTCGGAGCTTGGGTGAACTGCATCGAATTACTCAGCGGCGAGTTTCAGCGACTGCGGTTGATGGGCGACAAAGATGCGGGTGGCGCTGTCTTCGACGTCGCGACGGATACGGCCGATTACGGCCTCGAACCAGGTCAATGCGGCGGAGGCAGGGATGGCCACGGCCATGCCGGCGGCGGTGGTTAAAAGCGCCTCCCAGATGCCGCCGGCCAGCAGCGCAGGGTCGGCTTTGGACCCGGCAGCCTGCAAGGCCTGAAAGGCCGCGATCATGCCCAGAACCGTGCCAAGAAGGCCCAAGAGCGGGGCAATGGTGGCAATCAGCTCCAGCGCGCCAAGGCCAGTGCCTGCGGAGGCCAGATGCAGCTTGGCCACGCGGGCGGTTTCTTCGCGGGCGCGATCCTCGGGGAGGGTCGAAACCGAAGCAAGCGCGCTGGCAACCACTTTGGAACGGATGCCGCGGCGGCCCCGAACGATGTCGCGCGCGATATCCTGGTCTCCTCGTTCAAAGGCGGCGACGGCGCGACCCGCCTTGCCCCGCGACCAGGCGCCGATCAGCGCCAGCCGCCAGATTTTCCACAGGATCAGTGCGAGGGTAATCACCGAGAGTGCCGCAATTGCCCAGATCGAGGGACCGCCGTCGCGCAGGAATTTGACTGCTTGTGCCGCCGCGTCGCTGGCGGTTTCAGCCAGGATCTCCTGCTGGGAGAGCGGTGCTTCGGGTTGGGGCGCGGGCGTTGCTGCGTCGGCGCGTGGCGTGCTGTCCTCTGCCTCAGGGACGGCGGTTTCTAGGTTGCCGGTGGCCCCATCATCTGGAGTCTGTGCCGCATTGACCTGTACAGCGCCGGGCTGCGCCGTGCTGGTCTGGCTGGTCGTGGTGGGCTCCGGATTGGCCGCGGGCGTCGGGGTGGCGGCCGATGCGAGGGTGCCGGTGCCGGAGACCTCCGGTGCAGGTGGTGTGTTCGCTAGCGCGGGCGCTGTGGGCGTGGAAGTTGCCGTCGGCGCTGCGGGTGCTGCGGTCGTCGGAGATTGCGCGTCAATTTGCGGCGCTGCCGTGGACGGGGCGACAGGTGCGTCCTGCGCCAAACCAAGAGATGGAATCAACAATAGCGCGGCAAGGGTCGCCGGTCTGCGAATGGTCATGATTGGCTCCAATAAGCAGCGATATAGCTTTGTCCGGGGGCGGGTTTGTCCTGCTTCACGGCGGCGCGCAAGCGCTGCACGTCAGATTTTTCACAGGCAAACCATAAAAAATGATCAGGGTGCCGGTCGCGGGCTGTCAGGGCCAGATCGCACAATGATTGCGCATCTGCGGGGCGCAGCCAGGTAATGCTGATGCCCTCCGGCGCGGTGATAGGGTAGCCACAGTCGGCCCCGTCTGCAGCGAGGAAGATCGCCTCTCCCTGGCTGTCTTGCGGCAGGGTCTCCAGAATGCGCGCAGCGGCGGGCAGAGCGGTTTCATCGGCATAGATCAGGATCTTTGATGTCTCTGGGATGCCACCGCCGCCTGGTCCTGCGATCCGAAGCGTGTCACCGGGTTTGGCGCCCAGAACCCAGTTGGTGGCGCGACCACCGTCGTGCAGGAAGATATCGAAGGTCATCTCTCCGGCGGCCTGGTCGATGTGGCGGGTGGTATAGACGGGGCGGTGCAGAGCCTTGTCACCCGCTGGCCAGACGGTGGCACCGTTTTCGGCAACATGAGGCCACGCGGGATCGGTGCAATCTGCAGCGGGCAACAGCAGACGGAAATGAATCGCGTCCTCCTGAAAGCTGCTGAGATCGGCCGCCTTCACCCGGACCCGCAGAAAGGCGCGGCCAACCGGGGTGATCGACTGCACGGTGGTGACATGCACGTTCGGAGGCAGGGCGCCGACGGTGGCGGTGTCGGACCAGCGCAAGCTTTGGGAGAGGCCGGGTTGCAGCTCCTCGAGATGTTCGGCAAATCCATCCTTCAGCATATGCAGACGGTCGGGCAGGGCGGCAGAGACGCGGATTTCGATCCCGTCTCCCTGCGCGGTGAAGTGGTAGTGACCAAAGCTGGGCACCTCGACCGTGACGGCGCTGTCGCTGTCTTCGATTACCGGCAGCTCATGCTCCTGTGCCATGGCAACAAGCGGTGTGCGCAGGGTGGTAAAGGGCAGTGTGGACAGGGTGGCGGTGGTCTGTAGCGGGAAGGTCGGGTTGATGGTCATGGGGGTCTCACTCACTCCGGGATGACATGCGGGCTGCCGTGGACGGGATCGGCAATGATGCGGCAGGGCAGGGCGAAGACGGATTGCATGACGCCTTCGGTGATCACCTCTTCGGGAGGGCCTTCGCAGAAGACTTGTCCGTCCTTCAGCGCGATCATGTGGCTGGCAAAGCGGGCGGCCAGATTGATGTCATGCAGCACCATGACCACAGTGCGTCCGGTGTCACGGTTGAGCTGCTGCACCAGTTTCAGCAGTTCGATCTGATGCGGCAGGTCAAGATAGGTTGTGGGTTCATCCAGCAGCAGGATGTCGGTGTCCTGCGCCAGAGCCATGGCAATCCAGGCGCGTTGGCGCTGCCCTCCGGAGAGCGCCTCAAGCGGACGATCGGCATGGGGTGTCATATGGGTGAGGTCGAGCGCACGGGTGACCGCCTCGGCGTCCTGTCTGGACCATTGGCGCAGAGGCGATTGATGCGGGGTCCGGCCCCGGGTTGCCAGATCGCGCACGGTCAGCCCCTCCGGGGCGGTGGGGGTCTGCGGTAGGATCGCAAGGCGCTGCGCCACGGCGCGGCTGCCCTGTCGGTGGATCGCCTTGCCATCCAGCAGGACCTGACCCTTGCCCGCAGGCTGGAGCCGCGCCAGCGCCCGCAGCAGGGTGGATTTGCCACAGGCGTTCGGGCCGACGATCACGGTGAGCGCGCCATCGGGGAGATCTGTGGACAGAGCGTTGAGCACGGGTGTGCGGCTGTAGGACACCGAGAGATCCTCGGCGCGCAGGCGGGCGGTGGCAGCCATCACAGGGCTCCTTTTCTGAATTGGGCCAAGAGCAGCCAGATCAGCGCTGGGGCGCCGATCAGCGCGGTGAAAACACCGGCAGGCAGCTGGATCATCGGCACCGCGCGGGCGGCGGTGTCGGCCAGCAGAGTGATCAGCGCGCCGGATGCTGCCGCCGCCAGCAGCACGGGGCGGCCATTGGGGATCAGGCGGCGGGCGATGGGACCGGCGGCAAAGGCCACGAAAGGCAGCGGCCCAGCGGTGCTGACAGCCAATGCGGCGAGCAGGATGCCGATGCCGGTGACCGCAAGTCTGAGCGGCGACAACGCCATCCCCAGCCCGGTCGTAAGATCATCAGCCATGCCCAGGCGGGTAAGCGGGAATTGCAACCAGATCACAGCCGGGGCAAGCAGGGCCAGCCCGGCCCAGATGAGGGCAACATCGCTCCAGCTGCGGGCGTTCAGCGTGCCGATCAGCCATTGTGCCATGTCCGCTGCGGTCTGGGCATCCATGCGACTGATCAGCAGATCGCCGAGGGCGGTCAACACGAGGCTGGCCCCCACACCGGTGAGGATCAGCCGATAGGGCGGCAGGCCGCGCGACCAGGCCAGGAGGGTCACAACTCCGGCGGTGATGAGAGCGCCGAGGATGGCACCGGGCAGCACCATGCCGCCGGTGAACATCATCGCCACCAGCGCGCCGCAGCTGGCCCCGGCGTTGAAGCCGATCACATCGGGAGAGGCCAGCGGGTTGCGCATCATGGTCTGAAACATCGCGCCAGAGAGGCCGAAGGCAGCCCCCGCGCCAAGTGCGGTCAGGATGCGCGGCATGCGATTGTCCAGAAGGATCATCTGTTGGATCGCGGTGCCGCCGCCGGTCAGGATGTCCTGCATGTCCGCAAGGCTCAGGGGATAGCTGCCCAGGGTCAGGGCCAGAAACGCGGTCGCCAGCAGCACGCAGAACAGCAGCGCGGCGGTGAGGACCGCGCGGCGCGAGACCTGCAGCGATAGGGCGGAGAAGCGGAGGGTCCAGATCATAGCTTGCGTACCCCGTTGCGGCGCACCAGCCAGATCAGCACCGGCCCGCCGATCAGTGCGGTCATCACTCCGGCCTGCATATTGCCGCCAAACAGCGCCAGTCGCCCCAGGAGATCCGCGGCAACCAGCAGCAGCGCGCCGAACACGGCAGAGAACGCGAGCGACCAGCCAATCGCGGGACCTGCGGCCCAGCGGGCCATATGCGGCACGATCAGCCCGGCAAAGGCAATCGGCCCGGCCATGGCAACGGTTGCGCCACAAAGAAGTACAATCGCGGCTCCGGCTGTGACCCGTGTCAGCCCGGTGCGCACGCCCAGCCCCTTGGCGGTATCCTCACCCAGCATCAGGGCGTTGAGGCCGAACCCTGCGATAATGGCCAGCAGCGCGCCCAGAATGAGAAACGGCAGCAGGGACTGGAGCGTCGCAGGCTGAATGCCGTCGAACCCGCCCAGCACCCAGAACCGATAGACGTCTAGCGTCTGTCGGCTGACCAACAGCAGGGCACGGGTGAGTGCCAGAAACAGTGCGCTGACCGCAGCCCCGGCCAGGATCAGCCGCAGCGGGTTGGCCTGGCTGCCACCGCCGAGGAGGAACACCAGCACGGAGGCGGCCAGACCACCACCGAGGGCCACCCAGATGAATTCCGCCGGGTCGGTCACGCCCAGAACAAGAATGCAGAGCACAACCCCGAGGGCTGCGCCACCGTTGATGCCCAGAAGGCCGGGATCGGCCAGCGGGTTGCGGGTCATCGCCTGAATCAGGGCGCCAGACATGCCAAGCCCGGCCCCGGCCAGCCCAGCCCCGATCAGCCGGGGCAGGCGCATATTGCGCACCACGATATGATCGGCATTGTTCGGATCAAAGGTGGTCAAGGCTGCCCAGATGTCAGCCCAGCCGGTGGCGCGGGCGCCAAGGCTGAGGGCGGCAATGGACAGCAGGCAGAGCGTCAGCAGCGCGGCCCCGAGCCACAGCAATCGCAAGTCGCCGGAGGAGGGTTTCCCAGGAAGTGTGAGAGTTGTCTCAGTCATGTCAGGAGCCTCCGTCCGTCAGCAGCCCGGCATTTGCCGTGCTGCTGACCACGGTTGCGGGGTCGCCATCCACCGCCGCCTCCAGCAGGGGCACCAGCTGGTCGAGCGCATAATCAAGGCTGAGCGGGCTGGAATGGGACAGCGCGGCGGACAGCAATTTGCCCGCGTAGATTTCACGCCCCTCGCGGTAAGCCCGCGTGGTATGGCGCAGCGGCATTCGCGCAAGTTTTTCAACATTGCGCCCGGTATCCAGCCAGATCAGCGCATCCACATCCATCGCTGACGGGTCTTCGGCCGGAAATTCAACGTAAAACCTGTTGAGCGCATTTGGCCCGCCCGGCGCGTCCTGCACCGAAAACCCAAGAGCGGTGAGGAACTGGCCACGAATGTCGGCGCGGGTATAAGCGCGGGTGTGGCCAGCCCAAGCCATCATGGCGCTGGCGCCCTGCCAGTCGGGATGAGCCATACGCAGGTTCGCGAAGCGGGCTTCGATCCGGTTGACGATCGCCTCCGCCGCGGGGCGGTTGCCGGTCGCGGTTCCCAGTCGCAGCAGCATCTGCTGCCAGGGGGCGCCATAGTCGCCGTCCTCGGTGCGCGGCGGCAGGGTCGGTGCGATCTGAGACAGCAACGCATATTGCTGTGCTGTGATGCCTGACCATTGGGCGGCGATCAGATCAGGCTCCATGGCCGCGATCCGCTCGATATCAATCTCGCCCTGCATCACCACCGGCTGAGCATCTCCAAGCGCCTCATGCCCCCAGGGCCAGACGCCATAGGGGTCGCTGCCGTACCATTTGCGCAGCGCATAGGGGCGCTCCCCCAGAGCCAGCAGAAAATCATGCCCGATAAAGCTGAGCGAGACGATGCGGGTGGGTTTGTCGGGCACCGTTGTGGTGCCGTAGCGGTGGCCAATCTCAACGGGAAAAGGATCTGCGCTTGCAGGCACGGGCAGAAGACCCAGTGCAAGCGCGGCCAGTGACGCTGCCAATGCCGCGAGTGGTTTGCGCCAGATGGATCCGCGCGGAGAAATCAATGTCAGGCGTCGGATTTCGCCTGTGTTTCGAGATGGTTGGGCCTGTCTCACATGTCTCTCCAGCCAGCGGCAGGAAGCTGCCGCGTTGTGATCCGTGTCTCGGTCGAGGGTGGCTGGATTTCATTGCCGTGAGTGGCGCAGAATCTTGCTAAGCACGCCATTTTGGGCGCGTTTCGTCACCTATTTAACCTTACTTCTTTTGTCAAGTTAAGGGGCGGGTGGCCTGCTTCGAGCATCGGGCGGGCACGGAGGGAGCCAGGTCACGGATCGGTCTGTCACAAGTTGCCAACAGTGAATGCCAATGAACCATAAGCTTGGACAGCCAGACAATTCGGCACCGATGCGTTTGGAAAATGCTTCATATAGTTTAGCGGTTTGGGGGATGTCCGTTACGCCGCAAGGCAAAAACATGCATAGGCAACACATCAGTATGGATGGCGCAGGCCCAAAAAACGGACCTGTAGTGCGAGCCTTGATACGTCCATATCCATACCGGCAGCCACTATTCGAAAGGCATCATGTCCAGGATGCCGCCGCTATCAATCATGTCGCGACAATCAGCGTCGGTGATCGGGGCTTTTCGTGTTTCAGGGAGTGGCCTGTGTCTATGGGCATAAAAAACCACCCCGACGAGATATTCCGGCAGAGTGAAGGCTGCGCCCGGCAGGCGGATGGTGTTGGAGGCTGGGGCGCGCTATCAACGGGCGCGCCCCAATGAGGGTATCAAGACAGGTGATGTACCTCTTGCAACCCATAGACCGAGGTGTCCAAACCCTCCATCCGGGCTTTCAGCTGCAGCGCAAGGTACAGCGAGTAGTGGCGAGATTGGTGCAGGTTGCCGCCGTGGAACCACAGGTTCTCCTGCTGTGTCGGCTTCCACATGTTGCGCTGTTCCCCTTCCCAAGGGCCGGGGTCCTTGGTGGTGTCGGAGCCAAGGCCCCAAACCTTGCCAACCTTGTCCGCAACCTCCTGGCTGATCAGATCGGCGGCCCAGCCGTTCATGCTGCCGTAGCCGGTGGCCATGACCACCAGATCGGCGTTGAGATGTGCACCATCCGAGAGTACCACGCCGGTCTCGTCAAAGCGGTCGACCTGACCTTTGACCAGCTTGACGTCGCCGTCGATGATCAACTGGCTGGCACCCACGTCGATGTAATATCCCGAGCCGCGGCGCAGATATTTCATGAACAGCCCAGAGCCGTCGTCGCCCCAGTCGAGATCAAAACCGGCTTGCTCAAGCCCAGCATAGAACTCAGAATCGCGCTCACGCATCTGCTCATAGAGCGGGATCTGGAATTCATGCATGATCCGGTAGGGGAGCGAGGCAAAGACCATGTCGGCCTTTTCCGTGGTCATGCCACTGGCCACCGCCTCTTCGGAGTAAAGTGCGCCAAGGCCGATATCCATCAGCGAGTCAGACCGCACGATATGGGTGGATGAGCGCTGCACCATCGTCACATCGGCATCCGCCTCCCAAAGCGCCGCGCAGATGTCGTGGGCGGAGTTGTTCGAACCTACGACCACCACCTTCTTGCCGGTCCAGGCGTCTGGGCCTTCATGCTGCGAACTGTGTTGGATGGTGCCCTTGAAATCATCCATGCCCGGAAACTGCGGCATATTGGGCTTGCCCGACATGCCGGTGGCCAGAACCAGCTGTGTTGGACGCAGCGTGATCTCTTCGCCGTCGCGGTTGACCTTGATGGTCCACGTCCCGGAGACCTCGTCATACTGCGCGCTCTGAACTTCAGAGCGGGTCCAGTAATTGATCTCCATAACCCTCGTGTACATTTCCAGCCAATCGCCGACCTTGTCCTTGGGCGTGAAGACCGGCCAGTTTTCCGGGAACTTGATGTAAGGCAGGTGATCGTACCAGATCGGATCATGCAGACAGAGCGATTTATAGCGCGATCGCCACTGATCGCCGGGCCGGTCGTGTTTGTCCAGAACGATGGTCGGCACGCCAAGCTGGCGCAGCCGTGCTCCAAGGGCGATGCCGCCCTGACCGCCGCCGACGATCACCGTGTAGGGCTGTTTGGTGTATCCTAGCTCAGCGGCCTCGGCCTCGCGCTTTTCCTTCCACGACTTGCGGTTCCTGGCGGCGCCATGTTCGGCCCCCATCGGGCGGCGCTTGCCCCGGTTTTCCTCGTAGCCCTTCAGCTCTTGCAGGGCAGTGAGCAGCGTCCAGATCCGACCGTCTTTTAGCCGCAACAGGCCCCAGCCCCGGCCGATGGTGGTTTCGAAGGTCACCCACGCGGTGGTCACGCCGCCATCCTCGCTGGGAATCTCCCCATCCTGAATGACAAACGCGTGCGGCTTGGTGTGTTGCAGTTGCGCTGTGAGCATATCCAGAACGCCAGACGGCCCTTCTACCGTCTTCAGGTTCCATGTCACGGCGACCAGATCGCGCCAGTAACTGTCTGGGGCAAACAAAGCGCTTGCGGCTTGCGCGTCACCGTCCTCAAGGGCGGCGTTCAGGCTATCGAGCAACTGTTGAACCTCTGCGGTGACTGTCGAGTCGAGCATTGCGTTTCCTCCTCATCGGCAATGTGATGAGCGGACAGTGGCGACAGGAAACACATCTCCTCCATGGAAATCTGTCGAAATCCTCTCGGCAGGGTGCTTCCGCGGTGCAGCATGTTGCAAACGCAACGCCGCGCAACATGTCAGCCGGGTGCGCGCAACCCCTCCTTGCGAATGCGGCGTAAAACCGTCGACCGGTTGACTCCCAATCGACGTGCAGCACGGGCCATATTCCAGTCGCAGGCGTCCAGAACCGCTTCCAGCGTCTGCTCTTTGTCGCGCGCCACGGTCGCGGCAGGAAGATCCGGCAGATCTATGACCGAGGTTTCCGCCAGCGCGCAGGCCACATCCAGCACATTTCCAAGTTCGGGCAGGTTTCCAGGCCAGTCGCGCGCCAGCAACTCGGCCCGGGCTGAAGGCGTCAGGCGCATCTCATCTCCGAAGCGCCGCCGGAGCAGGCGCTCGAGCAACCAGCCAAGATCCTGTCTCTCGCGCAGGGGAGGGATGTTCAGCACGGATCCCGACAGCCGGAAATACAGCTTAGCAGGGATTCTTTCATGCGACACCAGGTCAGAGGGATCACAGCCGGTGGTGGAGACCGGGCGCAGATCGGGATGTGCATCCAGAAAGCCTGGCAGAACCCGCGCGGTGTCAGGATGTAAATCTTCGATATGACGCAGCAGCAAGGTTCCGGGTCCTGACTGAGCCGCAGGTGACTGGCAGAAATCCTCGGGTCGCGCTCCGGCACAATCCACCGCGGAGAAACCGCCCCGCCGAGAGGCCATGTGAATGGCCCGTGCAAGCTTGGTCTTGCCGCTGCCACTTTCGCCGGAAATCATAAGCGGAACATGCGTCGGCGCGAGCCGCTCCGCTCGCGTCAAAAGGGTTGTCATGGCAGGGTCGCTGCCTGCCAAGGCGGAAAGGACGCCGCCACGCCCATGATTGGATAAGGCGCTTAAGTTTGCTTGCGACCTGCGCGGTGCCTGTGGCGCGATCGCATGGCCAAAGACAGCACCGCCATCCGCCAAGGCCACGACTCTTTCTTCCGTCGGACGGTCGCGCATCAGGTCAGGCAGGTCATCGACACTCAATCCCAGCAGTTCGTCGATCCGCGCGCCAATCAGCTTGCCGCCATGCGCCAGCATCTGTGTGGCGGCGCGAGTGGCTCCGATGATCCGTCCCGACCCATCGAGCGATACCGCCGCTTCCGGGTCCACGTCGAGGAATTCAGGGCTGGATGAGAACCTCAAGACCCATTCGCGGCGGCTGGCTGCCATGAGGTTCGCCATTTCGACGCGTCGCGTCGCCGCCGTCACCAAGGACATGGCAAGGTTTTGACTGCTTTTCGGTGTCGGAGAGCGCAGCAGCGAGATGTCCAGAACCGCTGCCAGTTGCCCTAGGCTGTCGTAGATTGGCGCCGAGGTGCAGGACAGTCTGGTATGCGCGTTGCCAAAGTGGTCGTCCTGATGCACCGTTACCGGCTCACCGGTGACGATGCAGGCTCCGACGCCGCAGGTTCCTGCCAGGTTCTCAGACCAGTTAGAGCCAAGGTAAAGGCCCGCCCTTTGCAATTCATCCACGAACAGGTCGTCGCCGAAAAAGTCGACGCAGACGCCTTTGGCATCGGTGAGCAGCAGCACATAATTTTGGCCCGCCACCTGCCGGAACAGACTTTGAAGACCCGAACGCGCGGCCCCAATCATCCAATCGGCTTGCTCGCGGTGCGCGCGAAACTCGGTATCCGTGACGACGTGAGCCGGATCACTGCGTGTCGGATCCATACCGTAGAGTTCGACACATCGACGCCAAGAGGCATCAACGTAACTGTCTCGGCCAGACGGATGGCCATCCAAAACCTGCTCGATCTCTTCGACGTGATGATGTGCAACCATGAGTTCCTCCGCCCACCCAGGATAGTACAATCAAAAGTGGCTGGCACAATCATGGACCTTGGTCTCAGGCTCTACTCGTCTCACATCAGATTGGTGTGCAGGGTGGGGGCGACAACCGGTAAGCCGACTCCGACGGTTTGCCGCATATCTGCGGGATGACGACGATGGGCGGCGAGCGTCGGGTTCTGAGGGTCGGATTCTGCGAAAAGGCCGATCAAACAGAGTCTTCGCGTGAATAGTCAGGATGTTTGGCGGCAGGGTCGTTCGCGTCGGCTTTAAAATACCGGTCGATAGTCATGTGCATGAACACTGCCTGAAACGCGCAAAGTTAAGGCCAATTGGCAGGTCAATAACTGCTGGCGATCCCTGAAGGACTCGAACCCTCAACCTGCTGATTAGAAGTCAGCTGCTCTATCCAGTTGAGCTAAGGGACCGCTGGCGCCAGTTATGACAGGACGTGGGGAAGGGTCAAGTCGCGGCGGGCAGGTCGAGGCGCATAAAGAGCGACCAGGGGTCTTCGGTGTAGCCTTCGAACGGCGGACATTCGACAAAACCGTAGCTCTCGTAAAGCCGTCTTGCGGCAAGGAAATCGGGTGTGGAGCCGGTTTCCAGGTAGATCGCTGTTGCCTGTTCCGCGCGCGCCCTGTGCAGCAGAAATTCAAGCATCTGGCGTCCGGCGCCGCTGCCGCGGGCCTCGGCCAGGGTGTGCATGGATTTCAACTCACGCCCGCCGCCTGAGAGGGTTTTGAGGGCGCCCATCGCAATCGCCTTGCCTTCGCGCCGCAGCAGAAAGAAGGCCACATCCGGGGCATCAAGCCCGCTGCCGTCAAGCGCGTGGCAGCTCTCTTCAGGGGATTGCGCGGCCATCTGGTCCAGATGACGGCGGATCAGCGACCGGGCCTCGGGCTCTGTCGGGCTGGCGCGGGTGATGGCAATCGTGGCGGGCATTGGGGGTTATCCTCTGGTCGGGCCGTGCCCCGCTTTGGGGCCGGTATCGCTGCCCGCAGGGTCACCAAAAGCCCGTCGCGGCGCAAGCGGTTCTGCGGTGCTGAGGCGACGGGGTGCTCTGCGGTCAGCGCTTTGCCCAAAATTTAGGCAGGTGGCGGTAGGGCGGCTGACTTGCCGCCCCGGTTTGTCAGGGGGTGGCCATTTCAGAGGCGAGGAAGGCTTCGGGGCTGGCGACCTCCTCCAGGCGGCGACCGCGAATCTGCCAGAACCGGTTGCCAACTGCGCGCAGGAAACTGCGGTCGTGGCTCACCAGCAGACAGGCGGCACCATGGGCGACCAGCTCTGCCTCCAGCGCTTCCTGCCCTTCGATATCGAGATGGTTTGTCGGTTCATCCAGCAGATAGAAATTCGGGTGCTTAAGCCGCAGAAGCAACATCGCCAACCGCGCCTTCTGCCCACCCGAGAGGGCTGTAACCGGGGTATCCTGCAAGGCGAATTTAACCCCGGCACCGGCCAGCAGGCTACGCGCTGATTGGTCCCCGACATCTGAGGCCGCCGTGATCAGCGCCAGCGGGGTATCCTCCCCGGACAGCTGGCTGAGGTGCTGATCCGAATAGGCGGGGACAACCGAGGGTGCGCATTTGATATCCGTGCGTGCGCCGATCAGGGCTTGCTGGATCATCCGGACCAATTGCGTCTTGCCAGTGCCATTGGCGCCCAGCAGCACGATGCGGTCGCCGGGGGTGATCCATTTCTGACCTGTGGTGTAAAGTGGCCGTCCGTCCGGCGTATCCACCATGAGGTCCTCCAGTGTAATCAAGGCCTTGGCGTGGGTGCCGCTGTTGCCGAGCCGGATGTCACCTGCGGAGTGTTCGCGGTGGGCGGGTGTCGCTGCAGCCTCCAGCCGGTCAGCGCGATCTGCGAGCTGTTTGGTCTTGGTCAACAGCAGATCGGAGCCGGAGTTGGTGCCTACATTCTTCAGCTTGGCGGCCTGCTGACGCAGCTGTTGAGCTTTCTTCAGGTCGTTGCTGTGGCGGCGCGCCTCGGCGGCGTCATGCTCGTCCAGAGCGGCGCGGGCGGCGGAAAACGGCAGCTGAAACAGCCGCGATCCCTCTGCCCGCAGAAACAGGGTGCGCGTGGTCGTGGCATCCAGAAAGGCGCGGTCATGGGAGGTGATTATCATCGGCAGATCGCGGGGGCGCTGCGACAGCCAGCCTTCCAGAAAGGCGATGCGTTTCAGATCCAGATGGTTGGTCGGCTCATCCAGCAGCAGGAGATCCGGCGTATTGATCCAGGCGGCAGCGAGCATGGCGGTGCGCTGCCAGCCGCCGCTGAGCGTGCCCAGCGGCTGGTGCTGGAAGTCATACGGCACCTGCAGCTCATCCAGCACCACATCGACGCGCCAGCTTTCGTAATCGGCTTGGTCGGCGGGGAGTGCGGCGAGCACCCAGTCGTAGAGCGTGACCGGCAGCGCCTCGGTGGGCAGGCTTTGTGTCACATGGCCGATGCGCAGGCCGCGGGCGCGGGTGATCTCCCCGGTTGTGGGGGGCAATTCATTGGCGAGACAGGCCAGAAGGGTTGATTTCCCGCGCCCATTGGCGGCGACCAGACCGATACGGTCGCCTTTTGAGAGGGTCAGGGAGAGGTCGGAGAACAGAGGGTCGCCAAGGGTGACACCCAGGGCATTGAGATTGATGACAGACATGGAAAACTCAGCTCAAGAGGATAGGGCCGCGGAAGCGGCAATAGGCAGACCAGGTCTGAAACTGTCCTCTGGCCAGCCCTGCAAACGGATTTACAGGGCCAGACGGGGGCCGTGCTGAAGTCGGCGGATGATACGCATGTTCAGCTGATGCCCTCCCATTGTGTGTGTGACCGTTGCCGCAAGGCTAGAAAACTGAGCGGTGCTTGGCAAGGGGGGCGCTGAGGCGTGCTGGATGTGTGATGACGCCTTTACCAATTCTTAGACCCGCATGGAGGATAGTCGCGATCAGGTGCATTTGCCTCAAATAGGGAAGACTAAAAATTGCTTAAAATACAAACGCCGAACCCTGCTCCGCGCTCCTCTCAAACGGCGCGTGCGGATGCCGGGACATTTGTGCAGCTTGCGAAAACGGCCTCCCTTGCGGATGGCGGGGTGCAGACCTCGCAGCTGTTGGCAGAGGCGTTGCAGCTGGACCCACACCACCATGAGGCGCAGATCTTGCAGGAGCGGCTGCATCAGACGTTTGTGCCGCGTTGGCATTTCCCCATGCTGGCAGATCAGGCGCGCAACCGCGCCTATGCCGAGGCCATCGCAATGAAGGTGAGGCCGGGCGATATCGTGCTGGACATCGGCTGCGGCGCGGGGCTGACGGCGATGCTGGCGGCGCGGGCCGGGGCCAAACATGTCTATACCTGCGAACAGCAGCCGCTGATCGCGGCGGCGGCCACGCAGGTGATTGCCGACAACGGTCTGAGCGACCGCATTACGGTTCTTTCGAAGTGGTCGCATGAGATTGTCATCGGTGTCGATATGCCGGAGCAGGCGGATGTGGTGGTCTCTGAAATCGTCGATACGGTGCTGCTGGGGGAGGGCGCACTGGATACGCTGAGCCATGCGATGGCTGTGCTGGCCAAGCCGGGCGCGCGGGCGATCCCTGAAACCGGGACATTGGTGGCCCAGTTGGTTGAGAGTGAGGCGTTGCTGCAGCAGTGGCGGCCGCAGACGGCGGAGGGGTTCGACCTCAGCGCGTTTCATCATCTGGCGCGGGTGGCGCAGATCACGCCGGGAGATTTTGCGGCCTGCGGGCTGCGGCCTCTGGGGCCCGGTACCGATCTGTTTCAGTTTGATTTTACCCGCCCCGATGTGGCCCCGGCACGCAGCAGCGCACGGCTGGGCTGCACTCATGGCGGTGTGGCTCATGCGGTTTTTGTCAGCTTCGAGATGCAGCTGGCACCTGGTATTGCGCTGACAAACGGGCTTACGTCGGATGGGCATTGGGGGCGGACGGCGTTTCTGCTGGATGCGTCGCGGCGGCTGTCGCCGGGCGATGATTTGCAGGTGACAGCGCAGCACGATGCCGCCGCGCTGAGTGTGTCGGTCCATGCTGCAGGGACTGCGGTGGATCGGGCTCAGGTCTGGTTGGAGCCTGCCTGGCGGCTGGAGGGGGAATCGTCTGAGGCGCCCCTTCTGGCGGCGCTGGACTATCCGGGCTGGGCGCCGACGCAGAGCGCATCGGCTGAGGCGCCGGTTCGCGCCTGTTCCTGACCCCTGGCGCGCAGCCTGTGCCAAGGCTGCGCCGACCTGATGGGATCGGCTGCGGTGAACACCCGTTGTGACAGTGGTTACTGCCTATCATGCAAATGATAAGGGGGCGCCTCGCCGGAGGCCGCCCCCTTTTTGTTAGGAGAAGCAATTGCGCCTGCCTGACTATGCTAGTGTGGCGTAGTGGCGTGACGGCGCACTTGACCAGATAACCCAGCGGTGGGGCGTTTTTTTTTGGAACCGCTCCTGCCGTGGCGGACTGGTGTTGTGGGACTGGTGTGAGAAATAGGATACCACGAAAAAGGCGCGCCTGATGGGGCGCGCCTTGTCACTGTGTCGATCGCAAGGGGATCAGAAATCCTCCCATCCGGCGGCGGCCTTTGCTGGGCTGGCGTCAAAGAAATCATCATCACCATGTGCCGAGGGCGCCGGGTTCGCCGCCGCTGTTGGTTCGGCGGTTGCGGTTGGCCGGGCTGGCGCCGGGGCGCTGGGGGCCATGGCCACCACATTGCCTGCTGCCTTGCGGGTTTTGAAAACCGAAACCTGACGGGCCAGTTCATTGGCATCGTTGCGCAGGATCTGGCTGGCTGCGGTTGATTCCTCAACCATGGCGGCATTGTGTTGGGTCACCTGATCCAGTTGGGTGACGCCGGTGTTAATCTCACCCAATGTGGTGGATTGCTCCTGCGCGCCGGTGGCGATGCCGCTAACGTGACCAGAGATGGTGGCGACGCGGTCGATGATCTGCTTCAGCTCCTCGCCAGCGCGACCGACAAGATCCACACCCTCGCCCACGTGGCTGGTGCTTTCGCTGATCAGGGCCTTGATTTCCTGCGCGGCATCCGAGGATCGTTGCGCCAAGGCGCGCACTTCGGATGCGACGACCGCAAAACCACGCCCGGCCTCGCCTGCACGGGCAGCCTCAACACCCGCGTTCAGGGCCAGAAGGTTGGTCTGGAACGAAATGTCGTCGATGACGGAGATGATTTGAGAGATCTTTTCCGATGAGGTCTCGATCTTGGACATGGCATCCACGGCGCGGGTAACGACCTCGCCGCTGTTGACGGCGGTCTCCTTGGCCTCGGATACGATGCCCTCGACCTCACGCGCGCCATCGGCAGCGGATTTTACGCTCACAGTGAGCTGTTCCATCGCGGCGGCGGTCTCTTCCAGCGTGGCGGCTTGGGCTTCGGTACGTTGCGACAGATCCCCGGAGGATTGGCTGATTTCTTCGGCGCTGGCGCGAATGCGCGAAGAGTTTTCGATCACCGCATCGATAATGCCGACCATCTTGTCGACGGTCTTGTTGAAATTCTGGCGCAGACTTTCGTAGTCGGCCGAGAATTCCTCATCAATGGTCTGCGACAGATCCCCTTCGGAGAGGGTTTGAAGCCCATCGTTCAGGCGCTCCACAACCAGTTTCTGTGCGGCTTGGTCCGCACGACGTTGTTCTTCGACAGTGCGGGCCGCTGAGAGTTGAGCTTTTAGCGCTTCAATGTGGCGTGCAATCAGACCGATTTCATCGCCGCGCGTCTGGTGTTCGGTATCGTGGTCATAATCCCCATCGGCAAGACGGTTGATGGCAGTGGCCACATCACCAAGGGGGCGCGACATCATCGATCGCAGAGCAACAACTGAGAGGCCGAGCATGACCAAAAAGGCGCCGCCGGCAGCAAGGAAGGACAGCAGCTGGTTGGGGGCCACTTCGGCAAAGGCCACATCAGGCGACCAGACCATGCCGACAGCGCCCACAACGACAGTGCCTTCGGCCCCCGCTGTTGCGGGTGCGGCGACGAGATAGCCGTTCTCGCTATACTCCATCTGGTTGGTTTCCATCGCTTTTTGCGCGACGAGCGTCAACTCAGCGATTTCGGCTTCTGTCGCGACACCGGTGGAGGCGACGGTCTTGCCCTTGCCGTTGATCGCAATGCCGTGGCTGGCGCGCCCGTTCGAAAGCTCAATCAGCGATTCGAGATCGCTCTCGAGGCGTTCGGTGTCGCCAAAGCGGATGGCGCCGCCGCTACGCGCAGCTACGGTTACGGTGACACCTTCGGCCAGCGTCCGCACGCCGCTATCAACGGCTTCGCCCAGAATTTTCTGGTTTTCCCAGGTTAGAAACAGGGTGACCACAAGGGTGGACACTGCAATGAGCAGACTGCATTTGGCAAAGACAGAGAGCCTGTTCAGGGCCGCACGTGCAGGGTTTCGGAATTTCATTTCAGCACCTTTCAATCACCGTTGCGCGGAACCGGCGCGCGGGCGGTATGTGTGTCGGATCAGAGCCGACAGCCCCCATTGGACAGCCGCGCCATCGGGCTGCCTCGCTTCACGACAGGGGTGACCGGAATCGGACACCCCAGAAAACCATGCCCGATTGGGGGCGGCGACATGGCGAACACAACATGGCATGCCTTTGCACAGGCTCTGATGCCGGTAGTCAGCAAGCGCGAAACTGCGCTGCCCCAATTGAGACAAGAAATGACAGGAAAAGGTGTGGATACTCCGGGGTGCAACTGCAGCCACCGCCCTGTATTGGGCGTGCAGAGCGCAAGTTGGGCCGGGGTTGGTCGGTGCGAGACGGAGCTGCGGATCGTCATGATCCTGGCCGCCATCTGCGCGATAACCAGCTTGAGGTCCGCCCGTCGTTCCAATGTCTGCTCCTTGTTCCTGACATGTGCGTCTGCACATATTCGGCGGGTAGCATAGCCATCAGGACTTACCGGTGAATTAATGGCCCAAGGGGCAACGACCGGTGGATCACCGGGTCGGGTGTTTTGCGCTGTGATATCGGCGTGGGGCGACTGGACCATGCGCAAGGTAATGATTCAGTTGGGGTTTTGCGTCGTGTGGACGGCATGGGGTTCACGTCGTAGACGCCGGGAGGGAGGGGTATTACGTGAGGCCTGATGTAAATTCTCGGGTCGTGGAGTCTCCGTAGAGTAGTATTTTATCTATATTTCATCGTGTTTCGTGTCATTTAAAATTTATCTGGCTTTTTATTTTTCGTTGATTCTCCAGTCTGTTGGGAGAATTCACTGGGTTTGTTTTTACTTTCTGCTGCACGGACGGGTTGAAACCTAACGCCAGACATTTACTAAGGGGCGTGGTGACATTTTTGGGGAACGAATACCAGCAAAGCACCTTGACAGAGGGTTTCGCTGCCACCGGGGGCTCATTTTGCCGCTGACGTAAGGAGACTATTGTTGGATACATATTCCGGATCGCCCAAGACAGAGGCCGTTGAGGCTGCGGACCAGATCGCGCATCAAGGGGTGGAAGACGATCTGAGCGATTTTGAATTTGCCTTGATGCGGACGTTTGAGGGCTTTGCGCGTTGGCAATCAGAATGTCTGGGTCTGGTGTCGGATCTGGCGGCGTCTGGTCCGGAAATCACCTTGTTGAACGTGATCCGCATGAATGACCGGCCCAAGACGATCAAGGAACTGGCCCGAGTCACCAATCGGGATGATGTGCCGAATATTCAGTATTCGCTGCGCAAACTGGCCTCTGCCGGGCTGATCCGCAAGACCGGGTCCGGGCGTGGCGGGGTGACCTATTCGGCGACCGATAACGGGCTTGAGATCACCGCGGCCTATGATGTCCAGCGCCGCAAGCTGCTGCTGCAGGCGCTGGAACAGGTGCCAGGCGTTGAAAACCGAGTGGGCGAGGCAACGCGCGTCCTGAATATCCTGACCGGCATCTATGATGGGATTGCCCGCTCGGCAACGGCGCAGCGGCAAATCTAGGAGCCGCGTAGCGCCGCTCCGTCTGCCGGTTTCCGCTGACGCCTATCGTGATCTCGACAGCGAGCGAGCTTCGGTGCAGGGTGACCTGCGCCCCTGTGTGTTCGGCCTATTGCGTCATTGGTGACGCGCGGGCAGAGATCGGGGCGCCCCGGCAGCAGCAAGGACGTAGAGCGGTGATTGAACTCAAGGATCTGAGGTTGTTGAGCGCCCTGGCGCGCCATCGGCATTTTGCCAAGGCGGCGCAGGACAGCGGCATGTCGCAACCGGCCTTTTCCATGCGGATCCGCAATCTTGAGGACCGTCTTGGCGTGTCGATCGTGCGCCGTGGGAACCGCTTTCAGGGCCTGACCGAAGAAGGCATGATGATCGTACGGCGGGCGCGCAGCATTCTGGACGATGCCAAGGCGTTGGAACAGGAGGTGGCGGCGGCGCGCGGGGAGGTCACCGGCACGTTGGTGTTGGGCGTGGTGCCGACGGCGACGGCGTATGCGGCGCAGCTGGTGGACCGGTTGCATCTGGCCCACCGGCGGGTGCTGGCGCGGGTTGAGGTGCTCAGCTCGCTGGTGATCCAGCAGCGGCTGTTTGATGGCACCATTGATGCGGGCGTCACTTATCACGACAGTCTGGGTCCGGATCAGGTGAGCATTCAACCGCTCTATGAGGAGACATATGTTCTGGTCGCGCCAGCGAATATGGTGGCGGAGCGACCTGCGGGCGCTGAGGGCATCACCTGGGCGGAGGCGGCAGACTTGCCGCTGAGCCTCTTGGAGCCGCAAATGCAGAATCGGCGTATTCTGGACCGGATCTTTGCTGATCAGGGGCTGCGGCCTGAGGTGCGTTCGGAATCCAGCGGGTTCATGGCGGCGATGGTGATGGCGCGGGCGGGATCGGTCGCGACAATTCTGCCGCAGGCGCTTGTCGAGGCGCTGGGTGTGCTGGACGGGACAACGGTGCTGCCGCTGACGGACCCGGCCCCAACCAAACCGATTGCAATGGTGACGCTGGACCGGCAACCTGCGTTGACCACGGTACAGGCTCTGCGAGCGGTGGTTGACGATTTCGTGCAATAAGCGTTCGTTATCGTATCTTCGAAATTTCCGATTTGACGATAGGCTTCTTCAATGGAATGCCGCCTTAACTGGCGACGCGAAGTGGAGGTCATTGTGGCACCTTTGGACAATAGCAAGGGCGTGTGGAAATCTGGCAAAGGCAAGGGGCGCAAAACCCCCAAGGGCCGTCAGCTGGAGGATCAGGCGCATAGCGAGGTTCTGGACCTGATTGGTGACCAGCCGCGCAATCGGGATTTGCTGATCGAATTCCTGCATCTCATTCAGGATAAATATGGCTGTCTCAGTGCGGCCCATATTCGCGCCCTCGCTGAGGAGCTGCGCACCGGGCAGGCGGAAATCTATGAGGTCGCCACCTTCTATGCCCATTTCGATGTGGTGAAGGAAGGTGAAACCCCGCCGCCTGCGTTGACCATTCGCGTCTGTGACTCGCTGTCCTGCGAACTGGCGGGCGCGGAACAGCTGCAAAAGGCACTGGAAGACGGTCTGGATGCAAGCCAGGTCCGCGTGCTGCGCGCGCCCTGCATGGGGCGTTGCGACACCGCGCCGGTGCTGGAGATCGGCCACAACCACATCGACCACGCGACACCCGAGAAGGTGCAGGCGGCGATTGCGGCAGATGACACCCACGCCCATATCCCAGAATATGAGACCTTTGCCGCTTATGAGGCCGAAGGCGGCTATGCTACGCTGAAAGACCTGCGTGCAAATGGCGACTGGGAAGCGGTTCAGGCGAAAGTCAAAGAAGCCGGTCTGCGCGGCTTGGGCGGTGCTGGTTTCCCGTCCGGTACCAAATGGGGCTTTGTCCGTGCCAATGAAGGCCCGCGTTACCTTGCCGTAAATGGCGACGAGGGCGAGCCGGGCACCTTCAAGGATCGTTACTATCTGGAACGCACGCCGCATGTCTTCCTGGAAGGGATGCTGATCGCCGCCTGGGCGGTCGAGGCCGAGAAAGCCTTCATCTATATGCGCGACGAATACCCGGCAGTTCTGGAAATCCTGCGCCGCGAGATCACCGCGCTGGAAGAGGCGGGCATCGTCGAGGCAGGCTACATCGATCTGCGCCGCGGGGCAGGGGCCTATATCTGCGGTGAAGAGAGCGCGATGATCGAATCGATCGAAGGCAAACGCGGCGAGCCGCGCCACCGTCCGCCCTTTGTGGCGCAGGTGGGTATCTTTGGTCGTCCGACGCTGGTTCACAATGTCGAGACGCTCTACTGGGTCTGCAAGGTCAACCGCGAAGGGCCGGAATGCCTGAACTCGGTTGAGAAGAATGGCCGCAAGGGGCTGCGCAGCTACTCGGTGTCGGGGCGGGTGAAGAATCCGGGCGTGCATCTGCTGCCTGCCGGGTCCACCATCACCGACATCATTGAGGCCTGCGGTGGGATGCTGGATGGCCATGCGTTCAAAGCGTATCAGCCGGGCGGCCCATCGTCTGGCCTGCTGCCTGCGTCGATGCATGATATCCCGCTCGATTTTGACACGTTGCAGCCGCATGGCACTTTTGTCGGGTCGGCTGCGGTTGTGGTTCTGTCCGACAAGGACTCGGCCCGCGATGCGGCGCTGAACATGCTGCGCTTCTTTGAGGATGAAAGCTGCGGCCAGTGTACCCCCTGCCGGGTGGGCTGCGAGAAAGCCGTCAAGCTGATGAGCGAGAAGAAATGGGATCAGGGGCTGTTGGAAGAGCTGAGTGCCGCCATGGTCGATACCTCGATCTGCGGCCTAGGACAGGCGGCGCCCAATCCGATCCGTCTGACCATCAAACACTTCCCCGAGGAGGTCTAAGCCATGAGCAATACAGTTACATTCACACTCGATGGCGAACAGGTTACGGCGGACGCAGGTCTGACTATTTGGGAAGTTGCCAATGGCCGTGGTCTGAAGATCCCGCATCTGTGCCATAAGCCGCAGCCGGGCTATCGCCCGGATGGCAACTGCCGCGCCTGCATGGTGGAGATTGAAGGCGAGCGCACGCTGGCGGCCTCTTGTATCCGCGAACCTGCCGAGGGCATGGTTGTCACGACCAATAACGCGCGCGCGGAAGGTGCCCGCAAGATGGTGATGGAACTCTTGGTGGCCGACCAGCCCAAGCAGGAAGAGGCGCGCGATAAGTCCTCGCATCTGTGGGATATGGCAGAGCTGAACGGGGTTTCAGAGTCGCGCTTTCCGAAGTTGGAAAAGGACCGTATCCCGCTCTTGGACGACAGCCATGTGGCGATGAAGGTCAATCTGGACGCCTGTATCTCCTGTAACCTCTGCGTGCGCGCCTGCCGTGAAGTGCAGGTCAACGATGTGATCGGCATGGCTGGTCGCGGCCATGATGCCTATCCGGTGTTTGATATCGCGGACCCGATGGGTCAGTCCTCCTGCGTGGCTTGCGGGGAATGCGTGCAGGCCTGCCCGACTGGGGCGCTGATGCCTGCGACCGTTATGGATGACAATCAGGTCGGCGACAGCAAGGATTATGACAGCGAGACCGAAAGCGTCTGCCCGTTCTGCGGTGTCGGCTGCAAGGTGTCGCTGAAAGTGAAGGACGGCAAGGTCAAGCATGTTGAGGGCATCAACGGCCCGGCAAACGAAGGCCGCCTGTGTGTGAAGGGTCGTTTCGGCTTTGACTACATCCATCACCCACACCGGCTGACCAAGCCGCTGATCCGCCGCGATGATGCGCCTGCCAAAGGCCTGAACGTCGATCCCGGCAACCTCTCGACCCATTTCCGCGAAGCGACCTGGGAAGAGGCGATGGATCTGGCGGGCAAGGAGTTGATGCGCTTGCGGGATGAAGACCCGAAATCTGTCGCAGGTTTCGGCTCGGCGAAATGCACCAATGAGGAAGCCTATCTCTTCCAGAAGTTCATCCGTCAGGGCTTCAAGCACAACAACGTCGATCATTGCACCCGTCTGTGTCACGCGTCCTCTGTTGCGGCGCTGATCGAAAACGTCGGCTCCGGCGCTGTGACCGCAACCTTCAACGAGATTGAGAACGCCGATGTGGCGATCGTGATCGGCTCCAACCCGATCGAGAACCACCCGGTGGCGGCGACCTATTTCAAGCAGTTCACCAAACGCGGCGGCAAGCTGATTGTGATGGATCCGCGCGGCGTCGGTTTGCGCCGCTTTGCCACCGAAATGGTGCAGTTCCGCCCCGGTGCCGACGTGTCGATGCTCAACGCGATCATGAATGTGATCGTCGAGGAAGAGCTCTATGACAGCCAGTACATCCATCGCTGGACCGAGAACTGGGAGGCCGAGAAAGAGCACCTGAAGCAGTTCACACCTGAGAAGATGTCGGAAATCTGCGGCATCAGCCCGGATCAGCTGCGCCGTGTTGCGCGGATCTTTGCAGGGGGGAACGCGGGTCTGATTTTCTGGGGCATGGGCATCTCCCAGCATATCCACGGGACGGATAATTCGCGCTGTCTGATTTCGCTGGCGCTGATGACCGGTAACGTGGGCAAGCCGGGCGCCGGTCTGCACCCGCTGCGCGGCCAGAACAACGTGCAGGGCGCGTCCGACGCGGGCCTCATTCCGATGTTCCTGCCGGATTACCAGACCGTGACCTCGGATGATGTGCGCAAATCCTTCACCGACGTCTGGGGCGGCGGCGACTTCTCGAACGAGAAGGGCCTGACCGTGACCGAGATTGTCGATCAGGCTTATGCGGGCAATATCAAGGGCATGTACATCCAGGGAGAAAACCCGGCGATGTCGGACCCGGATGCCGATCATGCGCGCGATGCCTTTGCCAAGCTGGAGCTGATGATCGTTCAGGATATCTTCCTGACTGAGACGGCGAACTATGCCGACATCATCCTGCCGGCCTCGGCGCTCTATGAAAAGAACGGTACTGTGTCGAACACCAACCGGCAGGTGCAGCGTGTTCGTCCCGCAGTGGCCCCTCCGGGGGAGGCGCGCGAGGACTGGAAGGTGACGGTTGAACTGGCGCGGCGCATCGGGCTGCCCTGGGATTATAAGGATGTCAGCGAAGTCTTTAACGAGATGAAGCTGAACATGAACTCCCTCAACAACATCACCTGGGAGCGTCTGGAGACCGAGACCATCACCTATCCGTCGCTGCATGAGACCGACCCCGGTCAGGCGATTGTGTTCGGCGATGGCTTCCCGCGTCCAGAGGGGCGCGCTCGCTTCACCCCGGCATCGGTGATCCCACCAGATGAGGCGCCGGATGCGGAGTATCCGATGATTATGACCACGGGCCGCCAGTTGGAGCACTGGCACACCGGGTCGATGACACGCCGGTCATTGGTTCTGGATGCGGTGGAGCCGGAGGCGAACTGCTCGCTCAACCCGTGCACGCTGAAGCTGATGGGGGTTGAACCGGGTGAAATGGTGCGCCTGTCAACCCGCCGTGGGTCGATCGAGATCATGGCGCGGGCTGACCGGGCCATTGCCGAGGACATGGTGTTTGTGCCCTTTGCCTATGTGGAGGCTGCCGCCAACATCCTGACCAACCCGGCGCTGGACCCCTATGGCAAGATCCCCGAGTTCAAATTCTCGGCGGTGAAAATCGAGAAGATCGAAGGGCAGATCGCAGCCGAGTGACCCGGTAGATCTGACTGAGACAACAGAGCGGGCGCGGAGCCAAGAGTTCCGCGCCCGTTTTTTCTCGTAGCGCCGGGCTGGCGCCCGGCGCGGGCCTGTCCCGTCGCTGTGTTGAAACCAAGAGAGGAGCAAGTGGGGCGCATGAGATGCGGTCAGAATGCCGGTCTATCTGGGGCGGGGTGATCTTGATCTGGTGCCGCTGCCCGGGCTTGCGCCGCAGGACTATGCGCGGATCTGGGGGCTAAGCCATCAGGATCTGCTGCAATCGGCCAAGGTCCGTCACTTCAAACGCGGGCTGAAACGGTTCTTTCGCAGTCGCCAGCGAGGGTTCACCTCCTGTGATGCGGAAAGCACGCCTTAAAATGGGGCAGGCTGTGGCGATGTTGCCTGGTGTCGTCGATGACTCACAACGGAGTCGGAAATTGACCTGACACATATGTCCAGAGTTGTGATCATACTGGGGAATCTGAAGCCAAACAAACGGTTGTCTTGTCGCCACAGGAGCCTGCCATGTCCAACGACCCGCTCTTACAGCCCTATCAGCTGAAGCATCTCACCCTGCGCAACCGGATCATGACCACCAGTCACGAACCAGCCTACCCGGAAGAGGGCATGCCCAAGGAACGCTATGCGGCCTACCACGCGGAACGGGCCAAGGCGGGTGTGGCGCTGGCGATGACGGCGGGCTCTGCGGCGGTATCGCGGGACAGCCCGCCGGTGTTCAACAATATCCTGGCCTATAAGGATGAGGTGGTGCCCTGGATCCGCAATCTGACCGATCAGCTGCATGAGCATGGCTGTGCAGCGATGATCCAGCTGACCCATCTGGGGCGACGCACCGGCTGGGACAAGGGGGATTGGCTGCCTTCGATCAGCTCCTCGCGCCACCGCGAACCTGCGCACCGGGCCTTCCCGAAGCTGGCGGAGGATTGGGATATCACCCGCGTCATTGCAGATTTCGCCGATGCGGCAGAGCGGATGAAGGCCGGTGGCATGGATGGGATCGAACTCCAGGTTTACGGCCATCTGCTGGACCAGTTCTGGTCTCCGCTGACCAATGATCTGGACGGGCCTTACGGTGGCCAGACGCTCGAGAGCCGGATGGCGCTGCCGATGGCGGTGCTGACGGCGGTGCGTGACCGGGTCGGCAGTGATTTTATTGTCGGGCTACGGTATACGGCGGATGAGGCGCAGACGGGCGGGATCACCCCTGAGGAGGGGCTGGAGATCTCCAAACGTCTGGCCGCCAGTGGGATGGTCGATTTCCTCAATGTGATCCGTGGCCGCATTCACACGGATCCGGCAATGACCGATGTGATCCCGGTGCAGGGCATGCGCTCAGCACCGCATCTGGATTTTGCCGGTGAGGTTAAAAAAGCCACGGGTCTGCCCACTTTTCATGCCGCTCGGATCCCCGATGTGGCCACCGCACGTCATGCCATTTCGGACGGTCTTCTGGACATGGTGGGCATGACGCGTGCTCATATGGCCGATCCGCATATTGTGCATAAGATCACCGAGGGGCGCGAGGATGATATCCGCCCCTGTGTAGGCGCGACCTATTGTCTGGACCGGATCTATCAGGCCGGGGAGGCGCTGTGTATTCACAACGCCGCAACCGGGCGCGAGTTGACGATGCCGCATGTGATCCCTCGGGCTGAGGCCCGTAAGCAGGTGGTGGTGGTCGGCGCAGGCCCCGGCGGTCTGGAGGCCGCACGGGTTGCGGCAGAACGCGGCCATGCGGTCACAGTCTTTGAGGCGGCGCCCGATCCCGGCGGGCAGGTCCGGCTCACCGCGCAAAACCAGCGCCGCCGCGAGATGATGGGCATCATCGACTGGCGCATGGCGCAATGTGCCGCACGGGATGTGCAGTTCCGCTTCAACACCTGGGCGGAGGTGGAGGACGTGACCGCTCTCTCTCCTGATGTTGTGATCATTGCAACCGGCGGGCTGCCCAATATGCAGCTGTTTGAGGCGGGCGAGGAGGCAGCGCATGTTGTCTCGGCCTGGGATATTATCTCGGGGGATGTGACGCCCGGTGGGTCGGTCCTCATATATGACGAAAGCGGTGATCACCCGGCGCTTCAGGCGGCGGAGGTCGCGGCCATGGCCGGGGCAACGGTTGAGGTTATGACGCCAGACCGTGTCTTTGCCCCGAATGT